>NZ_CM161518.1:4900000-5285000 GCF_056725225.1 Xanthomonas sp. NCPPB 2933
TGCTCCTCATAGGTATGCGCGTTGGCCAGCACGTCTTCGCGGCTGAGCGGCTTGCGGGTGACGTTCTTGCCGCTGGGGTCGCCGATCATTCCGGTGAAGTCGCCGATCAGGAAGATCACCTGGTGCCCGAGCTGCTGGAACTGCCGCATCTTGTTGAGCAGCACGGTGTGGCCCAGATGCAGATCCGGCGCGGTGGGATCGAACCCGGCCTTTACTCGCAGTGGCACGCCCGACTTCAGGCGCGCTTCGAGCTGATCGAGCTTGAGGATCTCTTCGGCGCCGCGGCCGATGAGTGCGAGGGATTCTTCGATAGTGGCCAACCACAGACTCCAGCGGCGCTTGCCGTCAAAAACGTGAACGATGTTAAACGCGGGTTAATTCCGCGCCAAATGAAAATGTTGAACAGGCTCAATGGTTTGACGCGCTGTTACAGGCTGTCTATGGTACCGGCGATTGGGCTCGCACTTCGAGCCAGCGAGGAATTTGAACGATGCAGAACTCAGAGCAGGGCCGTGCACGCAAGCGGCGCTTTCAAGAACGCCTCCACGTCCTCCACGACACTGCCCTGCATCGCAAGCTCAAGGCCCATCTTCCGGCCGCGTTCAACGATCAATGGACGCGCCGTCACTGGATCCACGCCAGCCTGTTCGCCACCATCGGTGCGCTGGTGGCCACGATCGTGCCGGGCTTCTCCAATGCCATCGATACGCCGCTGTCCAGCCATTCCACACTGGCTTTGCCGCTGCCGCCGTTGGTGCCGAGCCGCAAGCAGCTGGCGCCGAGTACCGATTGGGAAATCGTGCAGGTCAAGTCGGGCCAGACGCTGAGCACCCTGTTCGGCGAGTTGGGAATCCCGACCACGGTGATGTACCAGGTGCTGGCGCATCCGGGCACCAAGGAGGCGCTGACCAAGCTGCGCCCGGGCGCCGAGATCGCCTTCGATATGCCCACGCCAGGCGAGCTGCGCGCATTGCGCTTCGACCGCGACGACAGCCACCGTGTGGAGCTGCGTCTGCTGGGCGACAGCGTGCGCGAGAACGTCACCGAGCGAGCGACGACCACGCGCACAGTGGTGGCAAGCGGGGAGATCAGCAGCTCGCTGTACGCCTCGGCCGGCAAGTCGGGCCTGTCGCCGGCGGCAGTGGCGATCATGACCGACGAGATCTTCAAATACGACATCGACTTCGACAAGGATCTGCAGCCGGGCGATCGCTTCAGCGTGGTGATGGACGAGACCTGGCGCGAGGGCGAGCGGATCAACACCGGCGACATCCTGGCGGCGACCTTTACCACCGGCGGCAAGACCTACACCGGCTTCCGCTTCGAGCGTGCTGGCAAGCCGGCCGAGTATTTCGACATCACCGGCCGGCCGCTCAAAAAGAGCTTCATTCGTATGCCGGTGGCTTACAGCCGCATCAGTTCGACCTTCGGCGCACGCAGGCATCCGGTGCTGGGCACGATGCGCATGCATAAAGGTGTGGATTACGCGGCAGCGTCGGGGACGCCGATCATGGCGGCCGGCGATGCGCGGGTGGTGTTTGTCGGCACCCAGCGCGGCTACGGCAATGTGGTGATCCTGGATCACGGCAGGAATTTCAGCACGCTGTACGGGCACATGTCGCGCTTCGGCAAGGTCAAGGCGGGGCAGCGCATCAACCAGGGCACGGTGATCGGCTATGTCGGCATGACCGGTCTTGCGACCGGCCCGCATCTGCATTACGAATTCCGCGTAGCCGGGCAGCAGCGCAACCCGATGTCGGTGACCATGCCGCCGCCGGAACCGTTGCAAGGCGCCGAGCTGGCCGCATTCCGTGCGCAGACGGCGCCGGCGCTGGCGCGTATCGAAGGCATGGAGAAGTTGATCTACGCCGACGCCGCCAAGCCTGCCAAGGGCAAGCCGCGCGGTTGAGTGGGTGCGGGGCCGGTTGACGGCCCCTGCCCCGGCTGCACAAGCTGCTGGATCGCTGCGCAACTGGCTCTGGCATGTCTGCTCTGGAACACCTGGAATCCCCGCTTTACCTGGGCCTGATGTCGGGCACCAGTGCCGACGGCATCGATGCCGCGCTGGTGCGCTTCGAAGACGACAGCCACCGCCGCTGCGAACTGGTTGCCGGCACGACGGTGGCCTGGGAGCCGCAGCTGCGCGAGACGCTGGTGATGCTGGGCCAGGGCGCCGAAGTGATCGCCATCGATGCGCTTGGGCAACTGGATGCGCAGGTGGGGCTGGCGTTTGCGGCCGCCGCCAATCAATTGATCCGCCAGAGCGGTATTGCGCGTGGGCGTATTCGGGCGATCGGCTCGCATGGGCAGACCATTCGGCATCGACCCAAGGCCGATCCGGCCTTCACCTGGCAGATTGGCGATGCCAGCCGGATTGCCGAGCACACCGGCATTACCACGGTGGCCGATTTCCGCCGTCGCGATGTGGCTGCCGGTGGTCAGGGCGCGCCGTTGATGCCGGCGTTTCATCTGGCCATGCTGGGCGTGGGCGACGAAGACCGTGCAGTGCTCAATCTGGGCGGCATCGGCAACCTGACATTGATCCCGCGCAATGGCGCGGTGCTGGGCTTCGATACCGGCCCGGCTAACGCGTTGCTGGATAGCTGGTGCCAGCAGCAGCACGGCACGCCGTTCGATGCCGATGGGGTATTTGCTGCCAGTGGGCAGGTCGATGCCGCGCTGCTGCAGGCGTTGTTGGCCGACCCGTGGTTTGCGCTGGCGCCGCCCAAGAGCACTGGGCGCGAGCAGTTTCATCTGGCCTGGGCGTTGCAGGCGATGCAGTCCTTAGGAAACGTGGCGCTGGCTGCGGCCGATGTGCAGGCGACGCTGCTCGAACTCACTGCGGCCAGCATCGCCGATGCGTTGTTGCGGCTGCAGCCCGACACCCGCCGGGTGCTGGTGTGCGGTGGCGGGGTGCGCAATCCGGTGTTGATGGCGCGATTGGCGGCACGGTTGCCGGGCGTGGTGGTGGAATCCAGCGCGCAGCATGGGCTGGATCCGGATTATCTGGAGGCGATGGGGTTTGCGTGGTTGGCGGCGGAGCTGATCGCGGGGCGTGCGGCAAATCTACCGTCGGTAACCGGGGCGGCGGGGCCGCGATTGTTGGGGGCGATTTATCCGGCGTAAGCGGCTTGCATCGGCTCGATCCGGATGCCACCGGCCTCGCTTCTTTAAATGCTCTCCCTTGCGTCTGGCGACTCTCATCAGCGCTCAACTAATCAGGTGTGGCGATGATGTGTGCGGTCTAGCCGGCGAGTGCGCCGTAGCCTGAGCCCTTCTCGGCAATGTGCATGGCTTTTGACCGAGCCATCCGCACTTGCACACCATCGTCGATCGTCGCTCCGGGTGGATTCACACGCGAGGCAGCGCTGGCGGAGCGACGTGCAGCGCTAGGGATGATTTCCCGCCGGCAGCGCCTTGAGGGCAGCGATCGCTTCGGCCAGGGCATCGACTTCCGGGTGTTGCAGGCCGCCGGTGACTTCGTATTCGCTGGCGAACAGGCCTTGTTCGAGCAGATGCATCACGGCCTGGTGCTGGGTCCAGCCGCGTGCAACGGAGATGCGACGGATCCTGTCTACCAGCAATGGATCGATGTCACGTAATACCAGATCGGTCATGCCTTGCCTCGCACATTGCGCTGCCCCGCGGGCATCATCGGAAACCTTGGCGGACGTTTCAATCCGGCCGCCCATCGTGCGCCAGCAGGCGCGGCCACAGCCAGGCCAGTAGTGCCAGGGTGGGGATCACGGTCAGGGCGCTGAGAATGAAAAAGGTGCTGTACGAGGTTGCCTCGACCAGAAAACCGGAAACGCCACCGGCGAACTTGCCCGGCAGGTTTGCCAGCGAGACCAGCAAGGCGTACTGGGTAGCGGTGAAGTTGCGGTCGGTCAGCGAGGACATGAAAGCCACCAGCACGGTGGCGGCGAAGCCCTGAAACAGATTGTCTGCGCTGAGCGCGGCATAGAACGCCCACAGCTTGCCGGGATTGTGCGCCATCAGCAGGAAGGCCAGGTTGGAAAGCGCCACGCCCAAGGCCGCGACCAGCAGCATGCGACGGAAACCGAACGCAGCCAACGCCGCACCGCCGGCGAAGGCGCCGACAATACCCATCCAGACGCCGAACAGTTTGGAGACGGTGGCAATATCGGCCTTGGTGAAACCCGAGTCCAAATAGAACGGCCCGGCCATCACGCCGATGACTTGGTCGGGGAACTTGTACAAGCCCACGAACAGCAGCAGCACGATCCCAAGCGTCAGGCCATTGCTGGAAAAGAAACTGGAAATCGGCTGCCAGAACGCACCGGCGACATCGACGCGGCGCACCACCGTGGCCTCGGGGTGGTCGGGCTCACGGCACAGCAAGGTGGTGGCGATCGGCAGCAGCATCAGCGCCGCCATGCCTACGTACGCCCATGTCCAACCGAGATATTCGGCCATGTACAGCGCGCCCGCGCCGCCGAGGATCAGGCCGATGCGATAGCCCAGCGTGTAGGTTGCCGCGAGCGCGGCTTGCGCAGCATCCGGGGCGATTTCGATGCGGTAGGCATCCACGACCGAGTCCTGGGTGGCACCCCAGAACGAGGCGAACAAGACCCAGCCAATCAGACCAGTCACGCTCAGGTCCGGGCGCGAGAATGCCAGCGCAAACAGGCCAATGGTGACGCCGATCTGCGCCACCAGCAGCCAGGAGCGACGACGCCCCAGAAACGCGGTGAGCGGGAACGCATAGCGGTCGATCAACGGAGCCCACAGGAATTTGAGCAAGTAGAAGAAGCTGGCCAGACTGATCAGGCCGATGCTGCCCAGGTCCAGGCCAACATCGCGCAGTCGGGTCGAGAGGGTCTGCGAGGCGATCAACAAAAACGGCAAGCCGCTGCCGAAACCGAGCAGCGCCATGGTCGCCGCCGATGGCGTGGCGAAGGCGTGCCGGATGCCACGCCAGCCTTTGTAATTGGATGCAGACTTGGTCATGGGTGCAGGCCCGGAGCGGTGCCGGCGAGACGCCGGCCTTGCCTTTCGGAAGCCAATGTTGGTTTCTGGCTCACTCCGCGTAATCCACGATGTAAGGGGCGTGGTCGGAGAAGCGCTGTTCGCGGTAGATCGCGCAGCGTTGCAGCTTGTCGCGCATCCAGGGGGTGACCAGCTGGTAGTCGATGCGCCACCCGACGTTGTTGGCGCGCGCGGCGCCGCGGTTGCTCCACCAAGTGTAATCCTCGCCTTGGGGGTGCAGCACGCGGTACGTGTCGACCCAGCCGCGGCCGTTGGCGGCGTTGGCTTCTTCCGGGGCGTCGGCGCACAGGCCATTGAGCCAGTCGCGCTCGGGAGGCAGGCAGCCGGAATTCTTCTGGTTGGACTTCCAGTTCTTGATGTCCAAAGCGGTGCGCACAATGTTCCAGTCGCCGCACAGCACGTACTGCCTGCCGCTGGCCAGCCACTCGTCCAGGATCGGCCGCAGCCATTCCATCACCTGGAACTTGTAGCCCTGGCGCAACTCGCCCGACGAACCGGACGGAATATAGAAGGACACCACGCTGAGGTTGCCGAAGCGGGCCTCAATATAGCGGCCTTCTTCGTCGAACTCGGGCCAGCCCAGCGCGGTGCGCACTTCGTCGGGCTCATGCCTGCTGTAGATCGCCACGCCGCTGTAGCCCTTCTTGGTGCTGGCGTCGCGGAACCAGGCCTTGTAGCCGGTGGGCAGGAATTTCGGCCCGGCCAGCTGATGCTCCTGAGCCTTGGTCTCCTGCACGCATAGCACGTCGGCGTCCTGGGTGGCGAACCACTCGAAGAAGCCCTTGGTCGTGGCCGAGCGCAGGCCGTTGGCGTTGAAACTGATGATGCGCATAGATGAAGAGCCGGGATTCGGGAATGGACATTGGAGATGCGTGAAAGCGTACCGCATCAGCGGATGATGCAAGGTAGGACCCGCTATGCTTTCCAATCCCGAATTGCCAGTCCCCAATCTCCTAACCATGACCGACCACCGCACCCGTTTCCTGCAGCTGGCCTTGGGCGCCGATGCCCTGCGCTTTGGCGAGTTCACGCTCAAGTCCGGGCGGCTCAGCCCGTATTTCTTCAATGCCGGTCGCTTCGATTCGGGCGCCAAGACTGCGCAGCTGGCGCAGTGCTATGCCGATGCGATCGATGCGGCCGGGGTGGGATTCGATCTGTTGTTCGGGCCGGCCTACAAGGGCATCCCGTTGGCGACCGCGCTCGCCTGCGCCTATGCCGGGCGCGGGCGCGATCTGCCGATGGCGTTCAACCGCAAGGAAGCCAAGGCGCATGGCGAGGGCGGCAGCCTGATCGGTGCGCCGCTTGAGGGGCGCAAGGTCTTGATCGTCGACGATGTGATCACCGCCGGCACCGCAATCCGTGAGGCCTTGGGCATCATCCGCGGCGCGGGCGGCACTCCGTCCGGGATCGTGGTGGCGCTGGACCGGCAGGAGATCGCCTCCGAACAGGATCGCCGCTCGGCCGCACAGGCGGTGGCAGCCGAGGCCGGCATCCCGGTGATTGCGGTGGCCAACCTGGGCGACTTGCTTGCTTTTGCGGCAGGAAACGCCGACCTTGTGGGCTTCCGGGAACCGCTGCTGGCCTATCGTGGCCGCTACGGCACCGACACCACAGGCTGACGGCAGGCGACAGGGGGCTGCGATGATGCCGATACACATCCGTTTGGCGTTACTCGCCGCTGCGGCGGCAGCTGTCGTTGCGACAACGATCGCCGCCGCGCCCGCCAGTGCGCAGGACAAACCGGCCGCGAAAAAGCTGTATTGCTGGAACCAGAACGGCGCCCGCGTATGCAGCGACACGCTGCCGCCGGAGGCGGTGAACCAGGCGCGCGACGAATTCAACGTCAAGAGCGGCATGCGCAGCGCCGAGGTGCAGCGCGCGATGAGCAGCGACGAGCGTGCCGCCGCCGCGGCCAGCGAGCAGCAACGCCAGGCCGATCTGGCCGCCGAGCAGATGCGCCAGCGTACCGATCAGGCGATGTTGATGTCTTACCAAAACGAGGACGACCTGCGCCGTGTCTTCAATGAGCGCATCGCCATCGTGGACAACAACATCCACACCGCGCGCTTCAATGTGACCAGCCTGCGCGAGGGGCTGGCCAGCATGCTGCGCACTGCCGGTGATCGCGAACTGGCCGGTCAAGCCGTTGCCGACAAGCTGGCCGGCGATATCCAGCAGCGCCATCGCGAGCTGATGGCGCAATTGCGGTTGCAGACCAGCTTCGAGCAGCAACGGGTGGCACTGGACGGCGAAATCGCCGACATCCTGCTGCGCTACCGGGCCATGAAGGAGCCGCCGGCCGGCACTTCGCCGAGCGGCTGACTGGCGCAGCCGTCATTCCCGCCGGTGCGGCGCGCTGCTGCGGGCGGCATTTCCCGATCCGACGCCCTGCCCGCATAATGGCCGGTCTTACTCCTTGCCCACGAGGCTCTCCCGCATGGCCCGGATCATCGCCATTGCCAACCAGAAAGGCGGCGTCGGCAAGACCACGACGGCAGTCAATCTGGCGGCCGGCCTGGCGCGCGCGCCCAAGCGTGTGTTGCTGGTGGATCTGGACTCGCAGGGCAATGCCACCATGGGAAGCGGCATCGACAAGCGCGATGTGGCCGCCTCGACCTGCGACCTGCTGCTGGGCGAAAACACCGCTGCCGAGATCCGGGTGACCGCGCCGGAAGGCTTCGACCTGCTGCCGGGCAACATCGACCTGACCGCCGCCGAGATCCAGCTGATGGATCAGAGCGAGCGCGAACAGCGGCTCAAGCGCGCCCTGGCGCCGATCCGCGACGAGTACGACTTCATCCTGATCGACTGCCCGCCGGCGTTGTCGCTGCTCACGCTCAATGCGTTGACCGCCGCCGACTCGATCATCGTGCCGATGCAGTGCGAGTACTACGCGCTGGAAGGACTCACTGCCTTGCTGGAAACCATCGAGGCGCTGCGCGCCAACCTCAATCCGGCGCTGGAAATCGAAGGCGTGCTGCGCACGATGTTCGACATCCGCAACAACCTAGCCAATGCGGTGTCGGCCGAGTTGACCCAGCATTTCGGCGACAAGGTGTTCCGCACCATCGTGCCGCGCAACGTGCGCCTGGCCGAGGCGCCCAGCCATGGCCAGAGCATCCTCGGGTACGACCGCACCTCGCGCGGTGGCGTGGCGTACCTGGGGCTGGCCGGCGAGATCGTGCGCCGCCAGAACGATCGCAACAAGGCCTACCGGCCCGTGGAGACCGTTTGATGAGCAAGCCGATCCCCGCAAAGAAGCGTGGTCTGGGCCGCGGCCTGGAAGCGCTGTTGGGACCGAAGGGCGCAGCAGCCGCAGCGGCGCCGAGCGCAGCCAGCGAAGACGCCTTGCAGCCGGGCGACAGCTTGCGACAGTTGCCGGTCACCCAGTTGCAGCCGGGCAAGTACCAGCCGCGTAAGGAGATGGACGAGGTCAAGCTGGCCGAGCTGGCCGAATCGATCAAGGCCCAGGGCGTGATCCAGCCGATCGTGGCGCGCGAGCTGGCGCCGGGGCAGTTCGAGATCGTGGCCGGCGAACGCCGCTGGCGCGCCTCGCAACTGGCCGGGCTGACCGAGGTGCCGGTGGTGGTGCGCGAGCTGGACGACCGCACCGTCATCGCGATGGCGCTGATCGAGAACATCCAGCGCGAAGATCTCAACCCGCTGGAAGAAGCGCAGGCGCTGCAGCGGCTGATCGACGAATTTTCGCTGACCCATGCCGAGGCCGCCGGTGCGGTGGGCCGCTCGCGTGCGTCTGTGTCCAACCTGCTGCGGTTGCTGGAATTGCCGGTGGCGATCCGGGTGCTGCTGGAAACCCGCCGTCTGGAAATGGGCCATGCGCGTGCGCTGCTCACCCTGGCGCCGGAACTGGCCAGCAAGCTGGCGCAGGAAGCAGCCGACCAGGGGTGGTCGGTGCGTGAGGTGGAACACCGTGCGCAGCAGTTCGCCGCCGGCAAGGTGCCCGGATCGTTGCGCAAGGGCAAACCAGCAGCCGCCGCACCGCAGGCCGACATCGCCTCGCTGGAAACCGAGCTGTCCGAGTCGCTGGGCACCAAGGTGGTGTTCAACCACGGCCGCGGCGGCAAGGGCAAGCTGGTGATCCACTACACCGACCTGGACACGCTGGATGGCGTGCTGGAACGTTTACGCGCCCAGCGCAGCTGAGTTCCTGCGCCCGCGCAAGAGGATCATTCCGGCTATGCATCCCGCCAAGGTCGATCGCAATCATCTGCTGTGTCTGACCGACCTGCCGAACGTCGGGCCGGCCTGCGAAAAGGATCTGCGTCTGATCGGCATCCGTGTGCCCGCGCAGCTGCGCGGCCGCGATGCCTACGACATGTACGCGCAGCTATGCCTGCGCACCGGTGTGCTGCACGATCCGTGCGTGATCGATGTGTTCCTGTCGATCGTGCGTTTCATGGAAGGCGAGGCACCGGGCCCGTGGTGGTCGTTCAGTGCCGAACGCAAAGCCAAACTGGCCAGCGAAGCACCGCTCAGCATGGGGTGAGTGCGATGGGTGAGCGAACGTCGCCAGGAAGCGCTTCAGAGTGGTCTAGCGTCGCCTTTCGCCTCCCTTTTGCCACTAAAAATCTCCAGGACAACTTCCATGACCATTCTCGTGACCGGCGCTGCCGGTTTCATCGGTGCCTACACCTGCCGCGCGCTGGCTGCGCGTGGTGAGACGGTGGTGGGCCTGGACAACTACAACAGCTACTACGACCCGCAGCTCAAGCGCGACCGGGTGGCGGTGCTGTGCCCGGACATCGACATCCGCACGCGGGATCTGACCGACCGTGATGGCTTGGCCGCGTTGTTCGATGAGATCCAGCCCACGCGCGTGGTGCATCTGGCCGCGCAGGCCGGGGTGCGTTACTCGCTGGAAAATCCATCCGCCTACGTCGACAGCAACCTGGTCGGTTTCGTCAACATGCTGGAGCTGTGCCGGCATCGGGGCGTGCAGCATCTGGTGTATGCGTCGAGCAGCTCGGTGTATGGCGACTCGGCGACCCCGCCGTTCTCCGAAGACCAGCGCGTGGACCAGCCACGCTCGCTGTATGCGGCGACCAAGGCCGCCAATGAGCTGATGGGCTACACCTACGCGCAGTTGTACGGCCTGCGCGCGACGGGCCTGCGCTTCTTCACCGTGTATGGGCCGTGGGGCCGGCCCGACATGGCGCCGCTGATCTTCAGCCGCGCGGTGCTGGCGGGGCGGCCGATCGAGGTGTTCAACCACGGCAAGATGCAGCGCGATTTCACCTTCGTCGACGACATCGTGGCCGGCGTGCTGGGCGCCCTGGACACGCCCAGCGGCGAGCCGGTGCCGCACCGGGTGTTCAACCTGGGCAACCACACCCCGGTGGAGCTGGAATACTTTATCGACGTGATCGCGCAGGCGGCCGGCCGCCCGGCCGAGAAGGTCTACCGGCCGATGCAGCCGGGCGACATGGTCCGCACCATGGCCGATACGCAGCGCGCGCAGGCCGCGTTCGGCTTCGAGCCGGCCACCCCGGTGGAGCGCGGCTTGCCGCAGGTGGTGGACTGGTGCCGCCGCTATTTCGGCGATCGCGCTTAGCATCCAACACGCTACAGGCCGCTTTCCATTCGCTCCACCGCGCACAACGCACGTTCGCTTCATGCCTGACTCAGACAGTCAGGGCACAATGCGCGATCTTTTTCGCTCAGCCTTCATCTGGCCACCACGAATCCATGAGCCAACCTCAGCTTTCCGTTGTCGTCCCGGTGTTCAATGAGCGCGATAACGTCGCCGCGCTGGTTGGCGAAATCGTCGCTGCGTTGCGCGGGCTGGTGGCGTTCGAAATCGTCTATGTCGACGACCACTCGCGCGACGATACGCTGGCGGTGCTGCAAGGCCTGAAGACCACCACGCCGGAACTGCGCGTGCTGCATCACGTCACCCAGAGCGGCCAGAGCACGGCGGTGCGCAACGGCGTCAAGGCGGCGCGCGCAAGCTGGATCGCCACGCTCGATGGCGACGGCCAGAACGACCCGGCCGACATTCCCAAACTGCTGACCGCGCGTGCCAGCGCCGAGACACAGGTGAAGCTGTTCGCCGGCTGGCGGGTCAATCGCCAGGATTCGGGGTCCAAGCGCTGGGCCAGCAAGTGGGCCAATGCGATCCGCTCGCGCATGCTGCACGACAACACCCCCGACACCGGCTGCGGCATCAAGCTGTTCGAGCGCGAGACGTTTCTGGACCTGCCCTACTTCGACCATATGCACCGCTATCTGCCTGCGCTGATGCAGCGCGCCGGCTGGCGCACGGTGAGCGTGCCGGTGCATCACCGCCATCGCACTGCCGGCGTGTCCAAGTACAACAACCTCAATCGCGCGCTGGTCGGCATCCGCGACCTGCGCGGCGTGGCCTGGTTGATCACCCGCAGCAAGCGCACCGTGGTGCAGGAGCGCTGATGGAACTGCATTGGCTGGACCAACCGCTGACCTGGCTGTACTGGACCGGGCTGCATGTCACCGGCTGGAAGCTGATCGGCTATGTGGGCGCGCTGATGTTCGGCGGCCGCTGGCTGGTGCAGTTCGTCGCCTCCAAGCGCGCCGGCAAGCCGGTGATTCCGCGCATGTTCTGGTACATGAGCGTGGTCGGCAGCCTGATGACGCTGAGCTACTTCGTGTTCTCGGCCAAGCAGGATTCGGTGGGCGTGCTGCAGAACCTGTTTCCGGCGTTTACCGCGTTTTACAGCCTGTATCTGGATGTGAAGCATCGCGGCTGGAAGCGGGATCGGGCGGTGCATTGAGCGGGGATTGGGGAGTCGGGATTGGGAGTCGCTAGTGCGGCACTGGTGCTCCAGTCTTCAGGCGTTTGAGGTGATGCTGGCTGCGCAACTGAGCTGATGGAGCATGCTGCATCGGCTTTACTCTGCAGTGGATAATGCCAGGCGCGCGATATCCGAGAGTCAATGCGTTTGTTCGTACATCGCGCTGCGATGGTTACCGACCTGAGATGACGCGCATCGCCGATGCCGCTCCGCTAACGCCATCGGCATGCTTGGGGTCATGTCCAGCGCCTTGCTTCATCGCCCCGTCTCCATGCCAGCGCCCACTGCGGCGCATTGGCATCTGCGTTTGCAGACGCATCAACAGGTTCCGCTGTTTGCGGACTGGCGCTGCGCGCGTGCGGCGGCGGCGAGCCTTGCGATGGCCGGTCACTGGCATGGTGCGCGCCTGCTGTGCTGGGTGCTGCTGCCGGACAGTTGGTGCGCCTTGCTGCAGGCACCGGGCAAGGCTGCGCTGCTGCAGATGGCTGTTGTCGCGCGACAGGCGGCTGGCCAGGCGGTCAATCGCGCGCGTGGCCGTGGCGGAACGGTGTGGCAGCCGCAGATGCAGGCGTCGGCACTTCCGCTGCAGGCCGATCACCGCCAGTTCGCGCGCTCGCTGGTCGCGTTGCCGTTGCGTGCGGGACTGGCCGAGCAGATCGGTGGGTATCCGTATTGGGACGCGATCTGGTTGTTGCACGACGACGCCGGGAACGACGCCGCCATTCCGGCGCCGGATGATCGCTTATGCATGGCAGGTTTAGGAGGCGCGTGATCGTGATCGCTTGGGTCTGCAGGGCTCGAGCACGACGTACAAGTGATCCTCTACACCTGTCAGCGTCGAGCGCAACGGGATCGGCAACTGCTGCTCACCACCTGCTCTGCCGCCATGCCGGCAGAGCAATCGCCTATCACTCACCCGTCGATTAAAACGCCAACGGATGCTCTGGCAGCAAGGCCTGCAATTCGCTGCGGAACAACGCACGGATCCGGTTCAATGCAGCCTCGGTGTCGGCTTCGAACCGCAGCACCAGGATCGGCGTGGTGTTGGAGGCACGCACCAGGCCCCAGCCGTCGGTAAAGTCCGCACGCAATCCGTCGATCGTGGAGAGCCGCGCCGATTCGAACGGCGATTCTTCGCTGGCCTGCGCGCGCTCGACAAAGCGCGCCACCAGCGCATGCGCATCGCCGTCGACCGGCACCTTGATCTCCGGCGTGGATACGCTTTCGGGCAACGCGTTCAGTACTTCGGACGGGGTTTCCTCGCGCTGGGCCAGGATTTCCAGCAGGCGCGCGGCGGCATAGATGCCGTCGTCGAAGCCGTACCAGCGTTCCTTGAAGAAGAAGTGTCCGCTCATCTCGCCGGCCAGTTCGGCGTCGGTCTCGCGCATCTTGGACTTGATCAGCGAGTGCCCGGTCTTCCACATCAACGGGCTGCCGCCATTGCGCAACACGTAGTCGGACAGCTTGCCGGTGCATTTGACGTCGTAGATCACCAGCGCGCCGGGGTTGCGCTGCAGCACGTCGGCGGCGAACAGCATCAGCAGGCGGTCGGGAAACACGATGGCGCCATCCTTGGTGACCACGCCCAGACGGTCGGCATCGCCATCGAAGGCCACGCCGATATCCGCATCGAAGCGCTGCACCATGTTCACCAGATCGTCGAGATTGTGCGGCTCGCTCGGGTCGGGGTGATGATTGGGAAAGGTGCCATCGACATCGCAGTACAGCGGAATGACTTCGGCGCCGATCGCCTCCAGCAGTCGCGGTGCGATATCGCCGGCCACGCCGTTGCCGGCATCCACCACCACCTTGATCGGGCGGTCCAGCTGCACGTCGTCGGCGATGCGCTGGATATAGGCATCGCTGATGTCGCGCTGTTCCAGTTCGCCGGGCACCGCTACGGTGTGCAGGCGGCCTTCGTTGATGCGCTGGTGCAGGTCGGTGATCGCCGCGCCCGACAGGGTCTCGCCGCCGATCACGATCTTGAAGCCGTTGTAGTCGGGCGGATTGTGGCTGCCGGTCACCGCCACGCAGCTGCCGGCGCGCAGTTCGTAGGCGCCGAAATACACCACTGGCGTCGGTGCCAGACCGATGTCGATCACGCTGCAGCCGGCGCGGCGCAGGCCTTCGATCAGGCCGTTGGCAAGCTCCGGGCCCGACAGGCGCCCGTCGCGGCCGACCACCACCTCGCGCAGGCCCTGCGCCTGCATCACGCTGCCGATGGCCTGACCGATCAGCGCGGCAACGCCAGGATTCAAGTCCTTGCCGACCACGCCGCGGATGTCATAGGCGCGGAACATCTCGGTGGCGATCTGCACCGCCGGCACCAGGGCGGGCGGCGCGGATGCGGCGGCGTCCTGGTCCAGCGCGCGTGCCTGGCTGGCGACGCTGGCATCGTGTTGCAGGCTTTGCCCGAAGGTAGGTTCGTCGGCAGTCGATTCGCTTGCCACGCGGCGGCGCGGCAAGGCGACGCGGCCACGGCTGGCGAGTACCAACAGCACGGCGATGACGAGCAACAGCGACGCCACGATCGCGCAGCCAACTGCGCCAAGACCCAACGGGCCGCTGTCGCTCTGTCGCACGGCGGCGGCAACGCGCAGACCGCTGTCGCCCAGCGGCCTGGCCAGCGTTTCGGCGGCGTCGGCCAGCCCGGTATCGCCCTGCTCGGCGACGTTGTAGCTGCCCTGGCGCAATGCCAGATAGGCGCTGCCGGGCACTGCGATCGCATCCAGCGGACCGGTCAACCGCAACAGCGGCAGGCGCGCATACGCCACGGCCGGCTGCGTACCTAAAGTCACCGCTGCCGCCACGCCGAGGCGGACCTGCTTGGCGTCGCGCACCACATGCACCTGCGCACGTTTGCCGACCAGCGCCGACTCGAGCAGGCTCAGCCGCGCATAGCCGAAGTCCTTGGGATTTTCATAGGCAGCGGTGAGATCGCCAGACAGTACCTGCACGTCTTCGGCGCCCTTGAAGCGCTCGCGGATGGCCGAAGCGGCGGCGAGCGCATCGCCATTGGCCAACGCGGTGATGACCTGCGGCTGCTTGAGCACGGCGTCGAGCTGGCTGGCCTGCTTGGCCATGGCCTGGCTGACGTCCTGCACGGCGCGGTCGCGCGCCTGCTCGAGGTCCTGCGTCATCGCATCTTCGCGCCATTGCGCGTAGCCGCTCCAGCCGAACCAGGCTGCCAGCAGCAACAACACGCCCCCCAACACCGGACCACTCGTGCGCATGCCGGACGCGGCCTGGCTGCGCTCGCTCGCTTTGCTCATATGACGCCCCCGTCAGCGCACGCCGGTGTGGCCGAATCCACCCGCTCCCCGCGCGCTGTCGACGAAAGTATCCACCACTTGCAAGCCCACGCGCACGATCGGCAGGATCACCAGCTGCGCGATGCGGTCGCCCGGCTCGATGGTGAAGGCGGCACGGCCGCGATTCCAGGTGCTGATCAGCAGCGGCCCTTGGTAATCGGCATCGATCAGGCCGGTGCCATTGCCGAGCACGATGCCGTGGCGATGACCCAGGCCCGAACGCGGCAGAATCACCGCACATAGCTGCGGGTCGGCCAGATGGATCGCGATGCCGCTGGGGATCAGCGCCGCATCTCCCGGTTCCAGCGTCATCGGCGCTTCCAGCGCAGCGCGCAGGTCCATGCCTGCGCTGGCTTCGGTGGCATAGGCCGGCAACGGCCACATGTCGCCGAAGCGCGGGTCGAGCAACTTCACTTGCACGGACTGGGTTGGGTGGCTCATGCCTGCAATCTCTCCGCGATCAGGGCCAGCAGTTGCTCGGCCAATTCGGTTTTGCTGCTGCTGGGGAAGGCGCGTTCGCCGCCCTGCCAATAGGCGATGGCAGCGTTGTTGTCGCTTTCGAAGCCGCCGCCTTCGATCCCCACCTGATTGGCGATGATCAGGTCCAGCCGTTTGGCGGCGAGCTTGCCACGCGCATAGTGCTCCACGTCGTGCGTTTCGGCCGCAAAACCGACCACCAGCTTCAGTGCGCCGGTCTGCGCGGCGACTTCGGCCAGGATGTCCGGGGTGCGCACCAGTTCCAGGGTCAGCGTTTCGCCGGTCTTCTTGATCTTCTGCGCGACCACCCGTTTGGGGGTGTAGTCGGCCACTGCGGCGGCACCGATGTAGATGTCGGCCGGAAACGCGCCCAGCACCGCATCGCGCATCTGCGCGGCTGAGCGTACGTCGATCCGTTGCACGCCGGCCGGAGTGGTCTGATGCACCGGGCCGCTGACCAGCACCACCTCGGCGCCCTGGTAGGCAGCCGCGGCGGCCAGGGCATAGCCCATCTTGCCGCTGCTGCGGTTGCCGACGTAGCGCACCGGGTCCAGGTCCTCGAAGGTCGGGCCGGCGCTGATCACGATGCGCAAGCCGTCCAGCTGCGCGCTGCCGGGCACGAAGGCCGGCGCAGCTACGCTCCTGGAGGCCGCAGGCGCGGCGGTGCCGACCAGCGCAGCGATGATCGCCGCCGGCTCGGCCAACCGGCCGGGGCCGGATTCGCCTTCGGCCAACGGGCCGTCGTCCGGGCCGATCACGCTCACGCCACGTGTGCGCAGGGTCGCCACGTTGGCCTGGGTGGCCGGATGCAGCCACATGCGGTGGTTCATCGCCGGAGCCACGGTCAGCGGCGCGGTGGTGGCCAGGCACAGCGTGGTGACCAGGTCGTCGGCCAGGCCATGCGCCAGACGCGCCAGCAGGTCGGCGGTGGCCGGGGCGACGATCACCTGATCGGCCCAGCGCGCCAGTTCGATATGTCCCATCGCCTGCTCGGCGGCGCTGTCCCACAAGGTGGTGCGGGTGGGCTGCCCGGACAGCGCCTGGAAGCTGAGCGGGGTGACAAATTGTTGTGCGCCGCTGGTCATGGCGACCTGCACCTGCGCGCCGGCGTCGCGCAGGCGACGGACCAGTTCGAGCGATTTGTAAGCGGCAATGCCTCCGCCGACGCACAGCAGCAAGCGCTGTCCGTCCAGGGGGCGGGCCTGAGTGGAGCCGATCACGTCGGAGTCGTCCTACGGTTACAAGGACAACTAGATTAGCCGATGCCCCCGCCTGGCCTGATAGGCGTGAGCGATGAGCACCGGCAATCTCGCCATATGCACATTCACGACTGGCCCACCGACGAACGCCCGCGCGAGAAACTTCTGGCGCGCGGGGCGACTGCGTTATCCGATGCCGAGCTGCTGGCGATCTTTGTCGGTTCCGGTCTGCGCGGCCAGGACGCGGTGCGCACTGCGCGCGATCTGCTGCTTCGCCACGGCCCGCTGCGCGTGCTGCTGGATCGCCCGGCCCCGGCCCTGGCGCGCCTTCCCGGCCTTGGGCCCGCCTCGGCCTGCAAGCTCAACGCGGCGCTGGAACTGGCACACCGTCACCTGATGAGCGAGCTGGAGCGCGGCGAAGCGCTCAGCGACCCACCCAGCGTCGGCCGCTATTTTTCGCAGCGACTACGTGCAAAGGCGTACGAGGTGTTCGCGGTGCTGTACCTGGATACCAAACATCACGCCATCGCCTTCGAGGAATTGTTCACCGGCACGCTTGATGGCGCCGACATCCATACGCGCGAAGTGGTGCGACGGGCGCTACTGCACAATGCAGCGGCCGTGATCGTCGGGCACAACCATCCGTCCGGCAACCCGGAGCCCTCCGAGGCCGACCGCGCGGTTACCAAACGTCTGCTGGAGGCACTGGATCTGGTGGAGATCCGCCTGCTCGACCACTTCGTGATCGGCGACGGCCGCCCGGTGTCGCTGGCCGAGCGCGGCTGGCTGGAATGACAACGCGGCGGTGACCTGAACCGTCTGCCGGACCCGGGGGCGCGCGGTCGGGTAAAATCGGTGGTTTCGTTCCAAGCAGATCCCACGTGAAAGCCCAACTCCGCGCACTGATCGGCCAAGGCATTGAAGCCTTGCGCGCCAACGGCACCCTGCCTGCCGACACCCTGCCGCCGGATTTTGTGGTCGAGCGGCCCAAGACGCGCGAACACGGCGACTTCGCCACCAATGCCGCGATGCTGCTGGCCAAGCCCGCGCGCAGCAATCCGCGTGCACTGGCCCAGGCACTGGTCGCCGCGTTGCCGGCCAGTGACGACGTGGCCAAGGTGGAGATCGCCGGCCCGGGCTTCATCAATTTCCACCTGACACCCTCCGCCTACCAGCGCGAAGTGGCGCATGTGATCAAGCAGGGCCCCGACTACGGCCGCGGGCTGGCCGGCAATGGCCGCTCGGTGGGCGTGGAGTACGTCTCGGCCAACCCGACCGGCCCGCTGCATGTCGGCCACGGCCGCGCGGCGGCGATCGGCGACAGCCTGGCGCGCGTGCTCGATGCCAACGGCTGGAACGTCAAGCGCGAGTTCTATTACAACGATGCCGGCGTGCAGATCGAGAACCTGGCGTTGTCGGTGCAAGCGCGCGCGCAAGGGCTCACCCCCGACAGCGACGGCTGGCCGGAGAACGGCTACCGCGGCGACTACATCGCCGATGTGGCCAACGCCTACCTGGCCGGCGACACCGTCGACCTGGAAGGCCATCTGGTCACCGGCGGCAAGGACCCTGCCGATTTCGACGCGATCCGCCGCTTCGCGGTGGCCTATCTGCGTAACGAGCAGAACCACGACCTGGCCGCGTTCCGCGTCGATTTCGATATCTATTTCCTGGAAAGCTCGCTGTACAAGGACGGCAAGGTCGAAGAGGCCGTGCAGAAGCTGATCGCCTCCGGCCACACCTACGAGGAAGGCGGCGCGTTGTGGTTGAAGTCCACCGACTTCGGCGACGACAAGGACCGGGTGATGCGCAAGTCCGACGGCACCTACACCTACTTCGTACCGGACGTGGCCTATCACCTGACCAAGTGGCAGCGCGGCTACGAGCGCGCGATCACCGAGCTCGGCGCTGACCACCACGGCTCGCTGACGCGCGTGCGCGCCGGCCTGCAGGCACTGGAACTGGGCATCCCGCAGGGCTGGCCGGAATACGTGCTGCACCAGATGGTCACGGTGATGCGCGGCGGCGAAGAGGTGAAGCTATCCAAGCGTGCCGGCAGCTACGTCACCCTGCGCGATCTGATCGAAGAAACCAGCGCCGATGCGGTGCGCTGGTTCCTGATCGCGCGCAAGCCCGATTCGCAGCTCACCTTCGATATCGACCTGGCCCGTCAGCAGAGCAACGACAACCCGGTGTTCTATGTGCAGTACGCGCATGCCCGTGTGTGCAGCGTGCTGCGTCAGGCGCTGGAAAAAGGCTACAAGTACGAGCAGGCGCATGGGTTGGCCGAGCTGGCGCGTCTGGATGACGAGCATTCGCTCAACGTCATGGTCGAGCTGTCGCGCTATGCGGAAGTGGTCGAAATCGCCGGCCAGACGCTGGAGCCGTATCAGATTGCGCAGTACCTGCGTGAATTGGCGCACGCCTTCCACACGTGGTATCACAACACCAAACTGCTGGTGGACGATGCCGCAGAGCGCGACGCCAAACTCACCCTCGCCGTCGCCACGCAACAGGTGCTCGCCAACGGCCTGGAACTGCTTGGCGTCAGCGCCCCAGAAAAGATGTAAGTCGGGCCACACGGCCCGCAACGACGTGATTCGGAGAAGTGGTAGATGGCAGCACGACGCGGTAAGAGTCAGGCGCGACGCAACACCAGCAATGGCACCCCCGGTTGGGTGTGGTTGGTGGCGGGCGCCGCGATTGCGGCAGTGATCTTTCTGGCAGCGCCCAACCTGTTCAAGAAGGACGGCGACGGCTTCCTGCGTGTGGGCCCGCGCGCCAATCCCGATGCGCAGCCCGAGCCGGTGGCAGATGCCGACGTGGATACGCCGGCCGACCTGCCCAAGCCCAGCGCACAACCGCCCAAGCCGCAAGCCAAACCCGGCGATGCGCAGACGCAGTACGACTTCTACACCTTGCTGCCCGGCAAGGAAGTGCAGATGTCCGATGCCGAACTGGCGGCCAGTGCGCGTGCCGAAGAAGCCGCGCGTGCGCGTGCGGCACTGGAAGGCAAGCCGGTTGCGCCCGCACCGGGTGCAGCAGCACGTGTTGCTGCAGCCACGCCGGCCGCCAGCGTGCCGGTGCCATTGAACGAAACCGCCGCCAGCGCGCCCAAGCCGTTGGCGGAAACTGCGCCTGCGCGTCCGGCGGCCACACCGGCGCCGGCCAGCACCGCAGGGCTCACCACGCCGGCTGCCGCCGCACCTGCAACTGCAGCGCCGAAACCTGCTGCGACGGCCGCAGCGGCAACGACGGCGGCTGCACCTGCAGTGACAGACAACACCCGCTACATCCTGCAGGCCGGCTCGTTCGGCGCCTCTGGCGATGCCGAATCGACCAAGGCCAAGCTGGCGATGATGGGCCTGGCCGCACGCGTGGAATCGGCTGAAATCAGCGGCAAAACCGTCTACCGCGTGCGCATGGGGCCGTATGGCAGCGCCGGCGAACTGGCCGAAGCCAAGCAGAAACTGACCGGCAGCGGATTGCCTGCCATCGCCATCAAGGCGCAGTAGCGACAGTGCTGCAGCGCGCTTGCGGCCTGTTGCTACGACGTCGTTGCGCGCAAGCCGCTCGGTGCGGCCGGGCTGCACGCACGCCGTGCAGCGGCACGCGCATCCGGCACGGTCGCCACACCTGATTGCTTCGTCTGATCCCCCTTCGCAGGAGTTATCCCCATGTCCAAGACCGTTCTGATCACTGGCGCCACCTCCGGATTCGGCAGCGCCGCCGTGCGCCGTTTTGCTGCTGCCGGCTGGAAGATCATCGCCACCGGCCGGCGCGCCGAGCGCCTGGAGGCGCTGGCCGCCGAACTGCCCGCCGGCCAGGTGCACACCGCCGCGTTCGACATGCGCGATGCGCAGGCCTTGTCGGCAGCGATCGATGCATTGCCGGCTGACTTCGCCGACATCGATGTGCTGGTCAACAACGCCGGCCTGGCGCTGGGTACCGCGCCTGCACAGCAGGCGGACCTGACGCAGTGGCAGCAGATGATCGACACCAACGTCACCGCCCTGGTCACCCTCACCCACCGCCTGTTGCCGGCGCTGATCGCACGCCGCGGCGCGATCATCAACATCGCCTCGGTGGCGGCGACCTACCCGTACACCGGCGGCAATGTGTACGGCGGCACCAAGGCGTTCGTGCAGCAGTTTTCGCTGGGCCTGCGTGCGGACCTGCACGGCATCGGTGTGCGCGTGACCTCGATCGAACCGGGCATGGCAGAAACCGAATTCACCCTGGTACGCACCGGCGGCAACCAGGCCGCCTCCGACACGCTGTACCGCGGCGCCACCCCGATGACCGCCGAGGACATCGCCGAGCAGATCTTCTATGTCGCCAGCCTGCCGGCGCATCTGAATATCAATCGGCTGGAAATCATGCCGGTGACGCAGTCGTTCGCCGGTTTCCAGGTGGCGCGCGACGCGCAGTAACGATGGCCTTCAGCGCCAATGCCTCGGTCGCGCCGCGACCCGATGATGTGTTGATTGGCGCGTGCGCAGATCGCGCAGCATCCAAGCTCGGTGCGGCGCTGGAACTGGCGCACCGCCAGAGATGACGACAACGCCGCGCATTGCGCGGCGTTTTGCGATGCCCGGTCAGGCGCGATCAGCGGCAGCCAACGGCCGCGCGCCTGGCCGCAGCATCTTGTCGCGCAGCTGCAGAAACGGGCGCTCCACCGCGTAGTGCAAGACCGCACCGCCCAGCACTGCCATCAGGCCATACACCGCAAATGCCAGCACGCCACGCCCCTCCAGCGCCGGGCCGAACCAGCCCTGGGTGAGATGGAACACGGCCTTGTGGGTCAGATACAGGCTGTAGGAAATGCCCGCCAGCCACGCCGCGCCCGGCACGCGCAGGCCGCCAAGCACGCCGCGGGTGGCGGTGCCGGCCAGCACCAGCAAGGCGAGCCCCAACGACAACATCGGCCAGCCCAACGCATTGCCGATCAGGCCGGTGCGCTCGCGAAACAGCCACAACGCCAGCGCCAGAATCGCAATGCCGGCACACAGCACCGCGTTGCCGCGCTGCTGCAGCCGTTGCCACAGCGTGGGGCGGAAGATCTTGAGCACCGCCAGGACGACACCGGCCAGCAGACCGTCCAGACGGTTCCAGGTCGGGTAATAGAGGTCTTCGACAAACCAGTTGCGCTGCAGGCCGGCACCGGCGCTGTCCAGGGCGGTGTTGTGCCACCAGATGCCGGCACGCAGCGCGATACCTGCAACCACCACCAGCACGCAGAGCACGACAAAGCGCGCGGCCGAGGGCCGACGCATCAACAGCGTCGCGAGCAACGGAAACACCAGATAGAAATGTTCTTCCACGCACAGCGACCAGGCGTGCGAGAACGCGGCATCGCGGCCGTAATCGACGAACAGGTTCAGGGTGAAGCTGACGAACATCCACCACGGTGCCAACCCGGGCGACTCACGAAAATCCGGCCACGCCATGTAGATCGCCAGCACCACCAGAAACGCCGGCAGGATGCGGAACGCGCGGCGCAGATAGAACGCCTTGAAGTCCAGGCCTTGCCCGTGCGCCAGCGGCCGCAGCACCTGCGTGCCGATCAGAAAACCGCTCAACACGAAGAACAGGTCCACGCCCATCCAGCCGTAGCGGGACAACCACGCCCAGTCCGGACCCAGACCGCCGACCACGAAGGAATGGAACAGCATCACCCAGACGATGGCGATGCCACGCAGCAGATCGAGGGCGGGATAGCGCATGCGGGCGATGCAAGGCGAGGGAGCCCGATTGTGCCGCATCCCGCCGATGCAGCGATGCCGGCATTGACGTTGGCCGCAGCAACACGCCCGGCACCTCAACCGTGCCGCACTCAGAGACCTGCGGTAATGCCCAGCCGCATTGCCGCCTGCAATCCGCTATCGACGCTGTGGTTCCCCCACAGCGTCATCCATCACACGACGGTCTGTATCACGCGACGGCCTGCTGCTCGATCCGCTCGGTCGGCGCCACCGACACCGCCGGTTGCAGCAATCCCCATGCTTCCAGCTGATCCACCGCCCGGCTGATCCCGTCCTCCTCACGGATGCGCTGACCCAGCACGCGTGCTGCTGCACGCATGCTCGGCGCGCTGGCCTGGCGGATGGCATCGGCCAAGGTTTCCGGCTGCAATCCGACCCGTGCGAGTGCCGGGGGCGCGACGCCGCGCTGGGCCAGGCAATGCGCCCAGAACGGTTGGTCGTAGCCGAACGGCAGGACCACCGACGGAATCCCCGCAGCCAGCGCCGCACCGGTCGTGCCGGCACCGCCGTGATGCACCGCGACCGACACCCGCGGGAACAGCCAATCGTGCGGTGCCTGCTCCAGCTGGAAGAAGCGCTCCGCATCGTCGGACGCGTCTTCCCCAGCCGCCAGCCCGCCCCAGCCGCTGGCCAGCAACGCGCGTTGACCAGTCAGACGCACCGCCGCCTTGACGATGGCGGTGAGCTGCGCCGCATCGGTGCTGATCATGCTGCCGAAGCCGATATACAGCGGCGGCGGGCCGGCCTGCAGAAACGCTTCCAGCGCGGCCGGCGGCTGCCACTGCGGCTGCGGCAACTGCCAGAAACCGGCGACCTGGGCTCTGTCCGGCCAGTCCGGCGGACGTGGGCACAGATGCTCGCTATAGCCATACACCACGCGCTGCGCGCTGCGGTCGGGACCACTCCATGGATACGCCGGCAGCCCCAATGCCGGGCGCACGATGCCGTTGAGCGCCGGGCGCATCAGCTGCCAGCCGGCAAAGCGCACCGCATGATGCAGTGCCACACTCACCAGCCCCGGCAGACGCACGGTGGGCATCACCATCAACGGCACATGGCGCGAGGCGGTCAGCGGCTGCAGTTGCGTGAACACCACCGGCAGGCCGTAGGCCTGGCCCAGGCTATGTGCCAGCAAGCTCGCGCTGCCCACGCCGAGAATCAAACCGGCATCGGCACAGGCCGCGCGGCCCTGCTCGGCCCAGTCGCGCGCCCAGTCCATCAGTTGTGCGCGCAAGGTGCCCCAGATGCCACGCCAGCCGCCGCGCATCTCGGCGACATTCGGATGGCCCTGCAACAGCTTCTGGTGGTCGCCGCTGAGCGGAAAGAACTCCAGCCCATTGGCGCGGATCAGGGATTCGAAGTTGGCGCTGGTCAGCACCCGCACCGGATAACCGCGCTCCTGCAGGCCGCGGCCCAGCGCGATGATCGGGCGCACATCGCCATGCGTGCCCAGGGTGGCGATCAGTACCGGACGGTGAGGTGCCGGCGTCTGCAGTGACTCAGGCATATTCGGCCACCCCGTCGCTGGCGGTGGCAATGCTGCCATCGCGTTGTGTGGCTTTCGCAGTGGCCGCGTGCAGCAACGCGCTGAGCGTGGCCGAATGCGTGGACGACAGCATCGAATGATGGTCGCTGTCCAAGGTATGCAGGTGCAGATTGCGCACGTACGGGCGCCAGGCCTGCGGCCGGTAATCCACCCACACTGCATCGTCGCCGCCGGAGGTCATGCGCACGCTTGCTTCGACGAACAGCACATCCTGGTCCAGCGGCTTGGGGCGATGACGCCGCGCCAGCTGCAGGTGGTGCTGGGTCATACCGCCCATGTCGTCCAGCAGCGTGGGGCGTTGTTCGAGCAGCTGGCGCACCGCGGGCAAATCGTTCAACCCGTAGTGATCGCATAGCAGGCTGGCCAGTTCGGCCACCGTGGTCGGCATCGGCTGGCCGTGTGCCAGCGTCAGGCCCAGCGCATGCACCGATGCGCGAACGTTTTCCGATTCCGGCAACGATGCGGCCTGCTCCAGATGCGGGTAGCTGTCGAGCATTGCCAGCAACTCGACTTCTTCGCCAAGCGCATGCAACTCGGCGGTGATGGCATGGGCGATCAAGCCGCCCAGCGACCAACCGATCAGCCGATACGGCCCGTGCGGCTGCACGCTGCGCAGACGGGCCAGGTAATCGCGCGCGATCGCCTCGATGCTCTCCGGGCGATGCTGAGGGTCGCTCAATGCCGGCGACTGCAATGCATATACCGGCCACTGCGGATCGAGCTGACCGAGCAGGGTGAGATACGACCAGCCCAGACCGACCACCGGATGGATGCAGAACAGCGGCGTGGTGCCCGGCGTACCCGCACGCAACGGCAACAGCACGCCGAGCGGATCGTTCGGGGTCTGCGCGCTGCGTTTGATCACCTCGGCCAGACCGGCAATCGTCGGCGCATGGAACAGCGTGCCCAGCGGCAGTTCGACGCCGAACATCTGCGGGAAACGCGCTGCCATTTCTGCCGCGCGCAGCGAGTCGCCGCCGAGTTCGAAGAAGTTGTCTTCCACACCGACGACTTCAATGCCCAGCACGTCCTGCAACATCGCTGCCAGTTGGTGTTCGAGCGCATCGCGTGGCGCTACATGCGCGCGCTGCGGCAATGCGCCCGGTGACGGCAATGCGCGGCGATCCAGCTTGCCGTTGGGTGTCAGCGGCAGTGCCTCCAGCGGCATCCACAGCGTGGGAATCATCGACGCAGGCAAGCGTTGCTGCAGATGCGCGCGCAGCAGCTCGGTCGCCGGCATGGTTCCGTGCTTGCCCACCACATAGGCCAGCAACTGCAACGCGTTGTTGTCGCCATCGCTATGGCCAACCACCACCGCCTGGGCTACCTGCGAATGCAGCAGCAAGGCGTTTTCGATTTCGGCCGGCTCCACGCGATGGCCGCGGATCTTCAATTGCGCGTCCGCACGGCCGATGAACTCCAGCATGCCGTCGCGGCGCTGACGCACGCGGTCGCCGGTGCGGTACATGCTGCTGCCGTCATCGGCAAACGGGTCGCGCACGAAGCGCTCGCTGGTCAGCTGGCGCTTGCCGCGATAGCCCTTCGCCACACCTGCGCCGCCGATATACAACTCGCCGATCGCGCCGGTGGGCAGCGGCTGCCGCTGCGCATCCAGCACGTAGACGCGCGTATTGAGCAGCGGCCTGCCGATGGGTGGGGCTGCGGCGTCGGTCAGCTGCAACGGCATGATGGTCGACCAGATGGTGGTTTCGGTCGGCCCGTACAACTGGGTCAGGCGCCCCACCCGGCTCAGCAACTGCGTCGCCAACTCCGGCACCAAGGCCTCACCGCCGACCAGCGCGTGGATACGGTCCAGTGCCAGATCTTGGTTGGCCAACAGGATGCGCCACAACGACGGCGTGGCCTGCACCACGCTGATCTGCTCGTGCGCAATCAGGCGCGACAGGCTGCGTGGATCGTGAGTGATGCCGGCTGGTGCGATGACTACGCGTGCGCCCACCAACAACGGCAGGTACAACTCCAGCCCGGCGATATCGAAGGTGATGGTGGTGACTGCCAGCACACGATCGCGCGGGCGCAATGCCAGTTCGTGCTCCATCGCATGCAGGAAATTGAACAGATTGCGATGGCTGATTTCCACGCCCTTGGGCGCGCCGGTCGAGCCGGAGGTGTACAACACGTAGGCGGTGCCATCCGGCGTGGCGAGCGGTGCGATCGCCGCCGGCAACACGGCCGGGCGCGGGTCCAGCCACACCATGCCACCGAGCAGATAGCGCTCGCACAACGCCGGCTCGCAGACCAGCGCGATGGCGCCGGAATCGTTGAGCATCTGCCGATTGCGCGCGGCCGGGCTTTCCGGGTCCAGCGGCAGATAGGCCGCCCCGCTCCACATCACCGCCAGCAAGGCCACCAGCAATTGCTCGCTGCGCGGCAACGCGATGGCGACCACATCGCCCGGGCCCACGCCGTCGGCCACCCACTGCGCGGCAACGCGCGAGGCAAGCTCGCAGAGCGTGGCGTAATCCAGCGTGCGGTTGTCGTATTGCACCACCACCGCCGCCGGCATCAGCTCGGCACGCTGCAGCATGCCGTGCAGCAGCGTGCTCGGCTCCGGCAGCGGCGCAGCGGTGTCGTTCCAGGTGTGCAGCAGCCGCTGGCGCTCGTCGTGACCCAGCACATCGATCAGGCCGAGTGCGCACTCCGGATCTGCCAGTACCGCATCGGCCAGGTGGGTCAGGCGGCGGCAATGTTCTGCCAGCTCGTCGCTGTCGTACAACGCCGGGTTGGCATCCAGGTCGAAGCGCAACGCGGCGCCATCGCCACGCTCGTAGCAGAAGATGGTCAGATCGTCGGCCGGACCGTTGCAGAGGTTGTGCGGCACTGCATACGCCTCGCCGAAGCGCAGCGCGTAATCGAAGGCCTCGATATTCACCGCCAGCCGCGCGAACTTCTGTTCGATGCCGAACACGCCCAGGTCGCGACGCACATCCTCGAAGCGGTATTGCTGGTGCCGCAAGGCATGCTTGACCACCGAGGACACCTGCGCGAACAAGTGATGGATCGGCTGCTGCGGATCCATCTTCAAACGCAGCGAAATCACGTTGGCCACCAGCCCGGCGGTTTGCCGGTAACGCGCATTGATGCGGCCGGTCACCGGCATTGCGATCACCAGATCCTCGGCACCGGTGCAGCGGTAGTAATACGCGGCAATCAGCGAGATCAGCATCTGCGGCAGGCTGGCGCCATAGTCCTTGCCCAGCGCACGCAAACGCACCACCTGCTGCGGCGAAAACTGCCCGGTGCCACGCAACAACCCGGTGGACAGCTGATTGCCCGGCCGCGCCAAGGTGGCCGGCGGCGGCAAATCGGCCAGCTGTTGCATCCAGTAGGTGCGATCGCGCTGAAAACGATCGGACTCGCGATAGTGCTGCTCCAGTTCGTTCAACGACAGCGCACTGCCGTACTGCGCAGGTTCCGGCTCGCTATCGGTAGCGTAGGCGTTATAGAGCACCGCCATGCGTTGCATCATGATCGATGCGCAATAGCCATCCATCACCAGATGGCTCACGCACTGCACCCACATATGGTGATCTTCGCCAAGACGGAAGACCGCGCAGTGCCACAACGGCCCGTCCTGCAGGTTTTCCGGCTTGCGGATTTGTTCGTCCACCCAATGCTCGGCCGCGTTGCGCGGCGAGGGATCTTCGCTGAGATTGAAGTACGGAATGGCGGCCGTGTATTCGGGACGGATGACCTGGCCGGGCACGCCATCGTGTTCGACGATGCACAGCCGCAGTGTGTCGAACTCGCGCGTCAGCTGCATGCTGGCGCGTAGCAATAGCTGCGGATCGAGAGGGCCGAACATCTCCAACGCTTCGGACAACATCAAGGTGTTGTCGGTGTGCAACTTGCTGGCAACCCACAGGCCGCGTTGCGCTTTAGTCAGGGGAATCACGGGAGAGGCGTCAGCGTGCATTGCGTGCATCCTTCTTGTGTGGCGCGCAGTCGCCCAACGGGTCTTGCCCGCAATGCGGTCAACGAGACGCCGGATCAGCACTTGGCCTAAAAAACGTTTAGGTAGAAAACACCATCGACCACCGGCAGAGGCCGGCGATACGCAGTTGGAACACTCGATAAAGACGCACAATGGAGACGTACAACGAAGTAGCACGGAGGTAACACCAAGACGTGCAACTGCGTTTTTCTTGAAGCACTTGCTTCCCGGCAAGTTAATAAACACTAACAATCGGGCAACACAATGAACCGTGCAAAAATCACGAATTGCGCGTTTCCTGCAAATATTTTTTAATGAAGTGTGATTGCAGTTAGTGTTCTGGATACATACGTCTGTTTGGGGGTTCGGCGCTGCATGCAGCGCCACACACAAAACGCGACGCATGTCGCGTCGATGCGGCAGGTGCGCGATTGCAGGCGAAATTGCAGGCGGATTTGCGTTCTCCGCATTGCATAAAAGACCGCAATGCATAAGACCACTGCGCGCGGCAGCGTTGATATAGCTGCGCTACCAGACAAATCACTGCACGACATGCGGCATCGCTTGCGACACCTAGCGCGTGCATTCGTTCGATCATGCGTCGGTCGTTTGGATGTCATACGACTGCGGCACTCTGTAGATCAACGGCGCGGGGTCGCGCGGGTCACAGTGCGCTGTTTTATGTGGACTGCGCCGGTGCGCGTCTGCCCGAGGTCATGCGTGCGTGACTGAGCGGTGGCAAGCGGCCCTCAAGGCGCGCTGGCAGGGCGGTGCCCAACAGATTCATGCGAAGGCCGATCACCGGCCGCGTCCGCTTTACGACTGCTCACTCGTTCTATGCAGCTCTTCTACGCGGCTGTAGCGGCGCGGACTCAGTGCTGATCTTGCATCGGCACTGCCTGCGCGCCACGGCGTCGGCCGCGGCGCGCGTACTGCTTCAGCCCAACGGTTCGTCGGACAGATAGGTGTAACCGGTCAGCCCGGCTTCCAAGGCGTCGTGCAATTCCTGCGCACGCTCCGGCGACAGCTGCGCGGCGGCGATGCGCTCGGCATAGGTCGCGCGCAGCGTGTCCAGCTGATAGCCCACGTAATCCAGCATCACATCGGTGGTATCGCCACGGCGCTGCTGCGCAATGCGATAGCCATCGCCGTCCACGGCCACTTCCACCGCATCGGTATCACCGAACAGGTTATGGATATCGCCGAGAATTTCCTGGTAGGCGCCGACCAGGAAGAAGCCGATGCGATAGCTCTCGCCCGGATTCAACGTGTGCAGCGGCATCGAGCTGTCCAGGCTTTCGTTCTCGACGTAGGTCTTGACCATGCCGTCCGAATCGCAGGTCATGTCGGCGATGATGCCGCGCCGTTGCGGCGCTTCGTTCAAGCGCTCGATCGGCACGATCGGGAACACCTGATCGATCGCCCACACATCCGGAATCGATTCGAACACGCTGAAGTTGACGAAGTACTTGTCCACCAGCCGCTCGTTGAGCTCGTCCAGCACCGGGCGGTGGCTCTTTTCGTCGAAGCTCAGGCGTGCACGCACGCCATGGGCGATCGCGTAGAACAGATCGTCGATACGCGCGCGGTGGGTGAGGTCGATCTGGCCCAATGCATACGCACTCAGGCCTTCGGCATGGAAGTGCTGCGCCTCCTGGAACAGTTCCACCGCCGGGCGCACGTCTAGCTCATCGTGGATCTCGCGCAGGTGGCGAATCGCTGCCGGTTCGTCGTCGTGCGCGTCGGGCACGCGACCTTCCGGCGCCTGCTCCACTTCGGACACATTGGCGATCAGCACCGCGTGGTGCGCGGTCATCGCGCGGCCGCATTCGGTGACGATGCGCGGCGGGGTCAGGCCATGCTCTTCGCAGGCATTGGCCAGCGGCTGCACGATATTGCTGGCGTAGGAATGCAGGCCATAGTTGATCGAGCAATAACTGCGCGAACGCGTGCCTTCGTAATCGATACCCAGGCCGCCGCCGACATCCACATGGCTGATCTTGGCGCCCAGGCGCGAGAGCTCCACGAAATAGCGTGTGGCCTCGCGCATGCCGTTGGCGATGTCGCGCACGTTGGAAATCTGCGAGCCCATGTGGAAATGCAGCAACTGCAGGCAGTCGGCGTATTCGGTGTCGCGCAGCGTCTTCCACAGATCCAGCACCTGGCGCGGCGACAGCCCGAACTTGGCCTTGTCGCCACCGCTGTTCTGCCATTTGCCCGCGCCCAGCGAGGCCAGCCGCATGCGCACGCCCAGGCCCGGCTTGACCTCCAGCGCGCGCGCCTCTTCCAGCACCAGCTTCAGCTCGGAGGGCTTTTCGATGACGATGAAGGTCTGCAGGCCGAGCTTGCGCCCAATCAGTGCCAGGCGGATGTATTCGCGGTCCTTGTAGCCGTTGCAGACGATCAACCCGCCCGGGCGCGACAGTGCCAACACCGCCATCAGCTCCGGCTTGCTGCCCGCTTCCAGGCCAAAGCCCTCGCCATGGTGGCTGGCCAGCGTGCCAGCCACGCCGCGATGCTGGTTGACCTTGATCGGGTAGACGGCCGTGTAGCCGCCTGCGTAATCCCATTCGGACTGCGCCTGCGCGAACGCGGCCTGCAGCTTGCCCAGGCGCTGGCCCAGGATGTCCGGGAAGCGCACCAGCAGCGGCAGCTTGGCGCCAGCCGCGCGCGCGGCGTCCACCACCTCGGGCAGCGACACCGACGGGCCATCGGTGGTCGGCGTGACCACGATGTGTCCGGCAGCGTTCACATCGAAATACCCGTCGGCCCAATGCGGGATCGAATAGGTCTTGCGGGCTTGGTCGAGGGACCAATCGCTCATTTCGCTGACTCGGCTGGGGCAAAAAGGGCGTGAAGTGTAACGCCTGGCACGCGCAGGGTCCGTTACAATCCGCGCCGACTTGATGCCCCGCTCCTGGTTGGAGTGGGGTTGGTGAGGGTTCGGTAGTGCCGTCAGCAGCTTGGTGCATGAGGCTGCGCCCGACCCTCATCCGGCGCTTTGCGCCACCTTCTCCCGGAGGGAGAAGGAACAGCCCCCTTCCTTTTAGGATTTTGCATGAGCGCCAACGACAACTGGTACATCGAACACTTCCAGCCGACCGGCTCGGCGATCGGCTTTCGCGTCAGCGGCAAGCTGGACGAGGTGCAGTCCCCGTTCCAGAAGATCGAGATCTACCAGACCACCGACTGGGGCAAGCTGATGCTCATCGATGGCGCGGTGATGCTGACCAGCCGCGACAATTTCTTCTATCACGAGATGATCAGCCACCCGGCGCTATTCACCCACCCCGCACCCAAGCGCGTGGTGATCATCGGCGGCGGCGACTGCGGCACGCTGCGCGAGGTGCTCAAGCACCCGGGCGTGGAAAGTGCCACCCAGTGCGATATCGACGAGCAGGTCACGCGCATGTCGGAGAAGTATTTCCCCGAGCTGTGCGATTCCAACCACGATAAGCGTGCCGAGCTGCTGTTCGACGACGGCGTGGCCTACATGGCCAACTGCTCGGCCGGCAGCGTGGACATCGTGATCGTCGATTCCACCGACCCGGTCGGCCCGGCCGAAGGCCTGTTCAACAAGGCGTTCTACGACAGCTGCTTCAAGGCGCTGAAGGACGACGGCATCCTGGTGCAGCAGTCCGAATCGCCGCTGGCGCTGCTGGAGCTAATCAAGGAAATGCGCACCGAAATGGGCAAGGCCGGCTTCCAGTCGTTCAAGACCCTGCCGTTCCCGCAGCCGTGCTACCCCACCGGCTGGTGGAGCGTGACCATGGCCAGCAAGCAGGCCAACGCCGATTTCGCGTTCCGCCAAAACGATGCGCAGGCCAAGGGTTTCGAGACGCTGTACTACACCGCGCACCTGCATACCGGCGTGCTGGTTGCACCGCCGTTCGTGGCCAAGGCGCTGGGCGAGTAAGCATGTCATCGGGCCGGCGCCGCTTGCTGCGCGCCGGCCCGATTGAAAAGAACCGGCGCATCGTTCGCGTGCGCTGGTCCTGCAGATTGGGGGCGAAGACAGCACCGCTTACAGGCGTGCTGGCGATGCTCGCAGTGTCGCGTAGCATCGGCAGGGCCATGTGTGCACTACGACTCCGCTGCGCGGTACGCATCTACCTGAGGCTTGTGCGCGTAGTGCCGCCAGCCCCGTTCTTCGTTTGCCAGCCCTAGAGCCGTGCCAGCACTTCAGCCTTCTTGGCGTCGAATTCTTCCTGGGTCACCAACCCGGCATCCAGCAACTGCTTGAGCTTGCTCAGCACCTGCATCGGATCATCCGCGCCGGCCACCGTAGTCGCTGGCACTGAAGGCGCCACGCCCTGCGCTGCAGGCGCATGCACCACCACACCGCCGGCCGACGCACGCAACTTGTCGAACTCCAGCTGCTGACGTTTTTCGTGGGCCGATTCTTCCACCTGCTGGGCATAGGCGTAGACCCGCCGTGCCTGTTTCTTGGGCAGGCTGTCGATGGACAGGTAGCCGCCCTGCGTGGTGCGGCACATGATCGTTGCGCCCAGCATCTGCTCGCTCATATGCACGTCGAGCACCTCGCGCCAGGGGACATCGCGAAACGTCATCCCGAACAGCGTGGGGTGTACAACGATGAATCTGCGATTGGTCAGCACCACCGCGGCCGGCGACAAGTTCATCACCATCTTCTTTTGCACCGCGATGTACTCGACCTGCTCGTCGCGGGTCAGCAACGTTCACCTTGGGCAGGATCTTGCCCACGGCCACCGGGTCCTGCTCGTCGGTCAGAAATTGCGTAAAGACCTCCATACCTTCCTCGTCGTGATTGCTTGCGCCGCAGCGTTGTCTTGTATGACACCACATCCGTGCCTTCGTGGTGCCGATCAGAGCTCCGACAAAGCGTGCGCAGTACCGGATCACCGAGCGCTTCATATAGCCCAACGGCAACAAGGCGGATGTCGCCATCCGCCTTGCTGTGTGCACAACGCTGTTTTTCTATCGCCGGCTCAAAAGCGGACTTCGGCGCCGAAGCTCAGCACTTCGGCACGATTGATGGTGATGTCTTCGTAGTCGTCGTAGTACTCGTCGGCGTACAGGTAGTTCGTGTAGAGCGCGCTCAGACTGAAATGCTTGCCGATATCCACACCGAGGCCCGCACCCAGATATGCGCCGTAAACACGCTCGGTGTAGTCCTCGCCTTTTGCCTCGCCTCCCCAATAGCCCATGCGTACCAGAGCGAACACAGGGGTGTCGCCGAAGTTGAAGCGCGCCGTTCCACCGATGCTGCCGAAGTCCACTGTCGGAATGACGACAAAGCCATCCGCATCCTTCGAACCGTCGACCTTTCCGGTGGCCACTTCAATGCCGACCAGCGTGACCGGACCAGCACGCCAGCGGTAACCGACGTTGAAGCCCGCCATGTCCTGCTTGTTCCCCTCGAACACCTTGGCTTCGCCGCCCTGCGCGCCCAAGAACATGCCGCTCTTGAGGCGCTGTTCTTCTTCGCGCGGCGCAGGCGCAACGTAGGCAGGCACCGGTGCGGGCGGTGCCGCCGCTGCGGGCGTCTGCGCCGTCACCGTGGTGAAGCCGCCGGTCTCGCCGGCTGCGCTGTCTTGCACTGCCGTCTGTCCTGCGGCGGTACCGTCTTGCGACGGGCCGGACGGCGGCGCCGGTGCGGTGGCCCCCTGGGTGCCAGCCTGCTGTTTTTGCTGTTGCCGATAGTTGTCCCAGCCACGCGACAACGACTGCGCGGCCGCGTCGGAAACGCAGCCCAGCGCCGTGCAGGCCAACAGCCATGTTGCGGTCCTTTTCATCGCATTCCCCAATGAGTCGTACTCCATCGTCCCCGCATCCATGCGCACGCAGGCATGACCTGGCGGCGTCCGGAAGTGGCGCAGTTGCTGTCCAATTCGGGGGCTTTCCCAAAATCACAGGATCGTGCGCGTACTCGGCTTCAGGCATCGTCCGTGTGGACGTGCCGGTACTGCGCGTGATGCAGCCCCCTGACCGCAGCCGGCACAGTGGATCGAGTCTCAGCACCTGTCAAGAAGGACTGTGATCGCTGCCTGTTGGCGTGCACAGTGGCCAATCAGCGTTCCGGTGAGCGCTTGTGCCGACGGGCGCGGCACGCGATGCGGTAAATGCACGCTCGCTGCAAGCAGCGCGTCGCACAGAGATACCGACAACATTGATCGCAGCTGACTCTGCAAGCTGTTGATTCTTCGAGCCGTTCCACTCCCGGAACATTTCATTTTTTTAACAAATATAATTTCAATACTCGCAAGTTCTAAAATTCATCGGACCGATCCCCCGCGATCATCGTAAACCTGCCAGACGCGTGATTCCTCCGCGCCGCCAAGGTCCGGAGACTTGCCATGCACTACCAGCCGCTGGACACCTCCAGCCTGCAAATCGTCACGCCCGTGCTGCTCAAGCAGGGCACCCGGCTGCTCGAGCCCAACGTCTATCGCACGCATCTGGATGGGCAACTGGCGGTGGTCAAGGACTACAGCCGCTACCGCCGTACGCTGCTGGCGCCGATCGCGCGGCTGATGGTGCGGCACGAGTCCAAGATGCTGGCCCGCCTGCACGGCTGGCGGCATGCGCCGGCCCTGCTCGGCACGCTGGGCGGGCTGGCACTGGGCATGGAGTTCATTCCGGGCGACACCCTCAGCGCCAGCGCGGTGGTCGGCCAGGAGGTGTTCCAGCAGCTGCAGCATGCGCTGCGCCGTCTGCACGCAGTCGGCATCACCCACAACGATCTGCACGGCACCAATGTGGTGATCAGTGCCGGCGTGCCAGTGCTGATCGATTTCACCTCGGCCTGGCGCTTCCCGCGCTGGTTGCGACGCGGCACGCTGGCGCGTCAACTGCAGCGCAGTGACTTGGCCAATTTCCAGAAGATGCGCCAGCGCCTGGCCGGTATCGCGCCGACCGCCGACGAGGCCGCACGCAGCGCCGAGCCGCGCTGGGTACGCACCATCCGCGGCAGCTGGAAGCGGCTGTATCGGCACCTGAAGCGCGATGCGCAGCCGGTAGCGCCGAACGAAACCCGCTGACCGGCAAGTTGCCGTCACCCACCTCCCAGGTGCCACGCGGGGAGCGCGGCACCTGGGCGGTGACGCGCAATTGCGCAATGCATCCAGCACCAGCGCAGGGGAACAACGCATCTCGATCTGCGTGCCGCATGCTGATCCGGCGACGCGGGCCACGCCCACCGGGCTGCACGCCTGACCATCCCGATGACACACCAGCGGTGCGCCTATCCACCTGGCGAGCAATCGCCAGGTGGTGCGCAACTGCGCAGGGGAACCACAGTGGACAAGGGGTCCGCGTCGATGCCGCGCACCGGCGACGCCTGTCTAGTGGCTAGGCCGTCGTCCGGTCGCCGCCCCAGGTCGTCACTGCGCGTTTGCCGCTTCGGCTGTCGACTGCACGCGGTAGGCGATCAGGCGCGGCGCGTCGGCGACGAAGCGGTCCAGTACGCCATCGGCGATCTTGACCGGGCCACCGAAACGCGTGGCGCCGGGAATCGAGGGGATCGCTGCGGCTTCGGCGGCACTCTGCTTGGCATCGGTAAACGCCACTGCCGCCTGCGCATCACCGCGATTGGCGGCATCCAGGCCGCCAGCGGTTTGCTGCAACGCGCGGCCCCAACCTTGCATCGCCTCCAGCCAGGGGCGCGATTGTTCCGCAAAGCCCTTGTCGGCCACGCCTTCGCGAATGATCTGCGGCGCGGCAGCAATCTCGTCCGCCGTGCGCGCCAGCTCGGCGATGGCCTGGCTGCGCGCCGCCGCATCGCCGAGCGCGATCGTCTCGCGCACATGGTCGAGCACCGCCTTCAGCTGCGGCGCCTGTTCCTGCCACGGCTGGCTGCCGAAGGTCGGTGCCAGATGCTGGGTGTCGAAGAAGGTGAGCAGCGCGGCAGTCACCCGCGCATCGCCTCCGGCCAGATCGCGTGCGGCCGCATGCCAGGTGCGCTGCGCGTCGTAATCCTTGTCGTTCCACGCGAACGCGGTCAGCCCCATCACCGCGACGCGGCTGGGCACTTCCTGATTCATCGGATTGGAGACGATGCCAGACAATTCCGCCGACAAACCCGCTTCGCGGCGCGCGTACGGCGCCATCAGCAGACGCCCGGCCGAGGTCTCGAAATCGTTGACCGGGTAGTTGTCCCACAGCAGCGTCTTGCGGCCGAACGCCTTGGTGGCCGCGCGTGCATCGGGGATGGAAATGGCCGGCGGCACCACGTCGGTGCCGGTCCACTGCACCACGATCTTCGGGTCCAGGTGCTTGCGCAGCGCTTCCTTGTACGGACTTTCCTTGGCGTCGAAATACTCGGTCGGCACCATGATCAGTTCCGACGACGCATCGTGGCGGGCGACCAGATCGGCCTGCACCAGGTTGAGCAGATGCGACTGCGCGATGCCGGCCGCTTGCGCACCCGAATCGCCGAAGGTGGTCTTGTCGCGCTCGCAGTTCCACTTGGTGTATTCGATATCGTCCAGCGCCACATAGAAGCTGCGCACGCCCAGCGCGCGGAAGGCATCGAACTTGCGCAGCAGCGCCTTGGCGTCGGCCGGATCGGAGAAGCACACCGTCGGCCCCGGCGAGATCGCATAGACGAAGTCGACATGATTGCGTTTGGCGGTGGCCGCCAGCTTGCCCAGCGCCTTCAACGTGGCGGCCGGATACGCCTCGCGCCAGCGGTCGCGCGCGTACGGGTCGTCCTTCGGGCTGTAGATGAAGGTATTGGCCTTGGTGCGGGCAAGAAATTCCAGATGCTTGGTGCGATCGGCCATCGACCACGGTGCACCGTAGAACCCTTCGATGGTGCCGCGGATCGGCATCGCCGGATGATCCTGGATCACCAGGGTCGGGATGGCGGGGCGCTCGACCAGCTGACGCAGCGTCTGCGCCGCATGGAACAGCCCATCGTTATCGTGACCGGCCAGCGTGATCAGGCTGCCGTTGCCGAGCGCGACGCTGGCGAGCGTATAGCCCTCCTTGTGGGTGTCCTGCCCCGCCTTGCTGCGCGTCAGGGCATCGCGCACCACCGCCGCCTCGCCGGTGCCGAGCACGATATGCGGGCGGTCGAGCGTGGCAGGCAGACGCGATGCGGTGGAGATCTTGGTCACGCCAGCGGTGCCGAGGATACGGCGCACCAGCGCGACCGACGCCGGGTCCGCACCCGGCGCCACCACCAGCACGACCGACCGACCGAGCGTGACGGTGCCGCCCTCCAGCGCGATCGACGTCGGGCTCGGAAAGATCGCCGGCTGTGTGACCGGCTGCGCCAGCGCAGGGGCCGTTAGGCTTAGCGCCACCAGGACCGGAAGCAGGCGCAAGCCCGACTTGCCATCACGTCGCTTCATTCCGAACTCCGGTATTGAAATGGTATTAGCCACTAGAGTAGGCAAGTCATCGCGCGGCGACAAGCAGGGGTCGCATCAGGACGTTCTAGGTCTCTTCGACGATTGGCAGCTGGGTTACGGGCAGGCGGCCGGTACCGTTGCTTGCCTCTGGTGTCGGGGCCGATCTGCGGTATTGAAATGGTATGAGCCGGCCACGTAGCGCGGCGCGCGTTGGCGATACTTGGGCCATGCAGCCAGGCTGCTCCACCGAAGGTGGGCCCGGCTGCCAATTTCATAAACGCGTTGGTTGTCAGCTGGATGCCGCCTACGAGGGCATTGACCGACGGTGCAGACCCGGCCCCGTGGCGCTGTTTTTCTGTCATCGGTCAGTTGCCTGCGCAATGCCGGCACAGCATCGACCGAAGTCGCTTCCGGTGACGCCTTACAACGCGTCGCTATCCAGCTCGCCGGTGCGGATGCGCACCACGCTGCCCAGGTCGTAGACGAACACCTTGCCGTCGCCGATCTTGCCGGTGCCGGCCGCCGCGACGATCGCCTCGACCACACGCTCGGCCTGGTCGTCGGTCACCGCCACTTCGATCTTCACCTTGGGCAGGAAATCGACCACATACTCGGCGCCGCGATACAACTCGGTGTGGCCTTTCTGGCGCCCGAAGCCCTTGACCTCGGTCACCGTGATGCCCGCCACCCCGCAGCCGGCGAGCGCTTCGCGCACATCGTCGAGCTTGAACGGTTTGACGATGGCCATGATCATTTTCATCGGTGCAGATCCCAGGGCATGACGGTCGCGCAGCATACCGTGGACGGCCGCAACACTCATCTCATACGCATCGCCGTCACCGCGACCGACAACCGAATGGGACTATCCTTACCGCCTGCCGACTGCCTTGCCGATGTCCCGCGTGTTCCGGCCTGCACTAGGCTTCCTACGGACCTGCGGAGAACCCCATGATCGATTTCAATCAGCTCGACGACCTTGCCCGCCGCCTCAGCGACCTGGTGCCGCCGGGCCTGCGCCAATCGCGCGAAGAACTGCAGAGCACCTTCAAGGGCGCACTGCAGGCCGGCCTGGGCAAGCTGGACCTGGTCACCCGCGAAGAGTTCGACGTGCAGCGCGCGGTGCTGCTGCGCACGCGCGAAAAACTCGACGCCCTGGAACAGGCCGTCGCCGCACTGGAAGCACGCACGCCCGGCACGCCGCCCACCGCGCCACCTACCACCCCCTGACCTAAGGCCCTCCACCATGAGTCTGGCGCTGGTGCACAGCCGTGCCCGCGTGGGGGTGCATGCGCCTGAGGTTCGGGTGGAAGTGCATCTCTCCGGCGGTCTTCCCTCCACCCAGATCGTGGGCCTGCCCGAGGCCGCGGTGCGCGAGTCGCGCGAACGCGTGCGTGCCGCGCTGCTATGCGCACAGTTCGAATTCCCCGCGCGGCGCATCACCATCAATCTGGCGCCGGCCGATTTACCCAAGGAAGGCGGCCGTTTCGATCTGCCGATCGCACTCGGCATCCTGGCCGCCAGCGGGCAGATCGACCGGCAGGCCCTGGCCGAGTATGAGTTTCTCGGCGAACTGGCGCTCACTGGCGAATTGCGCGGTTTCGATGGCGTCCTGCCCGCCGCGCTGGCAGCCGCGCAGGCCGGCCGCCGCCTGATCGTGCCGCTGGCCAACGGTGCCGAGGCCGCCATCGCCGGCCACGTCGAAGCCTTTACCGCGCGCACGCTGCTGGAAGTCTGTGCCACGCTCAATGGCACCCAGAAGGCGCCCGCCGCCGAACTGGCGGTGCAGGCGCTCGGCGCGCGCGCCCTGCCCGACATGGCCGACGTGCGCGGCCAACCGCATGCCCGCCGCGCGCTGGAAATTGCCGCAGCCGGCGGTCACCATTTATTGCTGGTCGGTAGCCCTGGCTGCGGCAAGACCTTGCTCGCCTCGCGCCTGCCCGGCCTGCTGCCGGAAGCCAGCGAAGCCGAGGCGCTGGAAACCGCCGCCATTACCTCCATCAGCGGTCGCGGACTGGATCTTGTGCGCTGGCGGCAACGCCCCTATCGGGCTCCGCACCACACCGCCAGCGCGGTCGCCTTGGTTGGCGGCGGCACACATCCACGCCCCGGCGAGATCTCGCTGGCCCACAACGGCGTGTTGTTTCTGGACGAGTTGCCCGAATGGCAACGCCAAACGCTGGAAGTGCTGCGCGAGCCGCTGGAATCGGGCCTGGTCACCATCTCGCGCGCCGCGCGCAGTGTGGATTTCCCGGCCAGGTTCCAACTGGTCGCTGCGATGAATCCCTGTCCGTGCGGGTGGGCCGGCGATAGCAGTGGGCGTTGCCGTTGCAGCAGCGACACCATCGGCCGTTATCGCAGCCGGATCTCCGGGCCGCTGCTGGACCGGATCGATCTGCATGTGGAGGTCCCGCGCCTGCCGCCGCAGGTCCTGCGCAGCGGCAACGTTGGCGAGGACAGCGCGAGCGTGCGCACCCGCGTGGTCGCGGCGCGCGCGCGGCAACTTGCACGTGCCGGCGTGCCCAACGCACAACTGGACCAGGCACAAACCGATCATCACTGCCGCCTGCAAAATGACGATCAGCTGTTGCTGGAACGCGCCATCGAACACCTGCAGCTCTCCGCGCGCTCGATGCATCGCATCCTGCGCGTGGCACGCACCATCGCCGATCTCGACGACAGCGCGGTCATTGCCACGCGCCATCTCACCGAAGCGATCGGCTACCGCAAACTGGATCGCGCGGTGGGCACGGCAAGCGCAGCCTAATGGCTGCGCTCCAGCGGCATCAGCATCCCAACATGCATTTCATGACGATGCACGTACAACATCTGCCATTCCACTACGCAGAGGCCGCCATGAGCCGACTTCCCGAACTCCTCACCGTCCCGTCCCTGGATCTGAATCGTTATCTGGGCACCTGGTACGAGATCGCGCGGCTGCCGATCCGCTTCGAGGATGCCGATTGCACCGATGTGTCGGCGCACTATTCGCTGCAGGACGATGGCACGGTGCGTGTGCAGAACCGCTGCCTGACTGCCGAAGGCGCATTGGAAGAAGCAATCGGTGAGGCGCGCGCCATCGACGACAGCAACGCGCGCCTGGAGGTCACCTTTCTGCCCGAAGGCCTGCGCTGGATTCCCTTCACCAAAGGCGATTACTGGGTGATGCGCATCGATGCGGACTACACCGCCGCGCTGGTCGGTGGCCCCGACCGCAAGTATCTGTGGCTGCTGGCACGGCTGCCGCAGCTGGACGAGAACATCACTCAGGCCTATCTGGCGCATGCGCTCGAGCAGGGCTTCGATCTGGCCCCGCTGATCCACACCCCGCATACTGGGCGGCTGACCGAGCAGCCGCTCTCCTGATCAGGGCTTAGGATTTTCAGTAAAGCAATCTGCAACTGCCCAGAGGGCACTGCACCTTACGACTAGCCAAGTTTCTGCCAGTTGTAGAGCGGGTGATCTTCGGCTTGGCTGCAGGGCCCTTGCCCGCCCACCATCGCGGGACACGCCGCAAGTACGTCCATGTAGGCTCTTACGCGGCATCCATGCCGCGTAAGGTCCCGCGACGGTGGGCGGGCAAGGACCAGTCGAAATGGTCGTGTGCATGGTGCAAGCAAGGCATGTCGCGCGTTGTTTGGATAACTGCGCGTTTGATCAGCTTCGCAACGCAACGCGATCAACAGGCAGACTTTCAACAAAGCAACCGCCAACTTTCTGGTGCGGTGTCCTCGCCGATTGCGGGACCGTGTGGCGGCATGGATGCCGCCACCGAGCCCCCAGGGATGGGTTTACGGCGTGTCCCGCGAGCGGCGAGGGCACCGCGCCCTCGCCTACCCCGCACTCGACCAACTACCTCGGATCTAAAGCACGCCCTCAACCGTTGAGTGTGCTCAGATCCTTGGCCGCAGCCTGCGCACCTTCCAGGCTGTCGAAGGCCACGCCGGTGTCGCCGACCACGTATTTGGTGAGTTCGCCGTCGCGCGTGGTTTCCTGCATCTTGAAGATCGGCACGGCATCGGTGCCGCCGACACGTTCTTTCTGGGTTGTCATGGGTGATTCCTCCTCGGAAAGCGTCTTGCGTGGGACCGGATTATCCCGCTGCTCCCAGACGGGAGGGCAGACCTTTCGACCCTAGCGCGCCATCGCGTGCAGGCGTGTGAACCTATTGACAAGCCCGCTTGCCACTCTGCGGTGCATGCGCATCGGCAGAAAATCACATCCGCTTCGCTCCGAGGACGCGCGCAATGCACGCGCGTGTCGTACATTCGCGACGTGCAGCCTCATCAGTCCATGTCTCCTGTCGTCACCATGCGCGCATCGGGCCTCCGTGTGCGCGGCGCATTCACTGTGCCGGTGGCTCGGCAATGCGCATCTGCCGCGCACTGTCCAGGGTGCACTGCGTGAGCTGGCCGCCATGCAGATGCGGGGGATGAGGTGAAGCGACAACGCATCATCAGTGTGACCGTGTTGCTGGTGGTGCTGTGCGCAACCCTTCCGATCAGCCTGTCCTATTACCTGGCGTGGCGGCTGGCGCTGGATCGCGAGCAGAGCAGGCTCAGCCAGCTGGCCGCGCTGTCGATCCGGCGCACCGAAGCCGCCTTCGACGAAGCGCACGGCGCGCTGGTGAACATGGCTGGCTCGCAGCTGCCGCGCTGTTCTCCTGAGCATCTGGCGCAGATGCGCGCATTGGTGCTGACCAGTCATTACATCGTGGAGCTGGGGCATTTTCAGCAGCGCCGTTTGCGCTGCACCTCATGGGGGCCGTTGCCAGAGGCGATTCCACAGTCCACCCCGGATTTCGTGGTCAAGCGCGGCATTGCGGTGACCACCCGCCTGCGTCCGCTGGCCAATCCGCAGCACCCGCTGATGGCGCTGCAGCTGGACGACTACAACGTGTTGATCAATCCGGCCACCCTCACCGACATCAATATCCCGCCCGGCCTGCAACTGGCGATCGGCACCCCGACCGGGCAGATCCTGAGCAGTACCGATATCGCCGCCGAGCAATTGTTGATCGAGCCGTTGCCCGATACATCCAGCGCAGACGCAACGCAGACGCAGGTCTTGTCCGGCCGCGACCGCCGTGGCGACTGGGCTGCGGTGGTCACCGAACCAGCCGCTTACCTGCGTGGTCCACTGGCGGCGGCACGCTTGCAGACGGTGCCGGTGGGCATCGCATTGGCGCTGCTGCTGGTCAGCCTGGTGATCTGGGTTTCACGGCGGCGGCTGTCGCCCTTGGCACGGCTGGAAAGCGCGGTGCAGCGCGGGGAATTCATCGTGCACTACCAGCCGATCATCGCGCTCGATAGCGGCGCCTGCGTCGGTGCCGAGGCGCTGGTGCGCTGGCAGCAATCCGATGGCGTGCTAATCCCGCCCGACGCCTTCATTCCGCTGGCCGAAGAGAGCGGTCTAATCCTACCGATCACCGACATGGTGGTGGCCGAAGTCATCCGCGAACTCGGCCCGACCCTGGCGGCGATTCCGTCCCTGCATGTGGCCATCAACGTCTCGGCCGGCGACATCAAGAGTGGCCGCGTGCAGACCGTGCTGGCGCAAGCACTGCGCGGCACCGGCGTGGACAGCGGACAGCTGTGGGTGGAGGCCACCGAGCGCAGCCTGATGGATATCGATGCGGCACGCGCCACCATCACCCACCTGCGCGGCGCCGGCCACACGGTGTCGATCGACGACTTCGGCACCGGCTATTCGAGCCTGCAGTACCTGCAAGGGCTGCCGCTGGATGCATTGAAGATCGACAAGTCGTTCGTGGATACCATTGGCACCCACTCGGCCACCAGTGCGGTGACCTCGCACATCATCGACATGGCCAAGACGCTGAAGTTGCGCACCATTGCCGAAGGCGTGGAGCGCCAGGAGCAGCTGGATTATCTGCGCGCCCACGGCGTGGATCTGGCGCAGGGCTGGCTGTTCTCGCGCGCGCTGCCGGCTACTGGTTTCATCGCGTATCACGCGCTGATGCGCGGCGCCGCGCACTGACCGGGGGCGGTGCGCCGCCACACCCTGACCTGAGCCGGCACTACGCGCCGCCGACCCACCGAGCACAGCGCTGGTCAGTGTGCGCAAACGGCAGGCTCGACTCGCAGCGGAGGGGTTCACCGCTGCCACATGTAACGACCGCGCCCGCGCAACGATGCGCAACGTCGTATGGCGACCACTTCGCTGACCCAACAAAAAGGGCCGCCGATGGCGACCCCTTTTTGATCATGTTGATCAAGCGCTTTGCCTGATCAGGCGCTCTGCAAGGCGCCTTCGCGTTGGCGGCGTACCGGCTTGGGCCGGCTCGGGAAGGCATGGCGCACGATCCGCCACATCACCTGACCGAACTGACGCGGCAGCGAGCCGGTGTTGTAGTGCTGGCCGTAACGCGCGCAGATCTGCTTCACTTCCACGGCAATCTGCGCATAGCGATTGGCCGGCAGGTCCGGGTAGAAGTGATGCTCGATCTGGTGGCTCAAATTGCCCGACAGCACGTTCATCAGCTTGCCGCCGGTCAGATTCGACGAGCCACGCAGCTGACGCAGATACCAATGGCCGCGCGACTCGTTGCGGATCGATTCCTTCGGGAACACTTCCGCATCGGCGGTGAAGTGGCCACAGAAGATGATCACGAAGGTCCAGATGCTGCGCAGCACGTTGGCGGCGAGATTGCCCAGCAGCACGGTCAGGAAGAACGGGCCGGCCAACAGCGGGAACACGATGTAATCCTTGAGCATCTGGCGGCCCATCTTGCGGCCCACCGGAAGAAACGAAGCGCGCAGCTCTGCGGCTTTCATCTTGCCGGCAAACCAGCGGCCCAGACGCAGGTCCTGGATCGCCACGCCCCATTCGAACAACAGCGCAAAGAACACCGCCACGAACGGCTGCAGCAGGTAGAACGGGCGCCAGCGCTGCTCGGGAAAGATACGCAGCAGGCCGTAGCCGATGTCGTCGTCCATGCCGCGCACGTTGGTGTAGGTGTGGTGCTTGAAGTTGTGCGTCTTGCGCCAGTTGTCGCCGGTGGCAACGATGTCCCACTCGTAGGTGTTGCCGTTGAGCTGCGGGTCGCCCATCCAGTCGTACTGGCCGTGCATGACGTTATGGCCCAGCTCCATGTTCTCCAGGATCTTGGACAGGGTCAGCAGCACCACGCCTGCAATCCACGCCGGAATCAGCACGCTATGCACGAACGCGCCCAGGAACAGCAGCGCGCGACCAGCCACGCCGGTCCAGCGCACCGCCGCCACGATGCGGCGAATGTAGCGCGCATCGGCGGCGCCGACCTGGGCCTGCACGCGGGCGCGAATGGCATCGAGTTCGTCGCCAAACGACTGCAGTTCGGCAGCGGACAGGGAACGGTTATGGACTCGGCTCATGAAGATTCCTTACAGATCCAGGATCAGGTCAGTGCTCGGGGCACTGATGCACAGGCGGACCTGTGCGGTGGGTTCGTTGCTGCGCTCACCGGTCAACAGGTGGCGCGTGGTGCCGGCTTGGCGCGCGCAGGCGCAGCTGTTGCAGATGCCCATGCGGCAGCCATGCTTTGGCCGCAGGCCTTGCGCTTCCAGCCCTTCCAGCAGCGACTGGCCGCGCGGCAGGGTGAGCGTACGGCCGCTGCGTGACAGCTGCACCTGCACCTGACCGGCCTCGCCATCGTCCAGCGTCGGGACGCTGAAGGCTTCGGCCTGAAACGCGGCTACGCGCCCCTGCAAACGCTCGCGCGCAGCCTGCACAAAACCGCCCGGGCCGCAGACCATGACGTGACGGTTGGAAAGATCGGCGATCTGCTCCAACGGATAGGTATCCACACGCGCAGCCGGCGCTTCGCCTTCGCGGGTGGTCAGCAAACGCACGCGCAGGCGCGGATGCGCCGCCGCCAGCGCTTCGAATTCTTCGACAAAACAGGCTTCGTCGCGCTGGCGCACCCAGTACAGCAGGTCCACATCCATCGGCATGCCCGCCTGCGCGGCGGCCTGCAGCAGCGCGCGCATCGGGGTGATGCCCGAGCCGGCGGCCAGCAGCAATAGCGGCGTGGGCGTGGTCGGCAGCAGCATGTCGCCGAAGGCGGGCTCCAGCGAGACCACCGTGCCGATGGCCGCATCGGTTGCCAGGTAGCGACTCACCAGACCGCCCTCGATCGCCTTGACGGTGATCGCCAGGCGGCCATCGGCCAGCACGGTCGGGCTGTAGCTGCGCAGCAGGCGGCGGCCGTCGATCTCCACGCCCAGGCTCACGTGCTGGCCGGCCTGCAGGCCCTGCCAGTGGCCGTTGGGCTGCAGCACCAGGGTCACCGCATCACGGCTGGCTGCGTTGCGCGCAACCAGGCGGGCCATAGGCCGTTCTAGGGTCCACAAGGGGTTGAGCCGGGTTGCCCAGAAGTCGAACAATTGCGGCGACACCAGCCGGCGCGCCAGGCGCGTCGGCAACGGGGACTTGGACTTGGGGTCAGATGCCAGGTTCATGGATTGCACTATACGCATGCATGCACAGGCGTGTATACAGTTGTATATCGGCCGAAGGGGCTATGATTCATCCCCACGACCGGCCGCAGCCTCATGACCTCCATCGCCCTGCCTTCCCACGACGCGCCGCCGTCACGCAAGCCGGCGATTTCACGCGAGGATCTGATCGCCGCAGCGCTGTCGCTGATCGGCCCGCACCGCAGCCTGTCCACGCTGAGCCTGCGCGAGGTGGCACGCGAAGCCGGCATCGCGCCCAACAGCTTCTATCGCCAGTTCCGCGACATGGACGAGCTCGCCGTGGCCTTGATCGATCTGGCCGGGCGCTCGCTGCGCACCATCATCGGCCAGGCCCGCCAACGCGCCACCTCCACCGACCGCAGCGTCATCCGCGTCTCGGTCGAGGCGTTCATGGAACAGCTGCGCGCCGACGACAAATTGCTGCACGTACTGCTACGCGAAGGTGCAGTGGGCTCGGATGCGTTCAAGCAAGCAGTGGAGCGCGAGCTCAGCTATTTCGAAGACGAGCTGCGCGTGGACCTGATCCGCCTGGCCGCCGCCGACAACGCCAAGCTGCACGCACCGGCGCTAGTGTCCAAGGCGATCACCCGGCTGGTATTTGCGATGGGCGCAGTGGCGATGGATTCGCCGCCGGAAAAAGATCCCGAACTGGTCGAGCAGATCTCGCAGATGCTGCGCATGATCCTGACCGGCGCACGCACGCTGGGTACGCACGGCGGTTGAGTGTGCGTGTGCTGTCGCATCTAAAAACCGACGCTGCGACTCGAAATCTGGGTTGTCTTGGAGTGGTTGGATGGCGCGGATAGATCAATTGTAGAGCGGTTGATCTTTAGCTTTTCTGCAGGGCCCTTGCCGGCCTACCATCGCGGGACACGCCGCAAGTACGTCCGTGTAGGCTCTTACGCGGCATCCATGCCGCGTAAGGTCCCGCGACGGTAGGCCAGCAAGGACCAGTCGAGATGGTCGGTGTGCATTTTTTCAACAAAGCAACATGCAAGTTTCCTGGTGCGGCGTCCTCATCGCTTGCGGGACTCTTTGGCGGCATGGATGGATTCACGGCGTGTCCCGCGAGCGTTGAAGGCACCGCGCCCTCTGCCAACGCGTCTTGGAGATATCCAAGTTGTCGGCTCGAAAACTTGATTGAGGTCGTCTGTAGACGCCATTGCTGTGCATCAAGGGGAAAGTAGAAAACCCGCGCATGCACCTTAATTTCTGCGGGAAAATATTGCAGCGGTATGTCACCAACCTCATCCGCACTGCACTCGTGCACAGTTCAGGCATGTCGCGATGATGCTCACATCTACGCACACGCGTTTCACTCCTGCATGGCCATGGTGGCGCCACGTTGGCGATCTGTATCCACAGACCGCATCCACCAGACAGCCGGAGACGACATGACCAATCACGACAGCAATCTAGACAAGCTGGATAAGCAGGAACGCGCAGCAGAAGCACAGGATTCGAATCGTGACCCGATCTCCGGTGCGCCCGGATCGCATCCGGTTGGCGTGGGCGTTGGTGGCATCGCGGGCGGCGCTGCAGCAGGCGCGTTGGCCGGCACCGTGTTCGGCCCGCTGGGGACCTTGATCGGTGCGGCAGTCGGTGTTGTGGCTGGTGCTGCTGCCGGCAAGGGCGTGGCGGAACGCCTGGACCCGACCGTCGAGTCCGAATACTGGCGCCAGGAACATCAGAACCGTCCTTACTACAAGGAAGGTACCGATTACGATCGCGATTACGCAACGGTTTACGGGTTCGGTCTGCAGGCACGCGAAACGCGTCCGACCAGCACCTGGGAAGAAACCGAAGCGACCCTGGCCGGCGAGTGGCCGCGTAATCGCGGCGAATCGCGCCTGGAGTGGGACGACGCACGTCTGGCTGCACGCGATGCCTGGGAGCGCGCCGATCGCACGCACAGCGTGTATCGCGATGGCGACACGCATTACGAAGGTCGCTTCGACAGCGCAGGTTATCGCGATGCCGACTATTCGTACGACGATTATCGCCCGGCATATCGCTACGGCATGCAGGCACGCCAGCAGCACGCCGGCCGCCAGTGGGACGACCATCTGGAACGCGACCTGGGCGATGGCTGGGATCGCTTCAAGTCCAATTCGCGTCTGAGCTGGGAAAAGGCCAAGCATGCCGTGCGCGAGGCATTCGACTCCGAGCATCACGACGAAGCCGCACGTCGTAACCCGACCGATCCACGCGTGTAGTCATCTCGATCCAGCGCTTCACTGCAATGAAAGCGCGAGCGTAATAAAAAAGAACGGGCCCAGTGGCCCGTTCTTTTGCCGCGCGCTCGTGATGATCGAGCATGGCGTGATCAGCCACTGCTCCAGATCAACCGGAGGTCTTTTCCACTGCCCGGATATCGCCGAGAAACTCACGCGCGCCCTGCCCCGAAGACGACACCGCGTCGCCCTGCTCCTTGAGCAATTGCTTGCGGGCGGCCACCACTTCCTTGGCCAGCGCGATCCGACGCCCGACAACCTTTTCGGTCAACCAATCGATCAATGCGCGCGTGTAATGCTGTTGATGCTCCTTGACGCTCAAGGCATGGTCGGCGCCGGCAATCACACGCGTGCTCAGCGAGCGCGCATTGACGAAGGCATCGGCGTAATTGCGCAACACCGGGTGCGGCACGATGACATCGTTCTCTGCTTCCACCAGCAGCACATCGCCCTTGTACTGCGCGCAGGCGGCCAGGGCGATGTTGTCATCGGGCGTCAGCGTGCGCTGGCGGTAGTCCATCAACTCCGGATCGGCATTGAGGCTGACCTTGGGGTGGTCCCAGTGTTCGTCCTTGTAGAGTGCAGGCGAGCGCAATGCCAGCCATTCCACCGGGCGCTCGCGCGTCAGCAGGGCAGACAGATAACCGCCGTAGCTCAGCCCAACCACGGCGATCGATTGCGCATCCACATACGGCAGATGCGCGAGCTGATCGTAGGCGGCCTTGATGTCGTCCAGGTTCTGCGCACGGGTCACGGTCTGGCGCATCGATGCGTAGCCTTCGTGACCACGCAGGTCGAAGGTCATGCAGATGCAGCCCAGGCCCACCGCCTCGCGTGCGCGCAGCAGATTGTGGTGCTGGCTGCCACCCCAGCCGTGCACGAACAACACCGCCGGCATGCCAGACGGCGTGAGCAAGGTGCCGCTGAGTGCGTCCTGGTCGACGGGAATTTGGATGCTGGAAAGTTTGGCTTCCATTAGGTGCTGGATACCCTCCTGTATTTGTAGCGTGGACCTGGCCCGGCATGCTCGGCGCGGTAGTAGATCTGCGCATCGGCCGGCGGTTCGCCCTGATAGATCTCATGCGTGGATGCTGTCACCCATTGCAGTGCTGGCTCTTGCTGAAAGCGGGCGATTGCAGCGAGCTCGGCCGGGGTGGCGCCACCGACCCGCCAGGATTGCTCCAGCACGCCGCAGATCAGCCCAGCCTGTGCATCTTCACCGCTGACCACATCGTAATTGCGGCGCGAGATGTGCAACTCAGGATAGGCGGCGGTGATGAATCGATCGTATCTGCAGGCCTGTTCGACCACGTGTTTCTGCAATGCCGACAGCGCGGTGGCGGCCAGCGCTTCGAGCGATCCGCGATACACCTGCAGCGACGAGCCGCCATAGACCTCTTCATCTTGCGCGTTGCGCACGTTGCATTGCGTGCCGAAATAGGCGATCTGAATTCCGGCAACACACAACTCGCCAACGCTATGCGTGACTGCATGCAGGACGTTGCGCTCCAGCACGGCACCGTGCGTCGCAAGATAGCAATCAGGCAGGCTGTCCAGTGCATCTGCCAGCTGCGCGGCACTGGCGATGCGCCATTGACCATTGCCACCGACGCCGGTCGGCAACTTGAGTCGCACCCCTCCGCCTGCCAGCAATGCATCCAGCGCCTGCTCGGCATCGGCACGCGAAAACACCGTGTAGCCTGGTAGCGTGGCCGGGATCAGCGCTGTGGCTAGCGCCTGATTCCAACCAGGGATGCTGGCCGCATCGTCGGCGATCAGCGGATGACCAATCACCTTGGTCGCCAGAAACGCGTGCGGCACGATGCCGCCCAGCAGATCGCCGTTGTCGTCGATTCCCAGGCCATGCGCCTGCTCGGTGGTCAGGGTCTCGTCTGGCACATGGAAGACTGCGGCATCATCAACGGCCGCTGTTGCATCATGCGCGCCCAGCAAGCGTTCAATTTCGCTGCACACCCACGCATGCGTGATCCGCTCATGGCCGTGTTCGGGCACCAGACGCGTGACATGTCCCAGCACCTGCCGATACTGCTTGTGTGCCATGACGTTCCCCTCGCGGCGCTCGGCCGCTTGATCGTTCTGGCTCTAATCGCGCACCTGAAACCTGCAATGCGTTACCGCACGCGGGTTGCGTTAGCGTTTCACTTCAGTACCAGGTAGACCCCAAGCACAATCACAAGCACCACGACTAGGCTGATGGCGACGCGCCCGCCACGCAACTCCAACAATGCATGCCACCACACGCGTGCTTCCGATGTGCCGCTGGCGTGCTGCGGCTTGCTGCGACTACTTTCGCTGTCCTGCATCCTGGGTGCTCTCTCCATTACGTCGCTGCAGAGCTTACGGATCAGACGTTACACAGGTGTAGAGCGGTTCAGAATCTTCCGTAAAACACGGCTGTTTCTAGCGCAATTTGTCGCATTCATCTTTGCGCTGCGCTCGTTTGCGCGGCGCATCGATCCGCTCAAAGTGATACAGGCCGGTGCACGAGCCGCATGTGGTCAGTGCCGGTCGACGCTGGAATTCGCATGTAGGCCGCAGTGCATATGCAGCGTGTAGAGATCCATGAACACGCTGACCAATTAAGGCAATACGGCCGCACGAAGAGCCAATGGTCGCGTTCGATGATCATTCGTTGACATACCCGCAGTTACCCTGCACGTCAAGTTTGTTTAACCCGGACCACCCGAAGTCATGAGCAGAGACCCCTCCGTTATCGATGTACAAGCCGAAATCGCGCATTGGCAGGCGCGGCATGCCCAGGGCAACCTTGGTGCAGGCAAGTTCAGCGAGTTGTCACCGGTGGTGAAAATGGCCTGCGATATCTATTTGCAGGCACCGCGTTCAAGTGATCAGGAGCGTCTGCGATTGTTTCGCGACCGCCTGGAACATCACTTCATTTCATCCAACACCCAGTCCAATTACGAACAATTGGCCACCGATTGCTGGCAGCGTCTGGGCATGCGCAATAGTTGAGTACGTCAGTGTCAGCAGGACCCGTTATTCATTGGAGAACGTCATGAAAACCCCGTATCAAGTGCAGCAGGAGCTGGAACGATTGGAGCGGTTGGTACCGCACATCGTCAGCGACCAGGGCGACCGCGCGGAGGACATCCTTGGCTTTCATGTGGCCAGTCTGTTGGGCAGTGCGCCGGCCAGCGAACACGCGGTGATTCGCGAACGCACCGCACGCATGACGCGTATCTGTCGCAGCGCGCAGGACGCAGTGCATGCACCGGCCAGGCCGATGGGCCTCGGGTCAGTAGCCCAGACCCAGTGGGCGTGAGTGCATAACTCCCCCCGCGCATTATCGGAGCCGCACAGCGGCTCCTTTGCATTTTGCCGTCGGCACCTGCCGGCGGTTTCTTCAACGCTCAGGACGTCCATGAAATCCCTTCTTGTTGCTACCTCGTTGTTCGCCATGCTGACGCTTACCGCATGTGATCGCCCCGGCGGCGATGCCTCGCGCACCGCACCGGCGGTGTCGCCGGAACCCACTGCCGCACCGGTCAGCGGCACCGGCGCAGCCGAATTGGCCAAGGGCGATGGCGCAGTGCTGGGCGTGCTGGCGGCGCTGGATGAAAACGAAATCGCGCTGGCCAAGCAGGCCATCGCGCAGGACATGGGCGGCGCCACCGACGCATTCGCCAAGCAGATGCTGCACGACCACGAAGCCAATCTCGAAAAGTGCAAGGCCTTGGGTGCCACCGGCAGCGCGCGCGCCGATGCGATGCGCGCCAAGGGCAAGGCTTCCGCTGATGCGCTGTCGCAGACCTTGACCCTTCCCGACGGCAAGGATGCATATCGCAACGGCTTCATGCGCACCATGGTCATCGACCATGGCGACACCATCAAGATCATCGACTCCGAACTGCTGCCCGCCGCCGAAAGCGCTGCGGTCAAGCAGCATCTGGAAGAAAGCCGCCGCGTCGTGTCGGCGCACTTCGAGCGCGCCCACGCGGTGTCTTCGTCGAAGTAAGCGCCCGGCTGGTTTAGCGATCGCGCAACGCGCCGGCTGGTCCGGCGCGTTTGCGTTTGGGCTGCGCGCAGCGATCACCTCGGTGCAACACGCCGTGATCCGATCGCAGCACCGGCAAGGCATCGACTTCACTCCGCTGCCGTCCACCCTGGCCTATCGTGCCGCATCGCCTTGGCCCAGGAATCTCCACCATGCAGTTGCTCATCACCGGCGGCACCGGCTTTATCGGCCAGGCACTGTGCACGGCATTGCTGCGCGCCGGGCATCAGGTCAGCGTACTGACGCGCGATCCCCGCCGCGCCAACCGCACCCTGCCCGGCATCACTGCCGTGGAGACGCTGGACGGCGTGCAAGCCGATGCCGTCATCAACCTGGCCGGCGAGCCGCTGGCGGCCGGCCGCTGGACCGAGGCACGCAAGCAGCAATTTCGCGCATCGCGGCTGGGCATCACCCGGCAACTGCAGGCCTGGATCGCGCAGCAACCGGCCGAGCAGCGCCCGTCCGTGCTGATCTCCGGCTCGGCGGTGGGCTATTACGGCGAACGTGGCGACACCGCGCTGACCGAAGCCGACAGCGCCGGCGACGATTTTTCCGCCGTGTTGTGTCGCGACTGGGAGGCCGAAGCGGCCAAGATCGCCGCGCTGGGCCCGCGCGTGAGCTGGGTGCGCACCGGCATCGTGCTCGACCGCGATGGCGGCGCGCTGGCGCGCATGCTGCCGGCGTTCCGCTTTGGCGGCGGCGGCCCGTTCGGCGATGGCCGCCACTGGATGAGCTGGATCCACCGCGCCGACATGATCGCGCTGCTGCTGTGGCTGCTCGAGCACGGCGAAGCCGGCGCCTACAACGCCACCGCACCGACCCCGGTCACCAACGCCGAGTTCGCGCGCACGCTGGCCCGGGTACTGCACCGCCCGGCGCTGCTGGCGCTGCCCGCCGGCCTGCTGCGGCTGGGCTTCGGCGAAATGGCCGAGCTGCTGCTGATCAGCCAGCGGGTGCTGCCACAGCGTGCGCTCGCAGCCGGCTTCCGCTTCCAGTACCCAGGCCTGGAAGCGGCGTTGCGCGCCATCCTGCAGCGCTGAGCTGCGCCACCGGCCCGGTGACTTCGGCCACCGGGACAACGCCGCTGGCCGCGCTGGAATGCGCGCCTGGGCCATGCACTAATATTTGCCTAATGGCGACCTCCGACAGTGGCGCGCATCTCGGACTGGCCCCGTGCCCGGCGGAACCTCTATGCACCTGCTCCTCGTCGAAGACGACACCATGCTGGCCAACGCGATCTGCGCCGGCGTGCGCCAGCAGTCCTGGACCATCGACCATGTCGGTAGTGCCAACGCCGCCAAGACCGTGCTGGTGGACCATCGCTACACGGCAGTGCTGCTGGATATCGGCTTGCCCGGCGAGTCCGGGCTGACCGTGATCCGCTTCATGCGCGGCCAGTACGACGCCACCCCGGTGATCGCTCTGACGGCGCGCGGCCAGCTCACCGACCGCATCCGCGGCCTGGATGCCGGTGCCGACGATTACCTGGTGAAACCCTTCCAGTTCGATGAGCTGATGGCGCGGCTGCGCGCAATCACCCGGCGCAGCCAGGGCCGCGTGGTGCCGCTGCTCACTCAGGGCGATGTCTGCGTGGACCCGAGCAGCCGCAAGGTCACCAGGGACGGCAAGTGGGTCGCACTGAGCGCGCACGAATACCGCCTGCTGCTCGCGTTGATGGAACGCGCCGGGCGCGTGGTCACCAAGGATCAGCTGGAAGAAGGCGTCTACGGCGGCCCGTCCGAAGGCGGCAGCAACATGATCGCGGTGTATGTGCACCAGTTGCGCCGCAAGCTGGGCGACGAACTCATCTCCACCATTTATGGCCAGGGCTACATGGTCGGCAAGGCGCCCGAATGAAATCGCTGCAGGCGCGCATGCTGGCGGCGCTGGCCGCAATCGTGTTGCTGAGCTGGTCCACCTCGCTGTGGATCCTGGTCGCACTGGTCACCCAGGGCCATCACAGCGTGTTCGAGCAGGAGCTCAACACGTTTGGCGATCAATTGATCGCCGTGTTGCCGGACACGCTGGAGCATCGCTTCGATACCCCAGACCCTCCGGATGTGGCAGACATCCAGACCCCGATGGGCAACGCGTCCTCGCGCATCAGCCTGAAGCAGACGCTCACTGCCATCGTGTTGAATACCTCACAGCTAGCGATCCTGGGCCTGTTGATGTGGTGGGCGGTGCGCACCTCGCTCGGGCCGCTGCGCGCCGTTTCGCTCGCCATTGCGCAACGCACCGGGCTGGATACCGAACCGGTGCCGCTGGACCAGGTGCCGGATGAAATCCGTCCGCTGATCGGCTCCTTCAACACCTTGCTGGCGCGGGTGGAAAAAACCGTGCAGGCCGAACGCGATTTCGTTGCCGATGCCGCACACGAATTGCGCACCCCGCTGTCGGCGCTGCATGCCTATGCCGAAGTCGCGCTGCGTGCGCCCACGCTGGAAGCCAAGGACGCGGCGCTGCAACAGCTGCTGGAAACCGCGCGCCGCAGCAACCGTCTGGCCGAGCAATTACTGGACCTGGCGCGGCTGGATGCAGGCATCACATCGGCGGCGTATCAGCAGGTCGATATGGGCGACTTGATCACCCATGTGCTGGACGAATTCAGCGTGCAGGCCGATGCGCGCCACATCACCCTGCAGCTGGAAGCCGCACCGTGCACCCTGCGTTGCGATGTGGACGCAGTGGGGATCCTGATCCGCAATCTGGTCGACAACGCCATCCGCTACGGCCGCACCCATGGCACGGTTGAAGTGAGTTGCGGCTATTGCCTGCGCGCCGATGTGCTGCACCCGTTCGTGCAGGTCAGCGATGACGGCCCCGGCGTGCCGGAGAGCGCACGCGCGTCCATCTTCGAACGCTTTTACCGGGTTGCCGACAGCGAGGTGCAAGGCAGCGGTATCGGGCTGTCGTTGGTGGCCGGCATCGCACGGCTGCACGAAGCCACCATCGAAACCTGCGAAGGCAACGAGGGGCGTGGCCTGTGCGTGCGCGTGGTGTTTGCCAGCGACAGTGCGCGCATTAGCGGCTGACTGCAGTCCGCGCACCGCAATGGCGCGCCGACGATACCAATAAGTTTCCAAAACCGCTTGCCTAGAGTGCACTCACCGCACGCGTCCAGGATGCATGGTGATGTTCCACTCGATCCGTTCCACCCATCTCGCTCCGGCCACCGTCTCGCTGCTGGCACCGCACATCGCCGCCAACGACAGCGTCACGACCGCTGTCAATGCTGCGACGCCTGCGCCGGAATTCCGCTGCGGCCGCACCGGCACGCGCAATCGCGACATCTGGAGCGCGTTGCCGGATATCCGCAGCGCGCGCGATGCACGCCGACTGCAGCACTGGGCAAAAAGCAGTGTGTTGTTCGTTGCCGCAGCGGTGGTCTTTGCGCTGGCCTTGGCCAGTTTCTTGATGCATTGAGCGCTGGCCATCGGCTGTGTGCTGTTGCAACGCCATTTCCTCTTCTTCTTCAGGTACTTTTTCATGTCGCACTCTTTTTCTGTCCGTTGCTGCGCGCTCGTGATGGTTAGCGTGACGCTGATCGGCTGCGCCAGCACGCGTCCGATGCCGTATAGCCAACTGCCGTCTGCCAGTTATCTGCGCCCGCACGACGGCAGCCGCGGCGACCGCATGCCGTATTCCTACAAGAGCGAAGTGGACTGGACCCGCTACCGTGCCGCGCTGATCGAGCCGGTGAGCATCTATCGCGGCCCGGACGCGCAATTCGAAGACGTGCCCGAGCAGGACAAACGCATGTTGGCCGACTACATGCAGCAGGAGTTCGGCAATGCGATCGGGCAGCGCTGGCAGCGCGCGACCACGGCAGAGAGCGACAGCTTACGTGTGCGCATCACATTGACCGGTGCCAAGCCCAGCAAGCGCGTACTCGGCACCTTAATGAAGGTGGATATCGGCGGCGGTTCCTACAACGCAGTGCAGGCCGCGCGCGGCAAGGAGGGCGCGTTCTCCGGCTCGGTCAGCTACGCGGTGGAAATCTTCGATGCACAGAGCAATCGCCTACTCGCTGCCTATGTCGAAAAGCAGTATCCGAGCGCGATGAACATCAAGGCCAGCCTGGGTGCATACGACGCGGCAAAAGCCGGCATTCGCAAGGGTGCCGAGCAGTTGGTGAAGGGCATGGAGTAGCTTGGAGTTGCGAACTGAGAATTGAGAGTTGGAAAGCGGTGGCGTTCAGTTCCCTTCTCCCATCGGGAGAAGGTGGCGCGTAGCGCCGGATGAGGGTACGTGCGAAGCCTCGTGCAGTTGGAACGACACGAGGGCTTCGCCCCGTACCCTCACCCCAACCCCTCTCCCGAAGGGAGAGGGGCTTGATGTCCCGCGCTTGGCGAGGGGTGCTAGCCAACTGCCCGATATCGCCTCATTAGCGATCAACCCATGCAAAAGGCCGACGCTGTACAAACGGCGCCGGCCTCTATCAGTTTGCAACACCCACCCGTTGTCAGCGTGCAGCGCCCTCTCGGCGCTGCTGCATCAGCGCGTCACGCGCTTGGCCACTTTCTTGCCGACGGCCTTGCGGGCGGCGGTGGTCTTGGCCACTGCGCGCGTTGCCGGGGTCTTGGTCACCTTGGCGGCCTTCTTCAAGGCGGTTTTGGTCACCGCCTTCTTGATCGGCGCCTTCTTCACGGCTGCCTGTTTGGTCGCGGTCTGCTTGGCCACTGGCGCTTTCTTGGCCGTGGTCTTGGCAACCGGCTTCTTGACCGCAGCCGACTTGGCCGCAGCCTTCTTCGCCGCCGAGCGCGCGCCGACCTTGGCCACCGCGCTCTTGCGCGCCGCGCTCTTGGCAGCGGTCTTGGCAGTCAATGCAGCCGCTTCGGCCTTGGCGTTGGCCTTGGCGGTTTCCAGCTTCTGCCTGGCGCTGGCCTTGGTGCTGGCCAGTTTCTGCTTGGCCGCAGCGGTACTGCTGGTCAGCTTCTGCTTGGCCGCATCCTTGGTCGCGGTCAACTTCTGCTTTGCTGCGTCTTTGGTCGTGCTCAGCTTCTGCTTGGCCGCGTCTTTGGTGGCCGTCAGCTTGTCCTTGGCAGCCTCTTTGGTCGACACCAGCGAGCGCTGGGTCTTGGCCACGCTGCGCTTGACGGCAGTGGCCGCTTGATTGGCTTTTTTGACCACGCGTTTTTCGACCTTGACCGCGGCCTTGCGTGCCTTGGCCACGCGCGTCTTGACCTCTTCCACCGCCGTGCCGGCTGCGTCCTGCACGCTGGCGACCGCCTCGCTGGTAGTGCTGGCGATGGTTTCGGTCAGTTCGGTGGCCGTGCTTTTTACGTTGTCGACGGCGTCGGACAGGGTTGCCGTCACACCATTGCCGTTGCTCATAGACCCTCCTTAAGGGCGTCATTTCTGAAAAACGCAGGCGATGCACGACGGCATGCGTATGCTGAACAGGCATCGGATCAAGCGGACGCTACGCCGGGCTCAAGCGGCTGTCAACGCAAGGCCTGCAAGGGGTGCGTGGCGCTTTCACCAGGAGTTAAATTGCGCACTGGCACTCTCGTTCAGCTTGATTTACGCAGTCAGACGCCCTATTCCTCTTCCACCGCGTAACCGGATTCCGTTGCATGCGACCGCTGCCTACCCTGCTGACACTTTCATTGGCCGCCGCGTTCGGCGGATTTGCCGCCACCGGCATCAATGCCTGGCTGGACAACCGTGCCGAGGCCACCCCGGCCGGCACTGCGTCCTTCACCCTGCCCGCCGCCGCCGCGTTGCCGGCCGCCGTCGCCGGGCAACCGGTGCCGTCGTTGGCGCCGATGCTGCAGCAGGCGATGCCGGCAGTGGTGAGCGTCAACACCAAGCAAGTGGTACGCGTGCGCAACCCGTTCTTCAACGACCCGATCCTGCGCCGGCTGTTTCCGGAAATTCCGCAGGACCGCATCAACGAATCGCTGGGCTCGGGCGTGATCATCGATGCGCAAAAGGGCTACGTGCTGACCAACCACCACGTCATCGAAAATGCCGACGACGTGCAGGTGACACTCGGCGACGGGCGCACCGTCAAGGCCGACTTCATCGGTTCCGACGCCGACACCGATATTGCGCTGATCCGCATCAAGGCCGACAAGCTCACCGACATCAAACTGGCCGATAGCAGCGCGTTGCGCGTGGGCGATTTTGTGGTGGCGATCGGCAACCCGTTCGGCTTCACCCAGACGGTCACCTCCGGCATCGTCTCGGCGGTGGGCCGCAGCGGCATTCGCGGGCTGGGCTACCAGAACTTCATCCAGACCGATGCTTCGATCAATCCGGGTAACTCCGGCGGTGCGCTGGTCAATCTGCAAGGCCAGTTGGTGGGCATCAATACCGCCAGCTTCAATCCGCAGGGCAGCATGGCCGGCAATATCGGGCTGGGCCTGGCGATCCCCTCCAACCTGGCGCGCAATGTGGTGGAGCAATTGGTCACCAAGGGCGTGGTGGTGCGCGGCACGCTCGGGTTGGAAACCCAGAACCTTACCCAGCAGATGCTGCAGGGCCTGGGTGTGGATTCGTTGCGCGGCGCTCTGGTGACGCGCGTGTTGCCAGGTTCCGCTGCTGCGGCCGCAGGCGTGCAGCCGGGCGATGTGGTGGTGGCGGCCAACGACCAACGCGTGGACAGTGCCGAAGCCTTGCACAACTACGAAGGCCTGCAAGCGGTAGGAAGTGCGGTGACCTTGGAGATTCGTCGCGACGGCAAACCGCTCAAGCTCAGCGCCACACTGAAAGAGCAGGATCGCGCGGTCACCGGCGACATGCTCGACCCACGCCTGGGCGGGGCCACCTTTGTGGACCTGCCCGAATCGCTGCGCCAATCCGGCATCACCGGCGTCATGATCAGCGAGGTCAAACGCGGCGGTCGTGCCGCAGCCAATGGTCTGGTCAGCGGCGATGTGATCGTGGCCAGCAGCGTGGGCGAGTTTGCCGATCTGGCCAGCTGGCGCGCCAACTTTCAACGCAAACCGCAGCAATTGGTTGTACGCATCTTGCGTGGCAACGCGCAGTACGACGCGTTGATGCGTTGACGTGGCGTGCACTGCGATGCACGTCCACTAACACCCCCTACACCGCAGCGATGCTATTGCTGCACCACGCCCGCATGCTGTCGCGGCTGCCATCAATGACCGAAGGAGATATCGCATGAGCCCCACCAATACCGATCAGCTGAAAGAGAATCTGAGCGAAGCCAGCACCCACCTGAAGTCCGCTGCCAGCGCTGCGGGCGAAGCGGTCAAGGGCGCCACCAGCGCTGCGGGCGATGAGCTCAAGCTCGGTCGCGCCAACGTCAAGGCAGAGCTGTCCGACACCGCACTGGCTGGCATGGCGGCTGCAGAGTTCGGCGGCGCCGCTGCCAAAGAGCAGCTCGATGTGCTGGTCAGCAAGGGTAACGACCTGCTGGAAAGCGCCACCGATCTGATCCGCGAGCGTCCGCTGGCTGCGTTCGGCGTTGCATTTGCGACCGGCTGGATCATTGCCAAGCTGGCACGCAGCAACGACAACTAAGTCGTGAGCGATCAGGCCTCTACAGCTGGAGCATCCGACGCGCCCAACGCGCGTACGGAAACGCCAGGACTGGACGAAAGCGTACGTGCGGTCGGCGCTGCCGGTCGCGCGACGCTGGGCTCGGCCAAGGACACCAGCCGCGCATTACGCCGGCTGGTGTCGGCCGATTTACAACTTGCACGTAGTGCCTTCGGGCGCGGCCTGGCATGGGCATGCGTTGCCGTGGTCTTCGGCGCTTCATCATGGTTGTTGTTGGCAGGCGCGATCATTGCGTTGTTGCAGCGCGCCGGGTTGTCGTGGTTCCAGGCAATGTTCTTCACCGCGTTGGCCAGCTTGCTGGTCACCGGCATCGCGGCGTGGCGGGTGTTCTTCTACTTCGATCACACCGGCTTGAATGCGACACGTCGTCAGCTGATCAAGCTGGGCATCTTCGATGACAGCAATGACGACGACGATGCCACTGCATCGCCCAGCAATGGAGCGCGTACATGAAGTTTGGCACCTTGCGTCAGCGCGTCGAGCGCGCTGAATTTCTGGTGGAAGGGCGCGCCCAAGAAACGCGTCTGCATTGGGGTGAATTACGCCAGACCTGGCGTGCTGGCTGGTCGCCGTTGCGCATCGTGGTGATGGGTTTCGGACTGGGTTTTGTCACCGGCCGCAACGAACCGCAAGCCGCGCTTGGCAGCATCGCCAGCAAGCTGGGCGGCATCCCGAAGATTCTGCAGATGATCAGCACGATCTCTGCACTGTTTACAGCACATCGCGCGCAGGAGGCCTCCGAGCAGGCCGAACGTGCAGCCGACAACGCCGAAGAGGTTGCTGCCGATCCGCCGGTGACCGTGGTGCAGGCGCCGGTAGACCGCGCAGCCTGATCGCTGCGCTGAAGGCGGGCACCGTGTGCCTTTGTGTACTGCCTGTGCGGCCGAGTCCGCCACCGAACTTTCGATACTGACGTGATGCGCACAGACTCTGTGCGCGCTGTTGACGCGTTCTGCCGATAATGGCGCACCGCTGGCACCACGCCAGTCTGCTGCCAGGGCGCGCATGTCTCTTCCCATCGACTCATTGGATGCTGCCGTCCCGGCAGAATCGCTCCCGCCCCCACCGGCACCGCGCCCGCGGGCCCCGGCTTCGTTGGTGGTGCTAGCCACGCTAGCGGTGGGCTACACCTTGTGGGCAGCGCAGACGATCATCCTGCCGGTGATGCTGGCGGCGTTCTTCGCTCTGATCGGCAATCCCATCCTGCGCGGCTTGCGCAAGCTTTATATCCCCCGTTTTCTTGGCGCCTTCATGGTGTTGTGCCTGGGCCTGGCCGGCACCGTGGCGCTGGCCGCGCAATTGGCCGGCCCGGCTGCGGAATGGGTGCAGCAGGCGCCGCGGCAGATGCGCCAGATCGCGCGCGATGTACGCGATCTCACCAAGCCGGTGATGCAGGCCAACCAGGCCGCGGAAAATTTTGCACGCGCGGCCGGCGGCGAAGGCCAGCGCAATGTGCAGATCGTGCGCACGCAGATGGACGACCCGTACAAGGCGCTGGTGCGTACGCCCAAATTGGCCGCCTCGGTGCTGGCGGTGGTGCTGCTGACGTTCTTCTTCATGGTCTATGGCGAAAGCCTACAGCGGCATGCGATCGCCTTGCTGCCCAATCGCCAGCAACAGCGCTTCACCACCGAAATCATGCTGGACATCGAACGCGAGGTCTCGCGCTATGTGCTCACCATCAGCGTGATCAATACGCTGGTGGGTCTGGTCTTCGCCGGCATCCTGTATGCGCTCAAGATTCCGCTGCCTGAAGCCTTGCTGTGGGGCACGGTGGTGGCGCTGCTCAACTTCGCGCCGTATGTGGGCCCGCTGATCGGCGTGATGCTGATGCTGCTGATGGGTTTTGTGGAATTCCGCACCACCTTGTCGGCGATGCTGCCGGCGATCCTGTATCTGGCGCTGCACACCATCGAAGGCCAGGTAGTGACCCCGATCGTGCTGGGCCGACGCATGGCGATCTCGCCGCTGATGTTGATTTTGGCGCTGATGCTGTTCGGCTGGCTGTGGGGCATGGTGGGCCTGCTGCTGGCGGTGCCGCTGCTGGTCTGCATCAAAATGGTGCTGAGCCGGGTGGAGGGGATGCAGCGTTGGGCCAGGCTGCTTGAGTAGCCGGGATTGGGGAGTCGGGATTGGGGATTGGGGATTGGTAAAAGCGACCGCGCATCGCCGTTGCGAATCTCCAATCCCGACTCCCCAATCCCCTTTTCATCGCAACAACCGTAAAATCTGCCGATGAGCTTCCACATCAGCGCCATCACTCTCGACCTCGACGATACGTTGTGGCCCTTTGCGCCGATCGGGGCGCGGATCGATCAGGTGCTGTACGACTGGATGCGCGAGCACAGCCCGGTCACCGCCGAGCGCTTCCCGGTAGAGGCGATGCGCGAACTGCGCGAGCGCAGCTTTGCCGACAACCCGCACCTGCATCACGACCTCAGCGCACTGCGCCGGTTGACGCTGGAAATGGCGCTGCGCGAGAGCGGCGGCGATCTGGCGTTGCTCGAACCCGCCTATGAGGTGTTTTACGCCGCGCGCAACCAGGTGGAATGCTATCCGGATGCGCTCGACGCACTGGCGCGCATTGCCGCACATGTGCCGGTGGCGGCGCTCAGCAACGGCAATGCCGATCTGCAGCGCATCGGGCTGATGCACCACTTTGCGTTTCAGCTGGGCTCGCGCGAACACGGCAGCGCAAAACCCGACCCGAGCATCTTCCTGGCCGCATGCGCGCGGCTGGACACACCGCCGGCCCAGGTGCTGCATGTGGGCGACCACGTGCGCATGGACGTGCTGGGCGCGCTGGATGCCGGCTTGCGCGCATGCTGGATCAATCGCGAAGGCGCGCAATGGTCGCACCCCACACAGCAGCCCGATCTGGAGTTCGACTCCATGGCCGGGCTGGCCGAGTGGCTCGACGCACACCGGCCGCATCCAGGCGCCGCACACGATGGCGTCCGCCTTCCCGCCTGAGCCACTATTGCTCGGCGCACGGCGCCGCATTCAAGGATTCCCATGTCGCAGCTCACCGGTTTCATCGATCCCAACGCCGCCGCGTTGCCGCTGTATGTACTCGATCGCGCAGGCTTTGCAGGTTGGTGCGCCGAGCAGCCCACGCGTGTGTTGTCGTGGGCGCAGGCGCAGCGCTTCGATGCGGCGCAGGGCAGCGTGTTGCTATTGCCAGGCGAAAACGGGCTGGCCGGGGCGATCCTGGGCATCGGCGACCGTGCCGACGCCTATGCCTACGCACATGCACCGATGGCGCTGCCGCCGGCGAGCCGCTGGACGCTGGCCAGCGCATTGAGCGACACCGAACAGGCGCTGCTGCACCTGGGCTGGGGCTTGGGCGCGTATCGCTTCTCGCGCTATCGCAAGGTGCCGCGTGCACCGGCCGAACTGGCGGCTGCGCCATCGGCGGAAACCCGCGCCTTGATCGAAGCTTGCTTACGCGTGCGCGACTTGGTCAACACACCCACCGAAGACATGGGCCCGCAACAGCTGGAAGATGCCACGCGCGCACTGGCGCAAACGTATGGCGCGCAGGTCGAGGCGATCATCGGCGAGCAGTTGCTGGCGCAGAACTTCCCCACCATCCATGCAGTGGGACGCGCCTCGCATCGCGCGCCGCGTCTGATCGCGCTGCGCTGGGGCGCGGCCGAGCATCCGCATCTGGTGCTGGTCGGCAAGGGCGTGTGCTTCGACACCGGCGGGCTAGATCTGAAACCGGCCGACGGCATGCGCAACATGAAAAAGGACATGGGCGGTGCGGCGCATGCGCTAGCGCTGGCCGGCCTGGTCATGGCGCAGCAGTTGCCGGTGCGGCTGACCTTGCTGATTCCTGCAGTGGAAAACGCCGTTGGCCCGGATGCGTTCCGCCCCGGCGAAGTCATCACCACCCGCGCCGGCGTCACTGTGGAAGTGGATAACACCGATGCCGAAGGCCGCCTGGTGCTGTGCGATGCGCTGAGCTACGCCACCGAGCAGCGCCCCGATCTGATCCTGGATTTCGCCACGCTCACCGGTGCCGCGCGCATCGCGCTAGGCCCGGATCTGCCTGCGCTGTTCGCCAACGACGATGCCCTGGCGCAGGCCTGGCTGAGCGCTGGCGAGCAGACCCGCGACCCGGTGTGGCGCATGCCGCTGTGGCGCCCGTACCTGCGCTATCTCAACAGCCACGTGGCCGACATGGCCAACGCCGGCTCGCGCATGGCCGGCGCCGTCACTGCCGCGCTGTATCTGGAGCGCTTCGTCGCCCCGGGCCAGCTGTGGGCGCATCTGGACGTGTACGCCTGGAACGACAGCGACCGCCCCGGCCGCCCGGCCGGTGGCGAAGCATTGGCATTGCGCTCGGCTTACGCGATGCTCAAGCAGCGTTACGGCGGCTAAGGCCGGCTGGCGACACAGCATTGGAAAAACTCGCCTTTGTCGACGAGTGAAGTGATGTCAGCAATGGCAGCGACGTTGATCGGATTAAATGCGTGATCAGGCCGCAGCGCATCCGACGTCCGCGCTGCATTCACGGCTCGCAACCATGCAAACCGACCATCTCGACTGGTCCTTGCCCGCCCACCGTCGCGGGACCTTATGCGGCATGGATGCCGCAGAAGAGCCTACATGGACGTACTTGCGGCGTGTCCCGCGATGGTGGGCGGGCAAGGACCCTGCAGCCAAGTCGCAGCACCAATGCTCTACAACCAACGCATCCACACCGTTCGACCAACCTCTCAAGGCGACCGAGAGCTTGAGCTTCAGCGTCATCTGGAGATCCCCAAGCCGAGCGGGTCGAAGGCGTAATGCCCTCAGCACGCTGCGCCATTGCCCGTCATCGGGATCATTCATCGGCCGCTTTGGTGGCAGCATCACACAGTAGACGCACTGGAGCGTGGACTATTCGCCGACGGGTCGTGCCTGCGCCGCACGTTGGCGGGCCTGACCATCATTGCGCCGCACATTGTTTTGCTGCATTGACTCAGTACTGCATCGACCCTCATTGCATCGCCCACCGGAGCCAGCCATGAACGTGCCACCTCCCTCTCCACCGCCGCAGCGCTCACGTGCTGTGGCGCCGCTGCTGGGCATCGCTGCGATTGCCGGCGGCATCGCGGTGGCGTTCGCCTGGACCGCCGGCTGGATCGGTAGCGACCGGCTCACCGCCGCGCGCATGACCGACACCATCGAATCCAGCGGGCCGCCGCATCCGGGCTTTCGCCGCGCGCACACCAAAGGCGTGTGTGTGAGCGGAGAATTCAAGGCCAGCGGCAAGGCGACCTGGCTGTCGTCGGCACGCATCTTCAGCCAGGACAGCACGCCGGTGCTCGGGCGCATGTCGATCGGCGGCGGCGACCCGCATGGCGCCGATGGCGCCGCGCGCGTACGCAGCATGGCGTTGCTGTTGCGCAGCGACGACGGGCAGGAATGGCGCACCGCAATGAACAGTTTTCCGTTCTTCGTGGTGGCCACGCCAGCGGGTTTTCAAGCGCTCAATGTGGCCTCCAAGCCGGACCCGGCCACCGGCAAACCCGATCCGGCCAAGCTGGCCGCGTTCGGCAAGCAGTATCCGGAAGCGGCCAAGTTCCAGCACTGGGCCAAGACCGCGCCGTGGTCCAACAGCTGGGCCAACACGCAGTACAACGGAGTGAATGCGTTCCGCGCGATTGCCGCCGATGGACGCGAGCGTTACATCCGCTGGTCGATGCGTCCGCATACGCCGTTCAAGGAATTGAGTGCCGAGCAGCGTGCCAGGGCCGATGGTGATTTTCTCGCCACCGATCTCGATCAGCGTCTGGCGCAGGGACCGTTGCGTTGGGACATGGTGCTGACCATCGCCGAACCGGGCGATGCAGTGGACGATCCATCGCAACCATGGCCGGAAGGCCGCAAGCAGATCGTGGCCGGTACCGTCTCGATCGATCATGCCGAGCCGCAGGCCAGCGGCCCGTGCCGCGATCTCAACTACGACCCGCTGATTCTGCCCAAGGGCATCGCCGGCTCGAACGACCCGATCCTGGCGGCGCGTTCGTCGGTGTATTCGCAATCGTTCAATCGACGCGAGCATGAAATCGCCAACGGCCAAGGCGCCGCCGCCACCGGTCAGGGAGCCCACCCATGAGCAGCCGCACCCACTTCAATCTGCCCGCACGCGTGCTGCATTGGCTGATGGCCGCGATGATCCTGACCATGCTGTTCGTCGGCGTGGGCATGGTGGCCTCGGTGACGCAGCGGCCGTGGTTGATCGATCTGCATCGTCCGCTGGGCATCGCGATCCTGATTCTTGCGGTGCTGCGATTGATCAACCGCCTGCGCAACCGCCCGCCGCCGTTGCCGGCCGATCTGCCGGCGTGGCAAAAAGCTGCTGCGATCGCCTCGCACTGGGTGCTGTATGCGTTGATGCTCGGCATGCCGCTGATCGGCTGGGCGATGTTGTCGGCCGGCGCGTATCCGATCGTGCTGTGGCCTGGCGCGCAATTGCCGCCGATCGCACCGCACGATCCTGCGTTGTACGCCTGGCTGCGTAGCGCGCATGGCTGGTTGGCGTATCTGTTGTTTGCCACCGTGCTGGGGCATCTGAGCGCGGCGCTGTTTCATGCGTGGGTGCGCCGGGATGGTGTGTTTTCCAGCATGGCGCGAGGGGAGCGGTCTGCGCGTTGATGAGTGGGTGCGTGGTTGAAGACGTGTTGCACAGCGTAACTTCACTGCGACGTACCCTCACCCCAACCCCTCTCCCGGCGGGAGAGGGGCTTGATTGCCTCTAGCCTTGAGGGTGATCCATGCCACGCACAAAGCGGCTTAGTCCCTTCTCCCACCGGGAGAAGGTGCCCCGCAGGGGCGGATGAGGGTACGGGCGAAGCCTCGTAATCCCACTCGCCAAGTGGCTTTGCCCCGTACCCTCACCCCAACCCCTCTCCCGAGGGGAGAGGGGCTAATGCTTAACGCTGGCGCTTTGTTTCAGCCGCTGGCGTAAATGCATCGATGCCTTTGCCAGTCGCGGCCCAGTAAATCCCGCCGTAAAGATGATCTAAATAGCGCGGGTCGTTATACGCCTCGGCCAAATGGCCGAGCGCGGTGGCGAATACGCGGCCGCCTTCGAAATGGTGATACCACGCCACCGGATGCTGTTTGCCCATACCCTTGGCGACCTGCCCAGGCCAGATCAGCGTGGGGTCGTAGCTCGTCTCGTCCACCGTCAACAGAGTGACCAGGTCATCGCTGTACGGCGCATCGTATTCGTACCATTCGTCGGTCCACACCCATCGTTTGGGCAGGCCGGCAGTGGCCGGGAAGTTGGCATCCACCACATCCACCATCGCCGTCTGCATATACGGATGGGTGCGGAACGAGCGGCCGATCAGATGGTCGTACCACTCCCACTCGCCGCGCTTGATGGCAAACGCCTTGTGCACCGCGACCACGCCGCCGCCGTTGCGCACGTACTTCTGGAAGTTCGCGCGCTGGGTGGGATCCAGATCGGTGGCCGGTGTATTGAGCAGCACGATCGCCGCGTATTGCGACAGATCGCCATCGAAGGCCTTGGCATTCCACGCCCACACCAGCTCGACATAGTGCTTGCGCGCCATCGCCTCGAACTGCGGCTTGGCTACCGGGATATAGTCGTGGTGATACTGGTTGGGAATGGCCGCCACCAATATCTTGAATTGCTCGGCGGATGCATTGAATGTGCAGGCAACTAGCAGACCCAACAGCCACAGATATTTCATGCAGTTCGCTCGCGATGATCACTCGTTCGGCAGTGTACCTGCGTGCGTGCGGCATGCTTTTTTAGAGTGGCTGACAAATCGCGGCGAGTATGTTGTCTGCGGACTGCGGACTCTGCTGACTGCGTAATCAGAACCGAGGCGCGCCAGCGGTGCATGCTGTACCTGGCATCTGCTGCACCCGCCTGGTAGTGAGCGCAGTCGTGTTGTTTAGCCGCACTTGGGCACGGTTTGGAAAGCTGCCCGCTGCGGCAGTACACGACTGATGCGTGGCATTGCACGGTCAACGCCATCCAGGGTTGCGCTCGCTGGCACCGCAACGCGTCTGCGTCTGTGTCTGTGTCTGCGTCAATGCTTCACAGCCAGCCCTTCTGCCGCGCCAACCGATACGCTTCGATACGATTGGCGACCCCCAGTTTGCCGATGCATTCGGACAGGTAGTTGCGCACCGTGCCATGCGACAACTGCAGCTGCTGCGCGATCTCGCTAGCCGAGCGGCCTTCGCCAGCCAACCGCAACACGGTGCGCTCGCGTTCGCTCAAGGGGTCGGCTTCCACCCACGCGTCCACTGCCAGTTGCGGGTCGATCACTCGCCCGCCGCGTTGCACCTGACGCAGCGCGCTGACCAGTTGTTCGGCTGGCGCATCCTTGAGCAGATACGCGGCGACGCCGGCATCCAGCGCGCGGCGCAAAAACCCGGGGCGGGCGAAGGTGGTGACGATCATCACCCGCACCGGCAGCGCCTGGCGCTGGATGCGCTGGGCCAGCTCCAGGCCGGTCAGACCGGGCATTTCGATATCGGTGATCAATACATCCGGTTGCAGGCGTTGCAGTTCGCGCCAGGCACTTTCGCCATCGCCTGCGCTGCCGACCACCTCGATATCGTCTTCCAGTCCCAGCAAGGCGACCAATGCGCCACGCAGCAGCGCTTGGTCTTCGGCCAACAACACCCGGATCATCGCGCGCGCTCGCATGCAGACAATGGTGGCGCACGATAGCAGCCGTGGCGCATGCCGTGCATTGAGTGAGGTGCAGTCAGCGCAGGTGCGATCAGCGCGACTGCGGCATCAACGGGACCGGCAATGGCGGCTGCGCCGTCGCCAGTGTCGGCCGCGGCAATGGCACGCTGGCGCGCAGGCGCATGCCGCGCGGCAGCGCTTCAACCTCCAGCGCACCGCCCAGGCCGTGCAGACGCGTGCGCATGCCGTCCAGGCCATTGCCGGGCACGATCACACCACCGCGCCCGTCATCGGTGATTTCAAGCAGCGCGTGTTCGCCCTGCGTGCGCAAGCTCACGCGCACACGTCTGGCCTGCGCATGCCGTTGCACGTTTGTGGCCGCTTCGCGCACCACCAGGGCCAGTGCGGTCTCATGTTCGGGCGGCAATGCCAGCGTTTCCAGCTGGTGTTCCAGCACGATGCCGTCCATCTCCAGCAACACACGCGCCGATGCCAGCTCGGCCACCAGCCCGGCGGCGCGGATGCCGGTGACCGCACGCCGCACCTGCGCCAAGGCATCGCGCGAAATCTGCGCCACTGCATCGATCTCGCTACGCGCGGCCTGCGGGTCGCGTTCGATCAGGCGCGCGGCCAGATCGGACTTGAGCGCCACCAACGACAAGGTGTGGCCGAGCAGATCGTGCAGGTCGCGCCCGATGCGCTCGCGCTCGGCGGTGGCGGCCAATCGACGTACTTCGTCCTGCGAAAGCCTTAGCAACGCGTCCTTGCGTTCGTTGATGCTGTAGACAGCCCCAACCGCAGCCATGCCCAGCACCGACACCGGCAACCACACCAGCGACTGCAGGCGCATCCCCAGCCAGTGCGCCCAACCCAGGTACAGCGCGTTCATCACCACCAGCATCGCGAAGTGTCGCCACACCGCATGCCGCGTGGATGCGCGCAGGCTCAGGCAGGCGAACACGAAATAGCTGATGCCCGAGGGATACACCGGCAGCAACGCGGCACTGAGCACACCCATCGCCCAGGCATAGCGATACAGGGTGCCGCGCGGCGCCAGCAACATGCGTGCGTACAGCAGCAGGAACACCGGATACGACAGCAGCGTGCACAGCAGCCAGGTGCTGTCGTACCCGCGCGAGGAAAACACCGGCACCACAAACACCCAGCTCGACCACAGCAGGTGCACACCATCCATCCACGGCGACTGGCCTTGCGCCAGCCGCGCGGCAACCTGCGAATTGGCGGCGGGGCGAAGCCAGCCGGGAAGCCATAAGCGCATCGGGATGGGTCCCTGTGAGTGATCGGATTCTGCCACTGCCGGGCCCGCCGCGTGAGGCGACGCAGCTGGCCGCTGCGGGCGAGCGGTCTCATGCATCTGCAGCGCCCGATTGCGTAGGTACGTGGCAATCCCTTGAAACAGCGAGCGGCACGCACAGGCAGTGCAGGTGGACGCAGAGCATGGCGATTCCGGCAGTCATGACGATGGCGCAGCGTGGCCCAGCGCTACGAGCGCGGCCAGTCGCCGCTGTCATGGCGTGCAGGTGACAGCTGTCACTGGTGGCCGACGCCGCCGTGGTCGCATGCTGCGCAGCACCTTGCAGTAGCGTTGGATCGCACGACCGTTCGTCGCCGCAGCTGTGTTGGTGACTTCCGGCAGCTTGCGGCGCCGCCTGCGGCCGGTCACATTTTGCGCAGCATCCCGTCCTGGTCATCGATGAATACTTCCGCCGATCTACTCAAGCAACTCCGCATCGACCGCCAGCGTCCTGCCGCCCCTGAGCCTGCACGGCGCGGTGGCTGGATCATCGCCGCCGTTGTCATCGTGATCCTGTTGGCAACTGCGGCGTGGTGGTTCACCCGTCGCCCGGTGGCGAAAGTGCAGACCGCGCAGGTGGTGGCGATCAGCGCCGGCAGCAGCAGCGCCTCGGTGCTGGATGCGTCGGGCTACGTGGTGGCGCGGCGCATGGCCACGGTGTCGGCGCAGGTCACCGGCAAGGTGCGCGAGGTGATGATCGAAGAAGGCATGCGGGTCGAACAAGGCCAGGTGATGGCCACGCTCGACCCGCTGGATGCCGAAGCGCAGCGCACGCTGTCCGCATCGCAACTGTCTGCCGCACGCAGCCAGGTCGACAACATGCAGGCGCAACTGGCGGTGGCCAATGCCGATGCCACGCGGCTGCAATCGCTGGTCGGCGCGCAACTGGTCTCACGCTCGCAGTACGAGCAGGCCACCGCACAACGCGACGCCTTGCGCGCACAGCTGCAGAACGCACAGCGCAATGTGCGCGTGGCCTCCGACCAGCTGGCAATCTCGGCGATCCGCTCGGACTTCAACGTGGTGCGTGCACCGTTTGCCGGCGTGGTTACCGCCAAGGCTGCGCAACCCGGCGAAATCGTCTCGCCGTTGTCGGCCGGCGGCGGCTTCACCCGCACCGGCATCGGCACCATCGTGGATATGGAATCGCTGGAGATCGAGGTGGAAGTCGGCGAGTCCTACATCGGCCGCGTGCAGCCGAAGATGCCGGTGGAAGCGGTGCTCAACGCCTACCCGGAATGGAAGATTCCCGGCGAAGTGATCGCCATCATTCCCACCGCCGACCGCGGCAAGGCCACGGTGAAAGTGCGCGTGGCGTTCAAGGTCAAGGACCCGCGCATCGTGCCGGAGATGGGCGTGCGGGTGAGCTTTCTCGAACAGGCCAAACCGCAGCAAGCCAGCAAGCCGCAGGGCGTACGCGTGCCGGCGGCCGCGCTGGTCGAACGCGACACGCGCACGGTGGCGTTCGTGGTTGGCGAGCGCAACACCGTCAGCGCGCAGACGGTCACTCCCGGCATGGTGATGGGCGAGGACCGCCAGGTGTTATCCGGCCTGAGCGCAGGCGACAGCGTGGTGCTGGATCCGCCGCAGAGCCTGAAGGACGGCGACACGGTGGCGGAAGCAGAACCGGACGCTGCCGAGTAACGGCAACGACCACTGCGGTAAAACGTGGGTAGCGACGCCGCTCAGGGGAGCGCGGTGCCCGCGTTGGCGGCCATTCGATACGCACGTCGTTGCGCCTGGATGGCGCTGCAGTTGAACAAAGCGCAGTGAACACGCACCAAAGAACGCGATGTTGATCTTGATCCGCATCGAACCTCGTTATCGCTCATTGCAGAAATAAAACGCTCGGGCGTCGCCGCCAGGCGCAATCGAGCGCTTCGCCCGGCATTCGCGTCTTTCGTTGCACGGCGCTGCACTGCCCTGCAACGCCACAGTCATCGCATCTCGCCTTGCCGCTTCAATGCAATCGCAATCGCAGTCGCCATGCCGCACCGCCCTCACTCTTCCCATTGCACCGCCAGGAGTCGCCATGACCGCTCTCGTCAGCTTGCGCAACATCACCAAGACCTACCAACGCGGCCCCGAGCAGGTGCAGGTGTTGCACGGCATCGACCTGGACATTGCCAACGGCGACTTCGTCGCATTGATGGGTCCGTCCGGTTCGGGCAAGACCACCTTGCTCAATCTGATTGGTGGCCTGGACAGCCCCAGCGGTGGCGAGATCGAGATTCAAGGCGAGCGCATCGATCGCATGAGTGGCGGCCAGCTCGCGACCTGGCGCAGTCACCACGTCGGCTTCGTGTTCCAGTTCTACAACCTGATGCCGATGCTCACCGCGCAGAAGAACGTGGAGCTGCCGTTGCTGCTCACCTCGCTCAATGCTGCGCAACGCAAACGCAATGCGGAAATCGCACTGACCCTGGTCGGCCTGCAGGAACGCCGCACCCACAAACCCAGCGAGTTATCCGGCGGCCAGCAGCAACGCGTGGCGATCGCGCGCGCGATCGTGTCCGACCCGACTTTCTTGATCTGCGACGAACCCACCGGCGATCTGGATCGCCACAACGCCGAAGAAATTCTGCGCCTGCTGCAGGAACTCAATCGCGAACACGGCAAGACCATCGTGATGGTCACCCACGACCCCAAGGCCGCCGAATACGCCACCCATACCATCCATTTGGACAAGGGCGAGCTGGCCGACGCGCCGCTTGTGCTCTAAAGGAGTGATGCCATGAAGTATCTCTCGTTGGTCTGGGCGCAGTTGTTCCGCAGCAAGACCCGCACCTTGTTGACGCTGTTGTCGGTGGTGGCGGCATTTTTATTGTTCGGCATGCTCGATTCGGTGCGCGTGGCCTTCACCTCCGGCGGCAACGTCAGCGGCGTGGACCGGCTGGTGGTCGCTTCGCGTTTGTCGATCACCCAATCGCTGCCGATCAGCCTGGAATCGCAGATCCGCAGCGTGCCGGGCGTGCGCGATGTGACCTCGGCGATGTGGTTCGGCGGTATCTATCGCGACCCGAAGAACTTCTTCCCCAACTTCTCGGTGGCGCCCAACTTCTTCGACGTCTACAGCGAATACGAGCTGCCCAAGGACCAGCTCAAGGCTTTCCAGACCACGCGCACCGGCGCCATCGTCGGAGAGAGCCTGGCCAAGGCCAATGGCTGGAAGATCGGCGACACCATCCCGTTGCAGGCCACCATCTTTCCGCGCGGTGGCAGCAACGATTGGCCGCTGCAACTGGTCGGCATCTTTCGCATGAAAGACCGCACGGTGGCAGCCAATCAGGAACGCCAGTTGATGATGAACTGGAAATACTTCGACGAGTCCAACGACTACATCAAGAGCAAGGTTAGCTGGTACACGGTGACGCTGCGCAATGCCGACCAGGCCTCGCGCGTGGCGCAGGCGATCGATGCGTTGTCGGCCAACTCCGATCACGAAACCAAGTCGCAGACCGAATCGGCCTTCCAGCAGGCCTTCCTCAAACAGTTCGCCGATATCGGGTTGATCGTCACTTCGATCATGGCGGCGGTGTTTTTCACCTTGTTGCTGCTGACCGGCAACACCATGGCGCAGGCGGTGCGCGAGCGCATTCCGGAATTGGCCACGCTCAAGACGCTGGGCTTTCAGGACCGCACCGTGTTGAGTCTGGTGATGGTCGAATCGGTGCTGTTGATCGGGCTGGGCGGGTTGATCGGCATGGGCCTGGCAGCGCTGGTGATCCCGGCGGTGGCCGCACGCAGCGGCGGGGTGATGCCGGTACAGAGCGTGCCGCTGCAGACCTGGTTGGTCGGGCTGGGGCTGATGGCCGGCATCGGCATCGTGGTGGGTGTGCTGCCGGCATTACGCGCGCAGCGCTTGAAGATCGTTGATGCCCTCGCCGGCCGCTGACAGGAGCATGCACATGCAAACCAAATGGAAGAACCGTCTCGTCAATCTGGTGTCGGTCGTGTTGCTGGCCGTCGGGCTGGGCGTGTGGATCGCGCTGCCGTGGATCGGCGTGCTGGTGCTCGCCGTCGTGCTGGCGGTGTGGCTGGTGGCCACACGCAGCGGCCGGCTGTCGTTGGCCGCCGCGCGTATCGGCATCGCTACCTTGCCGCAACGCTGGGGTGCCAGCTCGGTGATCGTGGTCGGCATTGCCGGCGTGGTCGGCGTGCTGGTGGCGATGCTGGCGATGGGCCAGGGCTTTCAGGCCACGCTCAACAACACCGGCGACGACACCACTGCCATTGTGTTGCGCGGCGGCTCGCAGGCGGAAACCAACTCGGTCATCACCCGCAACCTGGTGCCGCTGATCAGCAGCCTGCCCGGCATCGCTGCCGATGCCAAAGGCCGCCCGCTGTTGTCGCCGGAACTCTCGCAAGTGGTCAACATCGCCTCCAAGTCCGATGGCACTGACGTCAACGCGCAAGTGCGTGGCGTGGGCGAACAGGCCTGGGCGGTGCATGACAAGGTCAAGCTCGTGCAGGGCCGGCGCTTCACCACCGGCCTGCGCGAGATCGTGGTCGGCAAGGGCGCGTTGAATCAGTTTCGCGGGCTGGAACTGGGCAAGACGCTCACCCTCGGCAGCCAGCAATGGACCGTGGTCGGCGTGTTCGCCTCCGGCGATGCGCACGATTCGGAGCTGTGGACCGATGCGCAGACGCTCGCCACCACCTACAACCGCAGCGCCTATCAGTCGATCAGCGTCCGCACTGCGGGCAAGGCTGGATTTAGCCAGTTCAAGACCGCCATGGCCGCCGACCCGCGGCTCAAGCTGGATGTGGAAACCACCCGCGCGTACTACGGCAAGCAGGGCGGCGGCTTGAACAGGTTGATCAGCATCCTGGGCACGGTGATCGGCACGATCATGGCGGTGGGCGCGGTGTTCGGCGCGCTCAACACCATGTATGCGGCGGTGGCCACGCGGGCGCGCGAGATCGCCACCATGCGTGCGATCGGTTTTCGCGGCACGCCGGTGATCATGGCGCTGATGCTGGAAACCATGTTGCTGGCGCTGCTGGGCGGCCTGCTCGGTGGCTTGATCGCCTGGGCGGTGTTCAACGGCTATAGCGTGTCCACGCTGGGCAACAACTTCAGCCAGATCGTGTTCCAGTTCAAGGTCTCGCCGGAGCTGTTGTGGAGCGGGCTGAAATGGGCGCTGGGCATTGGCCTGGTCGGCGGGCTGTTCCCGGCGTTGCGCGCGGCGCGGTTACCGATTACCACAGCGTTGCGTGAGGTGTAAGGCGGGCTGTTGGTCCGCTGGGATTTGGGAGGCGGGATTCGGGATTTGTTGCAGCCAAGGCAGCTGAGCGCGGGTGCCGCGGCTGAACACATTGCAGGCTGTCATCGTTTTGTCACTGCAATGCGGTAGATGCGCGGGTCGGGCAGGCCGTAGCCTGCTCGGCCGTTTCATCCATCGATCTCTCGCCATGATGCGCCTGATTCTGCTGGCCTGCGCCTGCCTGTGGCTGGCCGGTTGTTCTTCGTCCTCGACCTCGCTCAGCGAGCGCCTGGTTGCGCCCGGTGGCGTATCGCCGTTGCTGGACGAGGAGCGCATCGCCGCCACCATCGCCACCGTGCCCAACCGCAGCGGGCATGTGGTGACGCGCGATCAGGTACCGATCTTCTGGCGCGCCATCGATCCCGGCCAGTACGCCATGCAGTACCGCTATCTGGGCCAGCGCAACGATCCGGCACATGTGCTGGATGTCGATTTCAGCTTCAAGGTTCCCACCGCCACCCCGCCGACGCCGCGCGGTACTGTGGTGCTGCTGCACGGCTGGATGATGGATGGCGATTCGCTGCTGCCATGGTCGCTGGAATTGGCGCAGGCCGGCTACCGGGTGATCACCATCGACCTGCGCAATCACGGCCATTCCGGCGGTGGCCCATCCGGTTACGGCACACGCGAATCCGATGACGTGATCGATGTGCTCGATGCGCTGCAGCCGCGCGGCGAAATCCGCGGCCCGCTGTATCTGTTCGGCATTTCCTATGGCGCTGCCACCGCGCTGTTCACCGCCGACAAACTTGGGCCGCGCGTCGCCGGTGTGGTGGCGATGGAATCCTTCGCCAATGCCGGGCGTGGCATCCGCGACATGGTGCCGCACCTGCTCACCAGCCAACCGAACGGCTGGCGCGGGCAGGCGGTGGCCGCCTATGCACGTTGGCGCTATGCCGACCAGAATATCGATGCGGTGATCGCCGCCGCCGACAGCCAACTCCAGCTGGATCTGGACCACGTCGATGTCGCGCACGCCCTGGCCGACACCCGCAGCTGCGTGCTGCTGTTGCACGGCGATGCCGATCAACACATCCCGGTCGCACACGGGCGTGCGCTGGCGCTGGCCAGCCCGCGCGCGCACTACGTCGAATTGCCCGGCGAAAACCATCTGAGCCTGCCACTGCGGCTGGACCTGCTCGGCGGGCCGATCGATCAATGGCTGGCGCAAACCCAACAGGACCCAAGCCACTGTCCCGCACCACAGGCACTGCCGACCTCCACGCTCGCAGTGGCGACACCGGCAGTGGCGCCGCGCGGCTGAGAGCGGCCGACAAAACGTCGCGCGCGGTCCTCAATGGGAGCGGACCGCACGCTCCTGACCGGCGTTTACAAATGACATGCCGATGTCGAGCAGCGACTGCGCCCGCACGGCGCTGAGCGCAGTGGTCTGGCAGTCACCTGCATCCAGACGGGAGCCGTACAACGGCAGGCTGCCGGAGCGCGCACGACCGATGCTTAGGGAACCACCACAGCCGGCCGCCGCGAACGCCACACGCTGTCGCCAACGAACAACAGCAGCCCGACCCAGATCGCGGCAAACCCAATCACACGCCCCTGATCGAACGGCTCGTGGAAGAACCACACGCCCAGCAGCAACTGCAGGCTCGGCCCGATGTATTGCAGGATGCCCACCAGCGACAGCGGAATCCGCCGCACGCCATACGCAAACCCGATCAGCGGCACCGCCGTTACCACGCCGCCGAAGATCAGCAACAAATCGGTCCGCAACTCCCAGCCGCTCAGGAAGGCGCCGCCATGGCCCTGCTCGCCCCAGCCGGCCAGCAGCAGCGCCGGCACGAACAGATACACGCTTTCCACGCCCAGCCCGGCCACCGGATCCACCGCCACCAACTTGCGCAGCAAGCCGTAGGCACCGAACGAAAACGCCAGCCCTAAGGCGATCCACGGCGGCGCACCGGCATCGATGGTCAACCACAACACGCCCAGTGTGGCGCACACCACCGCCACCCACTGGATGCGCTGCAGGCGTTCCTTGAGCACCAGCACGCCCAGCAACACGCTCAGCAACGGATTGATGAAGTAGCCCAGGCTGGCCTCGATCACATGCCCGGCGTTGATCGCCCAAATGTACAGGCCCCAATTGAACGCGATCGCCACGCTGCTGCCGGCCAGCATCCACAACGCGCGCGGCTGCGCGGCGATGGCGCGCCACCAACGCAGGCCCGATGTCGCCAGCAACCACGCCACCACCAGCACCGTGCTCCAGACGATGCGGTGCGCAATGATCTGCAGCGACGGCACCGCCTTGAGCATATGCCAGTACAGCGGCACCAGGCCCCAGATCACGAAGGTCGATGCGGTGATCAACAGCCCGCGACGCGCCTCGATCGGCGAGACCGCACTCATCGCCGCGCCTTGGCCAAGGTCACCACCAATACGCCCGCCAGAATCACCGCCATCGCACCGATATCGTGCGCGCTGAAACGCTCATGCCCGAGCCAGGCGCCCAACCCCACTGCAATCACCGGATTGACGTAGGCGTAGCTGCCGGCCAACGCCGGGCGCACGTGATGCAGCAGCCACACGTAGGCGGTGAATGCCACAATCGAGCCGAACACGCACAGGTACGCCACCGCCAGCAGTCCCTGCGGTGTCGGCAAGCTGTGGGGACGCTCGCCGATCAGCAGGCCGGTGCTCACCAACAGCACGCCGCCGCACAGCATCTGCCCGGCGGCAGTCATGAACGGCGAGGGCAGATCGCGCCCGCGCGACCACACCGAACCGAACGCCCAGCCGATCGGCGCGATCAGCAACAACACCAATCCCCCAGGCGTCGCGGTCAGGCTGCTGCCGGCGTTGAGCCAGACCACACCGAGGAAGCCGATCACGATGCCCAGCCATTCGCCACGGCTGGCATGCTGCCCACGCAACGCGCCGAACAACGCCATCCACAACGGCACCGATGCCACCGACGTGGCGGCCAGGCCGGACGACACGCTGCGCTCGGCCAAGACCACCATGCCGTTGCCCAGCAGCAACAAGGCCGCACCCATCAAGGCCACGTTCTTCCATTGCGCACGCGTCGGCGCGGCCACACCACGCCAGCGCAGTACCGCATACAGCACCGTGCCGGCCACGATGAAGCGCGTACCGGACACCATGGTCAGCGGCAACGCGCCACCTTCCAGCGCAAACCGGATCGCCAGATAGGTCGAGCCCCAGACCACGTAGACCAGCAACAACGCGAGAGCGACCAGCCCGCTGCGCGCAGGCGCGGCAGCGTCGTGAGAGGAAGACATCGGAACAGGGCCAAGTGCAGCGGAAGCTTCAATTCTAGAGCACATGCCCAAGCCGACGCCGCACGCAGCCAGCGGCCGCCTATCGCGGTATGGTGCGAGCCAATCCGCATCCGAGAGTGCACATGCAGCTTCGCCTTCCCTGGCTGGCCCTGGCCGCCCTGACCACGCTTTCCACCACGGCATCGGCACGCGCACCCGAGCCATGGGAACTCAGCGGGCGCAAGCTGATCGAGGCCGGGCTGGACGGATCGCTGGCGCCGGAAATCGACGCGCCAGCGCAGCTCGAATTCAAGGTTCTGGTCTCGGCCAGCCGCGCCGGCGCTTACCTGCTCGGCGTCGCCAGCGCCAGTTACCGCAAGCAGTGGTGCATGCCGGCAGGCAAGGCAGGCACACCGGATCTGCAGGCGATCATCGCCGATATCGGCGCGCTGCCCGACGCGCGCCAGGACCAAGCAGCGCCTGACTTGATCGTCCAGGCGCTGGCCAAACGCTATCCCTGCGGCGGCGCGCGCGCCAAGGCTGCGGCGGGCAACGCGCAGCGCAATCCTGGCAAGCCTTAGCGCGGCTAATAAACGACTGCGCTCACCGCCAGGCGGGCGCGGCCGGTGCTCGGTGCGGCATGTACCACTCGTACACTCGGTTCTGAGCGCGCCGTCGGCACCCACCTGACGACTGCTCACTACGGCTTGTTAGCCGCTCTTAGAGCAGGTCCATCGGCAACCATTAATACCTGAGCGTTGACCACAGCGCCGGGCAGTCGAATGTCGCCCGGTTGGTCGAGGGCGCGATGCCCTCACCATTGCGCGCTTACTTGCGCGCCGCATCGCTCTTGGCACGGATTGCCTTGAACTCCGAGCCGTCCTGCCAGCTCGGCCACTGCCGGCCGTTGGCCAGCGCCACGCCCACGTCGTAGACCAGCGTGGTGTCGGCCGCATGGCCGCTGGCATCCCATTGCGGGGTCCAGCGATCGCAGGGCTGGTGATAGCACTCGGCAAAGTATTTATCGCGCAGCGCCTTGCCGGCCGCCACACCGCCTTCGAGCATGTCCAGACCGGGGCCTGCAGTAATCGCCGGCACACCCATGCGTGCGAACGCGAAATGGTCGGCGCGGTAGAAGAAACCCGCTTCCAGATTCGGATCCGGCGAATAGCTGCGCCCGCGCGCCTTGGCGGCCTGCTCCAATTCGCCTTCCAGCGAGACGCGTCCACGTCCCCACGAGGCGATATCGCGGGTGAGGCCATCCGGGCTGAACATCTCCATGTTGAGCACCGCCACGGTCTTGTCCAACGGCGCCAGCGGATGCGCGGCGTAATAGTTGGCGCCGAGCAGGCCCTTTTCTTCTGCCGTCAATGCGATGAAATACAACGTGCGCTGCGGCTGGGGGCCGGCTGCGAACACGCGCGCCAGTTCCAGCACGCTGGCAACGCCGGTAGCGTTGTCCACTGCGCCACGACGCACGGTATCGCCGCCGGCATCGGCCTTGCCCACACCGAAGGCATCCCAGTGCGCGGAGAAGATCACCGTTTCGTCCGGATGCTGGCTGCCGGTGAGCTTGGCCACCACGTTATGGGTGACCACGCGCTCGCGCTTGAGCTTGAAGTCCACTGACAGCTTGGCATCGCCCAACACGATCGGCGCGAAATCGCGCTGCTGCGCACGCTGCTTGGCCTGCGCAAAATCCAGCCCGGCGCGCTGGAACAGCGACACCGCCAACGCCTGCTGCATCCATCCGCGCACCGGCACATGCTGCGCCTTCGCATCGGCATCGCTGCGTTCGATATCGAACAACGGCGACAAGCCGGAACTCTGCACCGTCGCCCAGCCGTACGCGGCCGGCGCGGTCTCGTGCACGATCAACACACCGGCAGCGCCGCGGCGTGCGGCCTCTTCGTACTTGTAGGTCCAGCGGCCGTAGTAGGTCACCGCCTTGCCATCGAATGCACCCGGCTGCGGCGCTTCGAAATCGGCATCGTTGATCAGCACCACCGCGATCTTGCCGCGCAGGTCCACGCCTTTGTAGTCGTCCCAGTGCCGCTCCGGCGCGCTGATGCCGTAGCCGACGAACACCAGCGGTGCATTCTTCAAGGCCACCGCATCCAGCGGGCGCAGACTCTGCAAGGTCACATCGGTGCCATTGACCAGGGTCTGGGTCTTGCCGCCGACGCGCAGGCTGGCGCGCACCGGGCCATCCACCTGCGCGCGTACCAACGGTACTGCCTGGGTCCAACCGCCCTGCTCGCCGCCCGGCTGCAGGCCTGCCGTCTTGAACTGCTCGACCAGGTAATCCACCGTGCGCTGCTCACCGGCACTGGCCGGCGCGCGCCCTTCGAATTCATCCGATGCCAGCAGACGCACATGCCGCGACAACGCCTCGGCATCGATTCCGCCGCCGGGCAGATCGTTGGCGGCCTGCGCCACGCCTCCCACAAACAGGCAGGCGGACAACAACAGGATGCGCATCGGATTCACGGCGTGGCCTTGCAACAGATAGATGACACACAGTTTACAAGCGTGCGGCCGACACCGGAGCACCATGACACGAGAATGCATTCGATCGCATGGACTGCATGCCTTGCTAAAGCGCGGGAAGCGTTTTTCATTGAAGCCAGCGCGTAGGCAGCGTTATCGAGAATGTCTCATTGCGCCAGACGCCGATGAAACAGATCACACACATCATTTTTCCCACGGTGCGGATGCGTCGTGGGCAGAGCGGCTGAGCTGCGGCTTGGCTGCAGGGCCCTTGCCCGCCCACCATCGCGAGACACGCCGCAAGTACGTCCGTGTAGGCTCTTACGCGGCATCCATGCCGCGTAAGGTCCAGCGACGGTGGGCAGGCAAGGACCAGTCGAGATGGTCGGTGTGCATTGCTATTCGAAATGCCGCTTATGGTGTAAGTGATTTGGACACTGCGGATAGAGCAGTTGCAGAGCGATTGATCTGCCGTTTTGCTGCAGGGCCCTTGCCTGCCCACCATCGCGGGACACGCCGCAAGTACGTCCATGTAGGCTCTTACGCGGCATCCATGCCGCATAAGGTCCCGCGACGGTAGGCGGGCAAGGACCCGTCGAGATGGTCGGTGCGCATGGTTGCAAGCAACGCATGACGTGTGTTGTTCGGATAACGCTGTGGCGATCAGCTTCGCAACCCAATACGCAACGCGATCACAGGCAGGCCTTCACCCAATCACCGACCAACTTTATGGTGCGGTGTCCTCACCGATTGCGGGATCGTGTGGCGGCATGGATGCCGCCACCGAGCCTACACGGACGTACTTGCGGCGTGTCCCGCGGGCGGTGAGGGCACCGCGCCCTCGACCAGCCAAGTTTTGGTGCATGGTTGCGAGCAGTGCGCGTTGCGCCGCGGTCTGATCGGCTCTTTTCGATGCGAGCAACGTCACTGCCATTCCCGACATCACTCCACTTGTCAGCCAAGGCGAGTGCGGCCAACACGTTGCAGCCACCGATACAGCGTTCAAGCGATTTTGTCAGCCGCTCCAAGCGCGCTAACTCGTCCGCGTTGCTCGATCCAGCCAGCACGCCAATCCCTGCGCGTTGAGTTCGATATCGGTGGCCAGCAGCTGCGCCACGCTCGCATCGTCCAGGCGACAACCGTGCAGGCGGGCGCGCTCCAGATACAGCTCACTCAACGCCGCCACCATGCAGCGATGGCGGTCCGCACGCTGTGCGCAGCTCAGTGCAATGGCGGTCATCGCATGGATCTGCTCGATCAACGCCTGCGCCAACGGCTCCGGCGATGTGACGCGCCCGTAATGGGTCAGATACATCGCGGCCGGCGCGGTCTCCATCAGCCGCGCGATGGAGTGCAGCATCGCTTCCGGCTCGAACTGCACCGGCGAAGAAGTCGGCAGGATGAAGGCGCCCTGCGCGCTATCGAGCTGGCGATACGACAAGCCGAACGTGTCGCCAGTGAACCAGCTGCGGCTGCGAGCATCCCATACACACAGATGATGCCGCGCGTGCCCGGGCGTATCCATCGTGCGCAGCGCGCGCTCACCCAACATCACGGTCTGCCCATCGGCTGCTTCCACCACCCGCTCGGCGGGCACCGGCACGATGGCGCCATAACTGCGTGCCATTTCCGCCTCGCCATACACGGCGGTGGCACCGGCAATCAGCCGGGTGGGATCGATCATGTGCGGCGCGCCGCGCGGGTGCACCAGCACGCGCGCATTGGGCAGGTGCTGCAGCAAGGCACCCGCGCCGCCAGCGTGATCCAGATGCACATGGGTCAGGATCAACCACTCCACCTGCGCAGGCGTCAGCCCGGCGGAGTGCAACGCAGCCAACATGTGCGGCACCGACAGCGAGGTACCGCAATCGACAAAGGCGCCACGTTGCGCCTCGACGATCAGGTACGCCGCATCGAACTGCACACCGCCAAAGCCGGTATCGATGGTCTGGATGCTGGAATCGGCTGTCGCTGTCATTCCCACACCATGCTTGCCCAGGAAACCGCAGTGTAGGCGCAAGGGCTTTGCGCTGGCTGTGTTCGCAGTTCCAGGCAGCGATACATCAGTCTCCTGGACAGCGCTGCCGTCAGGCTGCGCTTATCGGAATTCGACATCGCGCGGCCAGGCGATCACCTCGTACCGTCAGCCTTCAGCCGTCAGCCGTCAGCCGTCAGCCGCGATGCATTGCTGCGCGCCGATCAGCCCTCGCGCAACACACGCATCGCCGCAAGAATCACCCCCGCATCCACCTGCGCATGCACGCCCGGCAATTGCAGATCGCTGGCCTGCTCGGCCTGTTTCAAGCGTGCAATCAACTGACCCGCATCGCGCGGTGAGGCGAAGCCATCGCTCTGCAGCAGCAACGCACCGGCGCCATCGTTCAACTTGAAGTAGAACTGCCCGTCGCTCTCGCGATATTGCTTGAACACCGGCGGTGCGACTTTTTCATCCGCGTCCACGGACGTTGTCGCGGCCTGGCTGGAGAGATCGCGCAGACCCACTGCAGCGCGCAGCTCGGCCAGAAACGGCGTGGCGTAGCGCGCGCGCAGACGTGCACCGCCGGCGCGCAGAATTGCCTCGATCTTGGCCGGCTCGGCCATCAGCGCCTCATAGCGCGTGCGCAGCGGCGTAATTTCCTGGTCGATCCGCTCGAACAGCTGTTGCTTGGCATCGCCCCAGCCGATGCCATCGGCAAAGGCCTGGGCAAATGCAGCCGTTTCCTGCGGCGTGGCGAAGGCCTGATACAGCTGGAACAACGCCGAACCCTGCGTGTCCTTGGCTTCGCCGGGCGCGCGCGAATCGGTGAGGATGGAGAACACCAGCTTGCGCAGTTCCTCGCGCGGGGCAAACAGCGGAATCGTATTGCCGTAGCTCTTGCTCATCTTGCGGCCGTCCAGGCCCGGCAACGTGGACACCTGCTCGTCGATCACCGCCTCGGGCAGGGTGAAAAAGTCGCGGCCATACACATGGTTGAAGCGCTGGGCGAAATCGCGCGCCATCTCGATATGCTGGATCTGGTCGCGCCCCACCGGCACCTTGTGCGCGTTGAAGATGAGGATGTCCGCCGCCATCAGCACCGGGTACATGAACAAGCCGGCGCTCACGCCCGCATCCTCGTCCTCGCCCTCGGCGCGGTTCTTGTCCACCGCCGCCTTGTAGGCATGCGCGCGGTTGAGGATGCCCTTGCCGGCCACGCAGGTGAGCAGCCATAGCAGCTCGGTGGTCTCCGGCACATCGGACTGGCGATAGAACCACACCGTTTCCGGGTCCAGCCCGCAGGCCAGCCAGCTGGCGGCGATTTCCAGTGTGGAGCGCTGCGTCCGCGCCGGGTCCTGCGCCTTGATCAAGCTGTGCAGGTCGGCCAGGAAATAAAAGCTCTCCGCATCGGCGCCGGCGCTGGCCTGGATCGCCGGGCGGATCGCACCGACGTAATTGCCCAGGTGCGGGGTGCCGGAGGTGGTGATGCCGGTAAGGACGCGAGTGGTCATCTGCGTGAAGGCCAGGAAGTCAGCGCACAAGTTTAGCGGTTCCGTGCGCCGGGCATGGACGCGCCGGTTTTGCATGCGTTATTCCTGCCCGCAGACGCAAAACGGGCCGCATCAGGCGGCCCGTCGTATGCAGCTGTCGCTCACTTCATCGCATGAGCGCCCTTGCGGATGGCTCAGGTGTCGTCGCGCAGCGACTTTTCGAAGGCGCGCACTTCGGTCTGGGCGCGATCGCGATCCCACCCGTAGCGCTCCTGAAGCTTGCCCTGCAGATACTCGGCATTGCCTTCGGCGATCTTGAAATCGTCGTCGGTCAGGTCGCCCCACTTGGCCTGCGCCTTGCCTTTGAGCTGGGTCCACTTACCGGAAATGATGTCAGTGTTCATGCGTTGACTCCGCTTGATGCGGCCGCGATTGACCGTGGCATCAGGTTGCCGATGGACGCGTTCGCTGCAGATCAAAAGCTGTCAAACCCAGACTCACCGCACTGAACGGTCGCTTACGCGTGCGTTGCACGCGGTGCATGTCGATACACGCAGAACTGGCGCGTCGAACGCAGCAGTTCCCGAAAACATGGCGAAAAAAAACGGGCCTTACGGCCCGTTCTTTTAAGCATGCAGCGCTAGATCACTTGCGCGCAGCGTCTTCCACTTTCTCGCCAGCGCCCTGCACGTCCTTGCCGGCACCTGCGACGGTGTTGCAACCCGCCAGCATACCGACCGAAAACACCGACAGCACCAGCAGCATAATTGCACGCTTCATAACAAACTCCTTCGTGGGTAAACGGCGACGTGCCGCAGATCAATCAATTCGAACAACAAGATCAGACAAAACCTGGAATCAGCACTTACCGTCGCTGCAATTATCGGCCTTCTTTTCGACCTTCTCACCTGCGCCCTGCATGTCCTTGCCGGCGCCGGCCATGGTGTTGCAGCCAGTCATCACGCCAGCCGAAAACAGGCCTAGCACCATCAGTGTCAGCAGTCGCTTCATCGGTCTTCCTCAGTTCTGCATTCGGTGCCAACGCACCGCGCTTGGCGCCAAATCTGACTGCGTGGCCGTGGATTTGATGTGAACGTGGTGTGCCGCGTTCAGCAATCGATCAATCTCGCATCAGCGTGGACTTGCCGAACAGGCTCTCCACCAGATCCACCGCCAGCTCGGCGGTCGCGTTGCGGTTGTCCAGCACCGGATTGAGTTCGACGATGTCCAGCGACCCCATACGGCCGGTGTCGGCAATCATCTCCATCACCAGCTGCGCCTCGCGGTAGTTGGGACCACCGGGCACGGTGGTGCCCACGCCCGGCGCGATGCTGGGGTCGAGAAAGTCCACATCGAAGCTCACGTGTAAATGGGTGTCCGCGCTCATACCCTGCAAGGCGGTCTCCATGGTGCGCTTCATGCCGGCCTCGTCGATGTAGCGCATGTCGTAGACATCGATGCGGTGCTGCTTGATCAGGCGTTTCTCCTCCGGGTCCACCGAGCGGATGCCGATCTGCCGCACCTGCTCGGGCAGCAGGGCCGGCGCGCTGCCGCCCAGATGGGTCAGCGCCTGCGGGCCCAGCCCACACAGGCAGGCCACCGGCATGCCGTGCACGTTGCCCGATGGCGTCACCTCGCTGGTATTGAAATCCGAATGCGCATCCAGCCACAGCACCCGTAGCGGGCGCCCCTGTTCGCGGCAGTACTTGGCCACCGCCGTGATCGAACCGATGCCCAGGCAGTGGTCGCCGCCGAGCATGATCGGCATGCGCCCGGCGCATAGTTCGGCATAGCTGGCATCCATCAGCGCCTGGTTCCAGGCCACCACTTCGTCCAGATGCCGGTAGCCGGCCTGCGGGGCCAGCCAGGGATTGCGCGGGCCATCCAGATTGCCCAGGTCGCGCACCTCCACCCCGCGGCCGATCAAGGCCTCCTGCAAGCCGGCGATGCGCAGCGCCTCCGGCCCCATCCGCGCGCCACGGTGGCCGGCGCCGATATCGGTGGGAACGCCAATCAGGGAAACCGGCAGGTACTGCGTCGCCATGCATTGCTCCAGCATCGAGAAAGCGCTGAAGTCTAGTCGTCGGCCCGCGCACTGACGCGCGGCAGCGCAGCACGGCGCGCGGCCTGCGTCGCCAATCACGCAATCGCATCTGCCACTGCAGCAATCCGAACAGCGGCCGATACCCCGTAGCGGGCAAGCGTCGGGCAGGTGCGGATGGCATGCGCAAGGCTGCGGTGTCAGCGTGATCCATCTCGGCCGGAGCATTACCGACCACCAGCCGCGTTCGCTTGTCAGCTGCGTCGAGAGGTTGATTGCTGCTTCACGTGACGTGGTTGGGCAGTTTGTGGCGCATCTGTGCTTTGCGGAATGCGCCTGCCTGACCGCACAGTTAGACCATGGCTGGAGATGCCGATGTCACTGTCTGCCCGCCAGCGCGGGTCATCAGTGCCTTCGACAGGTTTTTTCATCGCGCAGCGCGTTTTTGTACAGGGGGAGAAGTTCATGCCGCACAACGCCGTCAACCAGGTCGTCAAGGCTGCCGTGGGCGAGGTCGCGCGGGCGTCGCATCAGTACGATCTGCAGCACATCGGCCGCGAGTTCGCGCAGACCATCGAGCGCGAGCCGGGCATCCGTTTGTTGATGCTGTCCACCGCCGACGGGCGCGCCATTACCGAGCAATCCAGTCTGGATGTGGACGGTCGCCGTCTGGCGGCAATGGCCAATTCGTTTCTGACCCTGGGCGAGACCCTGGCGCGCGAATCCAGTCTGAGCGAGGCTGATTACGCCACCGTCAGCACCCGTGGCGGCCAGCTGGTGCTGATCCGCATTCGCGCCGACAAGCCGCTGACGCTCACCGCAATTGGCGGCCCGCAGCTCAATGCCGCCGCACTGTTGTTCAACGCACGCGACTGCGCCGGCCGTCTGGCCAAGGCCATGGCGCAACCAGCGATCTGAGGCTTGGCATTGTTCGTGCTTGCCTTTCGCGCACCCATTACTCACCGCTTGTAAGGACGTCCCGTGGCACAACTCAATCTGGAACACCTGCATTCAATCGCCGGCTTCGTCGGTGCCGCACTGGTCGATAGCGACAGCGGCATGGCACTGGGCATGACCGGCGGCACCGATCTCAATCTGGAACTGGCCGCCGCCGGCAATACCGAAGTGGTGCGCGCCAAGCGTCGCATCGCCGAGCAGCTCGGTCTGAACGACACGATCGAAGACATCCTGATCACCCTGGCCCGTCAGTACCACCTGCTGCGTCCGCTGGAGAGCAACGGCACGCTGTTCTTGTACGTCGTGCTGGACCGCGCCAAGGCCAATCTGGCGATGGCCCGTCACGAGCTCAAGGCGTTCGAAAAGACCCTCGACTTCGGTTGATGCAAACCTGGCGGCGCACACGCGTCGCCTGCCCGGCCTGCCGGTCTGCACCGGCAGGCGTCGCACTCCAACGCGCCGATGCGGCGCCATGTCATGACCATACCCATTCACGCCCTGCGGGTCGCCACGGCCGGCCTGGACCTGCTGCACACCACGCGCCTGAAACTGGCGTGCTCGCTGCTGCTGGCAGAGCGCGTCGACGTGCAATTGGGCGAGTGGCCGCAACACGCGGCCGACGTGGTGGTGCTGGGCCTGGAAAGCGCCGACGGCCTGGCCGCGTGGCAGGCGTTGCAAGGCCAGCCGATGCGCGTGCTGGTGGTGTCGCGGACACCGGTCGCCGGCGCATGGATCAAGCACGGCGCCACCGTGCGCGAACTCAACGAACACCTGCGTCTGCTGCTGTCCTCGCCGCATAACGTGCAGATCGCCGAGCCGGCGCTGCTGATTCGCCATTGCCGCGGTGAATTCGGCAACGCTGCAGTGCTGCTACGCCACGCGCAGCTGTACGTCCGTGTAGATCCGGCCAATGCCTGCGTGCAACTTGCGCCCGGCCTGCCGTTGTCCGAATTGGTCGCCGCACTGGATCGCCCCGGTTGGCAGGTCGCACCGGACACAACCGATGCCGCACTGACGCAACGCATCTCATTCGAAGCGCTGTATTTCGCCCTGCCCGAGCATCTGCGCCCCGCGCTGCCGGCGGTAGAACCCAGCCATGCGCTACAGCTGCGCCAATGGCCGGAACTGAGTGCCGAGACCAGCTCGCCAGCACAGTTGCTCGCCATCGCCCACCTGCATGCACGTCCGTGGCGCGCGCAGGCGCTGGCCAACGCTTGCAAGCTGCCGCTGCAAACGGTGGAATGCCTGTTCGCCGCTGCACTTGCCAGTGGCCTTGCCCAGACTGCGGAGATTGCCGTGCCTGCAACGCAGACTCGTCCGGACAGCAGCAACTCCCGGTTCTTCTCCTGGGTCGCGCGTCGGTTTGGCCTCTCTCTCTTTCAGGCGCAGTCATGAGTCTTCTGGCCAACAAGCTGGTGTTCGTTGGCGGCATGGGCGCCGGCAAGACCACGGCAGTGCGCGCCATTTCCGACGTGGAGCCGGTCAGCACCGAGATGCCCCTCAGCCAGGATGCCTACGGCGACAAGACCTACACCACGGTCGCACTGGACTACAGCTCGATTGAGCTGGAAGACGGCGAGTTGCTGCACGTGTACGGCGTGCCGGGCCAGAAATACCTGGATTTCATGTGGCCATTGGTCTGCGACGGCGCACTGGGTGTGATCGTGCTGACCAGCGCGCGCGATCCGCAGATGCTCGAGGCCACGCTGGCGTTGCTGCGCGAATTTTCGCAGATCGCACCCGAGGCCAGCCTGGCGGTGGGCATCACCATGACCGACGAAATGCAGGATTTTCTGCTGCCGCCGTTCCGCGATGCATTGGTTGCCGAAGGCTTTCGCATCCCGGTCATGCGCGTGGATGCGCGCTCGGCCACCCAGATCACCTTCCTGGTGAAATCGCTGCTGTCCTATCGCTACACCTCGGCGCACAGCTGATCGGCAGCGCTTGGCGCGCCTACCTGCGTGATCGACACGCAGGACAAAACAAGGAATCCGGTCACGACGGTGCCTGAAAGGGCGTCACGCGGGGGATGCCGCCTCTAGGGTGGCGACGACGCGTCCATCTTCCTTGATGCCAGACACGCGACGCGAACGTCATACATTCGAGCGCTTTGCCTGACTTGTTCAGTATGGCGCGCGATCAAAAGCCAGGACATCGGGACGTTCCCGACATCGCGCAGGACATACCCGTGATATCGCGTCGGCAATAGCGGTGGCGATGGGCAGCCAAGCCGTCGCGGCACCATGCGGCTTACGCGCGTAGTTGGGTGCCTGGCTGCCAAGTGGCGCACCCATCTGTGGTGACCGCACATCGCGTAGCCAGTAGCTAGCGACTGTCTTGCTGCTGCTGTTGCACGGCAACTCGTCGAACAGGCAGACATCAAGCAATCTCGACGCGCGCTTCGGCGCACGGCAGCGTCACTGCCCGCGGCGGCAACCTGACCCGCCAGAATCGACAACTGCAGCGCGCCGCAAAGACGCTGCCGCAGTACTGACCTATCGCCACGATCGGATAAAGTAGCGCGATGACAATCGAACTGAAGCCCGGCGGCTTGTTGATCGCGATCGAAGGCATCGACGGCGCCGGCAAGACCACCCTCGCCCGCAGCCTGGCCACCACACTGGAAGCTGCCGGCGCCCGCGTCGTACTGAGCAAGGAGCCGACCAACGGCCCCTGGGGCACCAAGTTGCGTCAGTCCGCCGCCACCGGCCGCCTGAGCGCGGACGAAGAAGCCGAGCTGCTGATCCGCGACCGCCACGAACATGTGGACACCCTCATCGCGCCCGCATTGGCACGCGGCGACATTGTGATCCTGGACCGCTACTTTCCGTCGATGGTTGCCTACCAGGGCGCCGCCGGCCTGCCGCTGGACGCGCTGCTGGAACGCAACGCCTTCGCACCGCGCCCGGACGTGCTGCTGCTGCTCGACCTGCCACCGCCCACCGGCCTGGCGCGCATCCGCGCCCGCGGCGACGCCCCCAACCACTTCGAAACCCAGGACAACCTGGAACGCTGCCGCGCCATCTTCAATGCCCTGCAATTGCCGGGCAAACACGTGGTGGATGCCAGCGCAGATGCAGACAGCGTGCTACGTCAAGCCCACGCTATCGTCGTTGCCGCACTGGCCGAACGGCTGAGCGGCGACGCTGCGCACACCGACGCAGAAAGGGCCGTCCTGGGACTGCTATCGGCCGGTCGCCCGGCCTGATTTGCTGCGCGCGCTTATGCGCAGGCAACAACAAACTGTGCAATACGATTTGCGCGCACCGCGCAACTTATCTAAAGCCCCTCTCCCCGCGGGAGAGGGGTTGGGTGAGGGTACGGCCAGCCACAATTCCCGACGAAACCGCTCCTTCACCAAGCGCTTCGCCTCATAAAGGAATCAATATTCCGATAGAGGATGTCGCGTTGGCCCGCACAACCACCGTGCGTGGCAATCGGCTGCAGTGAAAATTGCAGGCACAGAAAACGCACCCAAACGACAGCACGGCCAGAACAGGTGTGTGCACGAACTTGTGGATCGAAGATGGTGCCGGCACCCGAATTCGAGCCCCCTTGCTTTAAGGGTTTCCGGGCAGTCTGGGGAATTTCTATTAAGTCGCCGGCTGCGACCTTGGCGATCTGGGGGAGCCAGAATCCGACGCATGGCCCTTCGCCGTCAGCGATCTCAGCCTGACGACACACTAGAGCGATCGGCCACGCGGGCGGCAATCCACTCGTCAATCTCAGACTCCAGCCAAGCGACCAACGTGCCCAGCGGCACCGGCTTGGGAAATGTGCCCTTCTTGATTCGGTCGTAGATGGTGGTCTGGGACATGCCTACCCTGTCCTTGACCTGCGCAATGCGCAGCAGGCGAGGCCGGCCGTCAGACGGCGCTTGCACATGTCCCGGGCGCTCAGTGGGTGGTAGTGCGCGCAACGCCCTCACCTCAAGCTTGGCTGCCACTTTTTCTGCCATTGCTTTAGCTAGCAGCTCGATCAATTCGGTGAACTGCTCATGCGGCAAGCCACCAAGTCGCTTCGGGTCGTTCTTTTGATGGTGATCGTTCATGCCCCGAAGATAGGGAGCGCTATAGCACCAGCTGCGACTACGAGACGGCCGCCCTAGATTTTAGTTGGCTTGCACGCAAGGCAGATGCAGCTTTCGCCCTATGCTGTAATCGGATCCAACTGAATAGAGGCGACAAGTCATGTCCACCCTGTGCCTGTCACCCGACGAGGTAAAAGAGCTGTGCCGAAGTTCCCAAAGAGCACGGCAAGCTTTATTCCTGCGGCAAAGTGGAATCCGCCACATACCTTGATGTGTATGTATGGCGTGTAGTTTTGCGTTCTGCGGTTGAGCCAGTCAAGGACGCTGTTCCAGCACCTCATGTATGGAGGTCCAACAAGCTGGACTTTCCAGGATCAGGAGGCAAGAAGCGTCGCGCGCCCTGAGATTCCTTCAACGCACGATCAACGCTGTTCATCCGCGAGGGTCGAGCCATGAATGAAGTAGCAAACGCGGTGCCGTGGGAAGTGCGCGCAATTGCTTGAACTCGCGCCGCGAACGGTGCTTGAGACGGTCGCATGCCGTCCTGACTTTCCCGTACCGCTGACCATGCGGCCCCCAACGTGGGTGGCCGGCAAGGTGGTCGAGTGGCGGGAACGTAATCGCGCGGGATTGCCCAAAGGGCAGAAAAGGTAATTGCAAGCTAAGCCTGGCCCAGCCACGCCCAAGTTGGCCTGCGAATTTGAGCTCACGGTCGAACGGGCTCTTAGCCTTTCCTGCGGGCAACCTCGGCCGCCCGCTCGAAGGCTTGAGCTAACGACATTCAAGTGACCGACGATAGATTCGCCTTGATCGTTATCTGTAGTCAGACAGACCCGCGAGTCGGCGTAGGAATAGCCCTAACCATTATAAAAGTGTGACCTGAGGCGAATTCCAACAAAATTTAATGGAGATATTGCACCCTCACACCAACATGGAGAGTGCAAGTGCTAAAGCAGTTCCTAGGCTTGGCTTTAGTTGTGGGCGGTTTGTATTCAATGCCACCAAACGCTAATGCCGCCAATATTCGATGCGACACCTGTGCGTCAGATCTTGAGTTCCGAGAACAAGCTCTTGTCCAGGGACAAGGTACGCACAACATCTATAACCTTTTTGACAACACAATTCAGACGTGGCAGGTTCCCAAGCAGGACACTGGGACTGATCCTTGGCGCGTTGACCAAAAAAAGCCACTTGCGACGCGTGCCGCAGCACAGCCTCCCGTGCGAGTTGCGACAAGCCCGCAAGCGGTAACTGAACTCGACCGGGCACACCGCGTCTTCGTGTCTGGCGGTTATACGCTCAAGCCAATCATCAATGTGCCAGTTGGCATCGTGAATGTTCCATCCGCACAGTCCAAAACTGCTATCGATGTTCTGAGTGACTTCAACCTGCGTTCAATGCTCGCGTCTGGCGTAGCGAGCAATGGCGTCTATAGCACGGTAGTCGGAACTAACCTAGCCACCGCCTTGGCCGACTTGCTCGCAGTCGCTGCTTCACCGCTGGGGCTTAAGCAGCAAGCGGGTGTGACCTTTCGTCTTGTCATGGCCGACGGCAGCACAATTGATTTTAAAATCTCCCTGGATGCAACAAACGGCGAATACATCAACGGCAGTGCTAGAACTCCTGGTGGCCAGCTAATTCCTGACAACATCAATCAGGTTCAAGGTGAGTGGACCAGTGCAGGTGGAGATAATTTAGAAGGCATGGCTGGCTACATGGGCGCGTTGGGCGCAAGCATGAACAACATCGGCGCCGGCGGAGTTACTCGCATAGCTTGCGTCAGCGCAGGTGAGACGCGCGTCTGCACGGTCTATAGGCAATAGGAAATAGAGCGTGGTAAGTCTCTAACCTCTACCACCCACAGCACCGAGCAGTCAGCACAGCACTGACTGCTCGGTGTCATTGCGCAGCCTGCGCTTGCAATGGCTCTCCGAGCAGTCCGCCAGGCGTCAACGCGTCGCCTGTAGCAGCCTTGCTAAGAACCTTCTCAGACAGATCGAGGTGGGCTCCGGCCAAAGCCTTCCCCTTGCCTATTCGAGCAGCTGCGGCTGGCCATGGCCGCATCGTATGGGGAATTTTTGGGGGAGTGAGTAGTGACGAACCGTTGCGATACCGGGCGCCCACGTTTTTCACCAGCCCTGTGAAACCCTTTCTGCATGCGCGTTTGCAGGCGATTCGGGGGTTGCGAAAAGACCTTCATGGTGCCGGCACCCGGATTCGAACTGGGGACCTACCGCTTACAAGGCGGTTGCTCTACCAACTGAGCTATGCCGGCAAAGGCCAAGCGCATTGCGCGCCGGTGCGCATTCTAGCGCAGCGCGGAGCAATCTAGCGATCGTTGACGCGTTGCACCCGCGGTGCCCTGCAACGCAGTGGGTGCCGAGGCACTACGCACATCGATCCACCAGCGCGATTGCCCGGTGCCGCTGGGCATCAGCTGCGCGGGAAACCCCGCACTCACCAGGCTCGCCTGACGCCGCTCGGCGCGCTCGCGGCTCTGGTATTGGCCCAGCGCGACGGAGTTGTCCTCGCCTTGCGCAATCACGTAATAGTCGCCGATGCCAGCCGCAGCGATGCGCTTGACCAACGCCTGCGCCGCCGCGCGATCGCCCACGCTGGGCAGCATCACCCGGAACGTACTGACCCCGGCGTCCTTGTCTTCGCGCACGCTGCTGCGCGTGGCTTGACCACGAATGCGTGCCAGCGCGGCATCGGCGTCGGCGCGTGCCGGATAGGGGCCCAGGCTGGCGCAGCGCTCTGGAACGGGTGCGGGAGTCAGCACCGTTGGCGATGTCTTTGGTGCAGCCGCCACAGCAACCTCGGCCGGTTTCGGAGCGACCTTGCTTGTGGCCGGAATCTCGGACGGTACTGGCGATGTTTCGGCCACTGCGGTGGTAGCCGCAGCTGTCGAAGCGGCCGCCGCCGCTTGTTCCGTTGATGTCTGAGCCGGTACTGCTGCCGGTGCCGGTGCCGGTGCAACCGATGTTGCTGCCGGCGCAGCGTCTGGAGCTGCTGTTGCTGCTTCTCTCGAGATCGCAGCCGCCGCGCCTGTTGCGATGTTCGGCAACACCTCCAACCGTGCCACACCTGCCGGCTGCGCCGGAGCAGCCAACGCGGCCGGTGCCGGCTGCAGGGCCCACCACAACGCCACGCCGGCATTGAGGACGATCAAGACAACGATGAGCGCGCGTACATACATGCAATGGATTCTAAGAGTGGCCGATAACCGCTGGCGAGCGCTCGACGACTCGGCGCGAGCGGCAGGCAGCCAGTGACCCCAGTGTACGAGCGCGACATCCCGATGCCGAGCATCGGCCGCCCACCTGGCGGCTGCGCGTCGTTTCGATCACCGCCCTCAGGGCGCCGACGCAGACCTCGCCCAGATCGCCAACCCATCCAGCACCAGCGCAGCGCGGAACGTGGCATCGGGCAATAACGGCAGCAACGGTGGCGCGCCACCGCCATGCACCAGCAAGCGCACCGGTACGCCCAAACTGCGTTGCGCGTGCTGCAGGCTGCGCTCGATCAGCGCCACCGCCGCACCATCGCAGCCAGACGCCAGTGCATCGTCGGTGTCGTTGGCCAGCTCCACATAATTGCCGCCGCTGGCCGGCAATTGCACCGCGCGGGCATGCAGCGCTTCGCGCATGGTGGTCGGCGAGGCGGCGATGCGCCCGCCATGATGCTGCCCATCGGCCCCAAGCAGATCGATGGTCAGCGCAGTGCCCACGCCGGCCACCAGCACCGGTGCCTCGCCACGTGCGCCAAGCAGCGCCAGAAAGCGATCCACGCCGAAGCGGCTCGGGTCCGCATACGCAATGCGGATGCCGGCGCATTCGGCCGCGGTGCGCACGATCCGCACCTGCTCGAAGCGCTCGTGCAGGCAGGCGAGCATGCGCTGCGTCAACGCCGGCGCAGCAACGCTGGCCACATGCGCGATGCGCCCGGTCGGCAGCGCCGACAGTGCGGCCGCATCCATCGCCTCGGCGCCGTGCGGCCACGCCTGCACATCGCCGGCGCGATCTCCCTGTAGCAGGGCGTACTTGAACCGCGAATTTCCCAGATCGAACAACCACTCGCTCATGCAGGTCTCACGCTCACTTCTCCGGAGTGGAACAGGCGCACCGTCTCGCCCAATTGCACACGCAACGCGCCGTCGGCAGCCAAGCCGAGCGCAACGCCGTGATGCCGGGTGCCAGCCTCTTCGACCTGTACCGCGCGGCCACACAACACGTCCAGGGCCGCATAGCGACTCAGAAACGGAGCCAGCCCTTGTGCCTCGAACAGATCCAGCGCCGGCAGCAGCCCGGACAACACCGCCGCCGCCACGGTATCGCGCGAGACCGCACGGCCCGCCAGCGTATCCAGATCCACCCACGGCTGGTCGATCCCAGCGGCCGCCGCAGCCGGCATGTGCACGTTCAAGCCCAGTCCGATCACCGCACGCGCATTGCCGGCCATTTCGCCGCCGCCTTCGATCAACAGGCCGCCCAGCTTGCGCTCGCGCGCCAGCAGATCGTTGGGCCACTTCAGCCCGACATCGGCAAAGCCGCAACCGCGCAAGGCTTCGGCCACCGCCACACCCACCGCCAGGCTGAGCCCGGCCAGCTGGCCCAACCCGCCGCTGAAACGGCGCGAGGCCGACAGATAGATATGCGCACCCAGCGGCGAGGTCCATTGCCGGCCGCGACGGCCGCGCCCACCGGTCTGACGCTCGGCCAGCAGCACCGCCACGCCCTGCTCGGGCGCCGCACGCGCCAGCAAGCTGGTGTTGGTGGATTCCAGCGTCCAGGCGACATCGAGTGCAGCCAGGCCCGCCAGCGCATCGCTCGACATGGCCGCACGAATCCGCGCAGCCTCCAGCAGATCCAGCGGCGCCGCCAGACGGTAGCCGTCTCCGGCCCGCCCTTCGATGTCGACCCCGGCTGCGCGCAAATTTTGAATGCGCTTCCACACTGCCGCACGGGTCAATCCGGCATCGCGCGCCAGCGCATCGCCGGATAGCCGGCCGCTCGCAAGTTTGGCCAGCAACGCGCGGTCATCCACGGCAAGGTCCCCAAATCGATCCGTGAAAGTATGCGCCAAGCCCACCCGGGCGCCCAGCACGGCTTGCGTGAGGGAGTGAAAAGCGCGTTATGATCGCCAACTCACGCCGCTTGCCCTGGATGTGGACGATGCGCCGAATCACGGTTTGCCTGCTCCTGTTATTGGCTCCGCTTGCCGCGCTGGCATCGGACCAACTGGTCGATGGCGACCATGAGAGCTGCGTCAGCACCAATTCGGCTGCGCGCGGCAGGACGCCCAATGGCGAGGCCGCTGCACCGGCACGCGCTCCCGCGCACAAGCCCACGCCGGCCACCGGCGGCGGCGGTAGCGATGGCGACGCGCTGTTCCCACGCATGCGCACGATGCCGCGCTGGCACAGTTTTCTGCCGGGCATGTTCCGCTGATCCAGTGGTTGTCGCGCTGGCTGCGCCGGCCGCCCATCGACATTCCTGATGCGTTATGGCTGCCGGTCTGCAGCGGCTGCGCCTGGGTCGCCGCGCTCGATCCGCCCCGCCAGCACCGCCTGCGCACCCTGGCCGCACAATTCCTGCAGCAAAAAACCATTTCCCCGGTCGATGGGTTGCAGCTGCATGCGCACGATCATGTGCTGCTGGCGGCCACCTGCTGCCTGCCGCTGCTGGAAATCGGCGCAGTGGGCTGGCGCGGCTGGTCGCAACTGATCGTCTACCCGGACGCGTTCCGCGTGCAGCGCACGCATGTGGATGCGGCAGGGGTGATGCATGCCTGGGACGACACCCTGATCGGCGAATCCTGGGAGCAAGGCCCGCTGATCGTCAGCTGGGCCGATGTGCAGGCCGATCTGGACGACCCGCAGGCAGGCTTCAACGTGATTGTGCACGAGATGGCGCACAAGCTCGATGCACTCGATGGCGCCCTCGACGGCACCCCGCCGCTGCCACGCGATGCACAACGCGCCTGGGCACGCGATTTTCAGCAGGCCTTCGATGCGTTCTGCCAACGCGTGGATGCAGGCGAAGACACCGAGATCGATCCGTATGCCGCCGAAGCACCGGAAGAATTCTTCGCGGTCGTGAGCGAATATCACTTCTCGGCGCCGCAAGTGATCGCGCGCGTCATGCCGGATGTCGCCGCGCAGCTGACGCGTTTTTACGGGCCTTCGCCGTTTGCTTCTTCAGCGCAGCGCTGAGGGTGTGGTGGCATCAACGCGTTGCTTGCGATGGTTGTCATGCAACCGCTTCGCGCGCGTTGCTCGCACACGCTTGGCCGAATTGAAAACACCGCTGCGCAATGTCGTGCAGGTGCACGCTCGGCACTGCTGATTTCAACAGCACGCTGCAATGCACTCACACCAGCCCAAGATCGCGCGGCCTGGCACCGGGAAACACCCGCTCCAACTGCGCTGGCGACAGCCCCCACAATCGACTCAATAGACCGCCGAACAGACTGCGGTAATTGGTAAGCACCGGGTAATCACGATTCTGCAGCAGCTGCGTTTGTTCGACCGCGACCTGCTCGCCAGCGATACGGCCACCCTGCACGCCGCCACCCAGCACCCAGTACGTGGTGCCGTGCCCGTGATCGGTACCCTTGCTGCCGTTCTCGCGAAAGGTGCGGCCAAACTCTGAGAGCACCACCACCACGGTGTCCTTCCATGCCGGCCCCAAGGCATCAGCGTATGCCGCCAGCCCTTCGCCGAGATTACGCAGATTATTGGCCAACCCACCTTCGACACTGCCCTGGTTGGCATGGGTATCCCAGCCGCCGACATCGACGAATCCCAGCCGGTACTGGTCGCGCATCAGGCTCGCCATGCGCCGGGTTTCGTCGGCAAAGGTGCGCGCACTGGCAGCGCCGCGGCCGGCCTGCTCCATCTCTTCGCGCAGCTGCGCGGTCACCTGCTGACGCAATGCCAGGCCCTCGCGCGCGGCTGCCGCAAGCGGCGTTGCGTCGTACATCTGCGACAGAATCTGCGCCTGCCGCGCATCCAGACCGCCTTTGCCGATCCCACGCAACGACACATTTGGCAAATCGCCGCCGCCTTGAAACGTCAGCGGTAGCGAATCGGTAAACGCAATCGCCGGCACCCCGCTGAGCACGCCCGACAGGCGCGCCATGAAACCGGACCGATAATCGCGGCGCTGCCGGCCGGCCTGGCCCGATTCGATATCGTCCTGGGTTTCGAAGTGGCTGCGCGACAGATCGTCGGTGCCGGCAAACGGCACGAAGGCCAGCTGCTTGCGTTGCCAGAGCGGCAGCAGCGCATCGCGCATCACCGGGTTGAGACCCCATTGCGCATCCAACGCAACGGCGCTCTTCGGATTGGCCGCATCCGGCCGCGCAATCGCCAGGGTCGGGCGCGCCTGATAATAAAAATCGCTGGCATGCGGCACCAGCAGATTATTGCTGTCGTAGCCGCCACGCAGAAACACCACCAACATGCGCGCACTGTCGCGTGGCGCTGCAAACAGACGACCGCTCCACGGCAGACTCGCGGCCGCTGCAGAGGCAAGCAGAAATTGACGTCGTTGCATGGTGCACTCCTGCGGCGATGACCGTTCGGCGATGATTGAATCAGTGGTTGTTGAATCAGCAGTCGTTGAATCAGCGGCCGCTAGATCAGCGATAGTTGAAGTCCGGCGATGACAGCAAAAACCCGTTCCACTCCGCCGGCGAACGCGCCTGGCCCAACGCCTCACGCGTGCCGCTGGAAAGCGACGGTGCAACCCAGCGATACGATGGACGCGTATCGATCTGCGTCAGCACAGGAATTGGCGTGTCGTTATCGCCATCGAAGCGAAACAGTTGCTTGGGTCCGCCGCTCAGCGAACGCGCCACTTCGAAGCGTCGCGCCAGTTGCCCGGAGCTGGTCCACGCCTGCGATTGCAGCGACCACCCATCAGGGGTGATGCGCCCGAACACCGGCTCGCCGAGTTGCTGCACCCAGCTCACCATCGGCGCGGCATTGACCACCGGTTGATCTTCGTACGCCAGCCGCATGGCCGAGACCACAAACCGATTCGGATCCTTGAACTTGCGCGGTTGCGCCTGCGCAAATTCCGGCGCGTCCAGCATGGCCTGCATCACCTTGGCGATATCGCCATCGCTGCGTTGAAAGGTCTTTGCCATGCGCGCGACCAGTGCGACCGGCGGCTTGTCACTGACGAAATACTCGGCCAGGCGCTGCGACACAAACTGCGCGCACGCCGGTTGCCGTACCAACAGCTGCACTGCACGTTCGATCTCATCCAGACCGCCAGCGGCGATGCGCTGGCCCAGCAAGGTCTTGTCGCCGGGTTGATGCCGCGCAGGATTGAATTCGAACAGGCCCTTGCGCACGATCTGCGCCTGCCCCGTTGTTGCAGCGGTTGGTACTGGCGGCGCGCCTTCGGCCTTGATCGGCACCAGACCGGCGCCGGTCAGTATCAGCGCCAGTTGCTGCACATCCTGCTGGCTGTAGCCGCCATGCACGCCCAACGTGTGCAACTCCATCAATTCGCGCGCGTAGTTTTCGTTGACCTTGCCCTTGGCATTCTTGGCGTTATCCAGATATTCCAGCATCGCCGGGCTTTCCAGCGTCGCCATCACCAGGTCCGCGAACTTGCCGGTGGCATGCGGACGAATCGCGTTTTCCATGTAGTCGGCCGCCATCCATTTCACGCGCCCCTTGTCGGCGTACACGCTGAAGTGATTGAGCCAGAACCACACCAACTGCTCGCGCAGCTGCGCCGGCGCATACACCGCACGCAGCAATTGCGCCTGACGCGCCTGGGTCAGCATCTGACCGCCACGCGCCTGCCACGCCTTGCGCAAGGCAGCCTTCTCATCGCCATCGGGCAGCGTTTGCAGACGGATCTTGTCGGCCTCGTATTGCGTCAGCAAGGTCACCAATGGCGTGTGCAGCGCATCGAACTGCTGCAGTTGTGCACGGATCGGCGCTGGCAATGCGGCATCGTCGCTGGCTTGCAATAGCAGTGCGCCGTAGCGCTTGGGGCCGAGCCGCTGCAGCTGCGCCGCGCTATCGGCATCCACGCCGTAGGTGGCACGCTGCAACCAGCGTGTCTGTGCTGGCGTCAATGACGCTTCGGCGGCACTGCACGACAGCACGACGACGCAGCCCGCCAACAGCAACGGCACGCGCCATCTGCGCTGTCGACGTGTTCGGACGGAAAGTGCAGTGACCCACCATGCCTGTGCAACGCGCTCGAACATGCAGTTCTCCATCGCAACGGCCTGCAACCGGCCCAGTATGGTCAAGCCAACGCGTGAGGCGTTAAACGGTTGTCGGAGCGTGGCGCGACATTGGCCACGGGTTCATCCCGCAACGCATGCCGGTCACAGTCCCGGCGGCAAGGTCACATCGAAGCGGGCGCCGCCCAGTTCCTGCGAGCGCACCACCTGCAATTCGCCGCGGTAGGCCTTGATCAGGTCCTGCACGATCGACATGCCGATGCCGTGACCCTGCACGCGCTCATCGCCGCGCACGCCACGTTGCAGAATCTTGGCCACATCTTCCGGCGCGATGCCGGGGCCATCGTCTTCCACCGACAGGATCAATCCGGCGCGGCGGCTCCCGGTGGTGGGACCTGGCTGCGCAGTCAACAGCACGCGGCTGCGCGCCCACTTGAAGCCGTTTTCTAGCAGATTGCCAAGCAGCTCCTGCAGATCGCCCGGCTCACCATGAAAACGCGCTTCGGGCGAAATATCGAATTCGCACAGCACGCCTTTGACCGAATACACCTTCTCCAGACCGCGCACGATTTCTTCGGCAGTCGACTCGATCGGCAACGGCGCGGCAAACAGCTTGTGCCCGCTGGAAGCCGCACGTGCGAGTTGGTAAGACACCAGGTCGTTCATGCGCCGCAGCTGCACGTCCATTTCCTCGTGCAGATCGCGCTCGGACTGACCGCTGTCCAGTTGGGTGCGCAACACGGCGATCGGCGTCTTGAGGCTGTGTGCCAGATCGGCAAGCGTATTGCGCTGACGATCCAGGTTGTCGCGCTCGCTTTCGATAAAGGCGTTGATGCTTTCGGTCAGCGGCTCCAGTTCGCGCGGATGCTGCTCGCTCATGCGCTGGATTTCCCCGCGCTGCACCTTGGTCAACTCGTTGATGACCCGCCGCAGCGGTCGCAGGCTCCACTGCAGAATAAAGGCCTGCAGCACCAGCAGCACCACGCCGGCACTACCGAGATAGAACCACACCGCGCCCCGGAACACGCGCAATTGCGCGCCCATCGAGCGCGCATCTTCCATCACGTAGATGGTGTACGGAATCTCGCCGCCGTGTTCGCGTTCGACATAGCTCACGCCCAGGCCATAGCGGTACAGCTCGCCCAGACTGCCGTCGATCTGGGTCATCTCCAGCGGGCCGATGAACTCTTCCTGGCGCGGCTCGAGCATGCGCCCGTGCGGAATGTTGGGCCCCTCGGCCGACATCGACGTCCAGCTCTCATCCGGGCGCACGACTTCGACATACAGCCCGCCGCCGGGCACGTCGAAACGCGGATCAGGCGGTTGGCCACCGATGTACAGCGAGCCATCGCGGACGAAATCGATATTGGCGGCATACGCCGAGGCGTAGTTCTTCAGCCGCTCGCGCAGATTCTTTTCGGCAGTGTCGGCGAACGCCACATCCAGCGCATAGCCTGCCAGCGCCAGGAAGGCTACCAGGCTGAGGCTGGCAGCCAAGAGCTGGCGGGCCTGCAGGGAGCGCGGCCGCCAGCGTTTGTACCACTTGGAGCGCACCGACACCCTATCTTCCTGTTTGCCGACGCGCGGACTCAGCCTTCGGTACGCGGGATAGCGAAGCGGTAGCCACGACCACGCACGGTCTCGATCGGCTTGAGCTCACCGTCGGGATCGAGCTTCTTGCGCAGGCGACCGATAAACACTTCCAGCACGTTCGAATCGCGATCGAAATCCTGCTGATAGATGTGTTCGGTCAAATCGGCCTTGGAGACCAGTTCGCCGGCATGCATCATCAGGTACTCGAGCACCTTGTACTCGTAGCTGGTCAGGTCGACATTGGCGCCATTGACGCTCACCGTCTGCGCTGCCAGATCCAAAGCGACCGGGCCGCACTCCAGGGTCGGCTTGCTCCAGCCTGCCGCGCGCCGCAGCAACGCGTTGACGCGCGCCAGCAGCTCTTCGACATGGAACGGCTTCACCAGGTAATCGTCGGCGCCCTGCTTGAGGCCTTCGACCTTGTCCTGCCAGCTCGAACGCGCGGTCAGGATCAGCACCGGGAATTTCTTGCCCTCGTCGCGCAGCGCCTTGATCAGCTCCATGCCCGACATCTTGGGCAGGCCAAGGTCGATGATGCCGACGTCGAACGGCACTTCGCGGCCCATGTACAGACCTTCTTCGCCATCTTGTGCAGCGTCGACAGCAAAGCCTTCACGCTTCAGGCGCGCGGCAAGTGTCTCGCGCAGCGGAGCTTCGTCTTCGACCAAAAGGATACGCATGCACTCTCCCTAGTTACGTTGTCGGCGGGTGCCGGGGAATTTATGAGACTGAACGCAGAACTATCTACGTTTACTGGTTATCGTCGCGTGGTGGCGCATCTGGCGGCGCCGGGCGACGCGGCGGCGGGGGCTGCATCTGTTCCGATTCGTACACGGTGTGCACGCGCCCGTCCAACATGTACTTGACCCGGTTGAGATTGCCGCCGTCGAACGGCACACGTTCGGCGCTGAGGATCTGTCCACCGGTGGACCGCTGCACCTGCCGAATGGTGTCCGACAGCGTGCGCCCGTTGCCGCGGGCTGAGGGCGGTAACGCCTCACGGCCCGAATGCCCCATCGGATATCCCTGACACCATGCCGACGGCGCTGCCGTGGCGACCCAAAGGGCAACCAGGACAACATGGCTAGCGCGGCAGAACGGCTGGGTCACAAACGAATCCTAGCGGGTTGTTCAGGAACATTCAAAATTCGTGAAACCGGCCATGCGTCACAGCGTGGTCGAGCCCGAGAATAGACCCAAATTCTTGATTTTGGGGGGTGAATCCGATCTGAACTTTTTAGCTTCGTGTTAACGCGGTTCAGTGAAATGAACGCCGTTTGAGGACAAAAGCCTTGTTTGCGCTCGCTCTCGCGGTCGTGGCTGCCGCGCTGTGAGCTAACAAATGCGGCCGTTCAAGCGCTGGTTCAGGCTATGCAAGTGCCAGACCACTCTCAGGCGACAACGCGCCAGGCGTGCGTATCGGTGCGCTGCAATGCCTGCTCGACCAGGTCCCATCCGGCGCCGGGGCGGTGTGCGCCCTCGCTCAGCACCTGGCGGAATGCGCGTCCGCCGGGCTGTCCATGGAAGAGTCCCAGAACATGTCGGGTGATGTGCTTCAGCGCCAGCCCTTGCTCCAGCTGGGACTCTACATAGGGCTGCAGCGCGCGTAGCAATGCCTCGCGCGATTGTTCCGGGCGCTGATTCAGTGCCGCGTCCAGGCAGTGCAGCACGTAAGGGTCGTGGTAGGCCGCACGGCCGAGCATGACGCCGTCGGTGTGTTGCAGATGTTCCAGCGCGGCGTCCACCGCAGCGATGCCACCGTTGATAACCACCGGCAGTTGGGGGCGCTCCTGCTTGAGGCGATAGGCCCAGTCGTAGCGCAGCGGCGGCACCTCGCGGTTTTCCTTGGGCGACAGGCCCTTGAGCCAGGCGTTGCGCGCATGCACCACCACCATGGCAGCGCCGGTCGCGACAACTTGATCGACGAAACTGGCGAACACCAGATAGTCGTCATCGTCGTCCACGCCCAGGCGGCACTTGATCGTGACCGGCAGCGTCGTTGCCGCGCACATGGCGGCAACGCACTCGGCCACCAGCGCCGGCTCGCGCATCAGGCAGGCACCAAAACGCCCGGCCTGCACGCGATCGGAGGGGCAGCCGCAATTGAGGTTGATTTCGTCATAGCCCCACTCCTGCGCGATCGCTGCAGCCTGCGCGAGCAGGGCCGGTTCACTGCCGCCCAGTTGCAGCGCAAGCGGATGTTCGACCGGATCGAAGCCGATCAGCCGCGTGCGATCTCCATGGATCACCGCGTTGGCGTGCACCATCTCGGTGTACAGCCGTGCGGAGGGCGCCAGCAGGCGATGGAAGACCCTGCAATGGCGGTCGGTCCAGTCCATCATCGGGGCGACGGACAGACGCAAGGAGGCGGCGTAACGATCGGCGGAAGCGGTCATCGACAAGTTGGCCGCCGTGAGCGGCCATCGGAATGCAGAGCAGGATCAACAGCTTACACGGGCATCGATGAATCTGCCGCAGCGCATGAGCCATGCCTAAGCTCTTGGCTGTCAGATCTTCTGGAGGATCAGCTGTTCGCAGCATCATGCGATCGACAGCGTATCGACAGGTGAAATTCGAACACGATGCGAGCGTTATGGATTGCGCTGGAGGCGCGCTTGGGCGCCCAGCATCACGGCCACATCTGCCGTCGGAGCGGAGAACGACATTGCGCTAGCGCTGTTTTTGCTCCAGCTCGCCAAGTCCGAGTGCCGTCGAGCGGCATCGCTAGTTGCCTGCATCGCGCCGTCTCAGCGGTGGCGTGGGCCAGTTTGACCGGCTGAGTCTGGCCGTGGGTGTAGCGTTCGCCGAGCAGGATGCTGCTGTCCCTGGCGGCGCCCGCCCCTGTCGAGCGAACGCGCTACATCATTGCTTACAAGCAGGATTTCTTGCGTCCACTGCTGGCGTCAGCGCGATTGCGCGCTTCGCCTGGACGCGAGCAATGCTTACGGGTTGCGGAAACCGACGCGCTCTTCGGCAGTCAGCGGCTTGCCGAGTGCGTGGTAGGAGGCGACCAGCGTGATCAGGGCGGTGCCCAGCACGGTGTAGAAGCTCCACGAGGTGGCCAGGACATGCACCTGGCCGAACACCAGCGCCACGACGGCGGTGGCGGTGCACAGCACCATGGCGAGCAGGGACATCAGGAAAGGGATGGAAGGATCGAGCTTCATGGTCCGGGGGTTCCAAGGTGCGATAGCTTCAGCATCGGCGTTGCCCGCGCTTTCTTGAACTGTTTTCTGCGGTTTTTTCCAATGAATTTCAAGCAAGTCAGCGCGCGCTCAGATTTATGTCAAAGCCTTGGCGCACAAAGGTTTCAGCGTCAGAAAACTCCTGACGTGGTGGCAGAAAAATCACCACCTCCGCCAGAGTTCCAACGCACGCGCGGCAGAAAACCGGCGGCCGCAGAGAAGCTCTTTTTCGACTCTCGGCAGGCAGATGGGCGACCGCGCCGATGGACCGGCCGATGTGCATATCTACGACGGGTGGCGCTGGGGCTCCTGAGAACCGGAAGATCTGGTGATCAAGACCTGACGACTGTCGGAGAGCTGGGATGATGGTCGCCGCTGCGTGCGGCTGCCTGCGTGCGCTACAACGCGCCGCAATGGGTACTGGTCCTCTCGGCGCGGAGAACAAGGCGCAGGTTTACCAAAGCGGAACTGTGCCGCCGCCGCTGAGCGCTTGCTAGGTACTACCGAAGGATTCGCCAAAGACGTCACATGCCGGGAGTGCGCGACGCTCGGGCAGCACCTGGCGGCCGAGCATGCTCAACGCTGTGCTGCCTCAACAGGTGCCGTGGGGCTGTAGGCGCTGGCTGTGCCGCACCTGCGGCAGTTCAGCAAGCAAGGCACGCGGAGCGCACCCTGGCATCACCAGTGTGCTTTCAGCGCACCGGAGCGGTGGCGAACTCGCCGCGTTGCAGCTTGGTCACATCGTTGCCCTGCCCGTCCTTGAGGCTGAGGTCTGCGCCTTTGGCAGCCAGATCCCTGAGGACATCGGTGCGTTGAAACAGTGCCGCGTACATGGCCGCGGTCTGGCCGGCATTGTTGCGCTGGTCCGGGGCGCAATCGGCCTGCATCAACCGTTTGGCGATGCCCAGCTCGCCCTTGAAGATGGCGCCCATCAGCGCAGTGTTGCCGCGTTTGTCCTGCGCACATGGGTCGGCGCCGGCATTGAGCAACTGCTCCACCGCCGGGCGCTGGCCGTGATAGGCGGCCAGGATCAAGGCGGTGTAGCCCTTCTCGTCGCGAGTGTTGAGGTCGTAATGCGAGCGGATGAACTCGGCGAGCATGTCCTGCCGACCTTCGCGTGCCGCATCGAAAAAATACTCGCGCAACTGCAGCTTGATCTGCGCAGGGTTGGTGGTCGCATTCGTGGTACTGGCAGGGACAGACGCGGGTGAAGCAGCGTTGGCAACCGCAGACAAGGTGCCGAGCATCAGAAATAGCAGGGTGCGCATGTGGCTCTCCCGAAAACGAGGACGGCACCGCGGCACAGGCCGCGATGCCGTCGGGTGGATCAGTCCTGCAGGCTGGAGGCCAGCTGCTTGACGCGAGCCAGGTCACCCTTGGCAACGCGGGTCACGCCAGTGCCGTACTCAGGGTCGGCCTTGTACAGGAACGACAGCATCAGATGCTTGCTCTCGGTGTCGGTAGTGGCCAGCGACTCGCCAAAACTTTGCACCAGGTCGGCACGATCCTTCTTGCTGTAGGACCGATACAACTCGCCAGCCTGCTTGAAGTTCTGCTCGCGGGTGATCTTGCCCTGCTGGGTGGTACCCGACAGCGGCAGCTCGCTGTAACGCGCAGCGGTGTCCTGCGGACGCGGCTCCAGGCGGCTCGGCTCGTAGTTCACGCCGCTGGTGGTGTGTCCGGTGTTGGCTTCGCCGTCCTGGTTGCCGTTATTGACGGCCACACGCGGGCGGTTGACCGGCAGGCTCAGGCCGTTGGTACCGATGCGATACAGCTGGGTGTCGGCGTAGGAGAAGATACGGCCCTGCAGCAGACGGTCTTCCGACGGCTCGATGCCCGGCACCAGATTTGCCGGCGCCATCGCCACCTGCTCGGTTTCCTGGAAGAAGTTGTCCACGTTCTTGTTCAAGACCATCTGGCCGACCTTCTGCTCTGGCACATCCGGCCAGATCTTGGTGGCATCCAGCGGATCGAAATCCAACTTGGCCAGGTCTTCCGGCTTGAGCACCTGCACGTACAGGTCCCACTTCGGGAAGTCGCCCTTCTTGATCGCACCGACCAGATCGTTGGTCAGGTGGCTGTAGTCCTTGGACTGGACCGCGGCAACCTGCTTGGGATCGAGGTTCTTGATGCCTTGCAGCGTCTTCCAATGGAACTTGACGTAGTGCACTTCACCCTGCGCATTGACCAGCTTGTAGGCATGCACGCCGTTGCCGTCCATGAAGCGATAGCCAGCGGGCGTGCCTTCGTTGGAATACAGCAGCGTCAGCGTGCGCGTGCTTTCGGGCACGTGCGAGAAGAAATCGAAACGACGCGAATCGTCATCCAGGTTGGTGCGCGGGTCCGGCTTGAACGCGTGGACCATGTCGGGGAACTTGATCGCATCGCGAATGAAGAAGGTGGGGAAGTTGTTGCCGACCAGATCCCAGTTGCCTTCGCTGGTATAGAACTTGGTGGCAAACCCGTGCGGGTCGCGCAACGTTTCAGGCGAATGGTTGCCGTGCACCACCGAGGAGAAGCGCACGAACACCGGGGTCTTTTCGCCGGCGCTGAACACCTTGGCTTTGGTCAGGCTGGACAGATCGGCAGTGGCGGTGAACTCGCCTTTGACGCCGGTGCCGCGGGCATGCACCACACGCTCCGGGATGCGCTCGCGATCGAAGCGCTGCAGCTTCTGGATCAGCTGCACGTCCTGCAGCAACACCGGGCCGGTCGGGCCGGCAGTCTGGGAATTCTGGTTGTCACCGACCTTGGCGCCATTGTCGCGGGTCAGAACGGATTGGGCGAAGACCGGTGGGGCGATCAGCGTCGGGGCTAGCAGGGCTAGCACCATGAGGGATCCAGGGCGCATGGCGTCAGCTCGTTTGAAGGAACTGAATCATGGCCAGCAGGCCGAAGTGTGAGAAGTCGTTAGTTATGATCGCAGCGATAGGCGAACATGATGATGACTGTGTAGCGTGATATGCATCGCCAAATATGCGGGCACCAGGTTGCAGATAACGGCATTGCCAATCTGATGCGTGAACTGACGAACTTCGTATTGCGTCACGCAAGCGCGCATGACGCTTCAAGCAATGCTGCGTCGCAAGGTTCGATCAGCCAATCAACCGATCACCCGCTTGAACGGCGGCAGCGCGTCGATGATGCGTTTGCCGTAGCGGCGCGTGAGCAGGCGCGAATCAAGAATGATCACGCGGCCGTGGTCGTTGGAACTGCGGATCAAGCGGCCGGCGAATTGCGTGAGTGTGCGCAGCGCGTGCGGGATGGCGATCAGGTTGAAGGCGTTATGACCCCGGCTTTCCAGCCATTCGCTCAAGGTCGATGTCTGCGGGTCGGTCGGCACCGCGAACGGCACCTGGGTGATGACCACGGTGGTGCAGGCATCGCCGGGCAGATCCAGGCCTTCGCCGAACGAGTTCAAGCCAAACAGCACCGAGCCCTCGCCGGCGGCAATGCGGCGCATGTGTTCGGTGATCAGTTGCGACTTGTTGCCCTCGCCCTGCACCAACACGCGGTTGCGCTGCGCCAGCGGCATCAGGTCAGCGACCTTTTCCATCTTCCAGCGCGAGGTGAACAGCACGATGCTGCCCTTGGACGTCCAATCCAGCTCGCGCACCAGATAACGCGCGACTTCCTTCGGGTGGCCTTCGCGATCGTCTGGGGTAACCGGGAAATTGGGCACGATCAATTCGGCCTGATTGGGCAGGTCGAACGGCGAGGCCAGCGAGGCCATTTCGGCGTGATCGGGCAAGCCGTTGTCGATGGCGAAGGATTGAAAATCGCCGCCGCCGGTGAGCGTGGCCGAGGTCATCACCACCGAATCCACTTCGTTCCAGATCATCGTGCGCAGCACCTGCGCGGCCGACACCGGCGAGCAATGGCAGATCAGATCGCCATCGCGCGACAGGGTGATCCAACGCGCCATCGGCGGCTGGCCTTCCTTGTCTTCGCGTCGCCAACCGCTCCATAGATTGTGTTGCTGCTCGGCCATTTCCAAGGCCATGCCGAGACTGCGCTGCAGGCGTTCGCGCGCCGAATCGTCCTGCTTGCCCTTGGCGATCGCACTGTGCGCGGCATGCACCCAGTTGAACAGCGCGCGGGTTTCTTCGCCGAGTTCTTCGATCGCCGGGCCCCACTGCGGCGGCAACTTGCCGTTGGCCGCGCGCCACAGCGGATCGCGCTCGCCGGGTTCGGGCTTCCACACGTGTTCGACTTCGGTATGGAAGGCCTTGAGCAATTTGGAAACGCGCGCGGCGACCTCGATCGCTTCGTTGGGCAACAGGTTGCCGATCTTGTCCTTGTCCACCGCGCGGTATGCGGCGGCGATGAGAATCTGCAACCGGCCGGTGCGCCTGGCCATTTCGTCCAATGGCAGATTGGCCGCGCCCTGGTCGATTGCCACGCCGGCGATGTGATGGCCTTCGTCGAGTACCAGCAGCATATCGGCGGGCGGGGCGATCAACGGCTGGCCGTTTTCGGCATCGCCCAGCGACAGCGACGACAGCAACAAGGCGTGGTTGGTGACCACGATCTGCGCCTCGCGCACGTCGGTGCGCGCCTTCAGCACCGGGCACTGCGCGGCGTAGCTGCAGCGGCGGCCCGCACAACCGGAGGCCGGCGTGGTGATGCGCATGCGCAGCGGTACCGAGACCTGTTCGGGCGCGTCATCCAGGTCGCCGTTCCAGGTACGCGCGGCGTAGGCCTTGGCCAGACGTTTGGCCAGGTCGGCATCGACGGGACTGAGCGGGCGGTCGTAGAGCGCCTGCTCGTCTTCGAACATGGCGTTCTGGCTGGTGTCGCCTTCGAGTTCAGCCGCATTCCGGGTGCACAGATAGCGCGTGCGGCCCTTGGCCAGTGCCACGGTCGCTTCCAGGCCGGTGGCCTTGAGGAAGGCCGGGATATCGCGCTCCACCAGCTGCGATTGCAAGGCCACGGTGCCGGTGCTGATCACCAGCTTTTTCTTGGTGGCCAGGGCGATCGGCACGCCGGCAGTGAGATAACCCAGGCTCTTGCCGACGCCGGTGGGCGCCTCGGCAATGCCGATGCCGCCGGAGGTGGCAAGTGCGCGCGAGACCAGGCCGATCATCTGACTCTGCGCCCGCCGCGTGGCGAAGCCGGGCGTGTTGGCCTGCAGCTTGGCGTAAGCCTCGCGGATGCTGGCCTTGACCGGATCGGTCAGGCTGCGCTGGGGAGGGACGGGCGCCGACGGCGCGGCCGGTGGGGCGACTTCACTCATCGCGCTATTTTCGCACGGACCGGCGCAGCGGCTGCGACCGGCGTGCGGAACAACTGAACGCGGTTGTCTTTACCTAAGAGTGTCCATCAAAACTACTGCGCAGTTTTGTTCGCCACTCTAGGTACGTCGCGGCCAGGCGTAGCGCGCCCACACCACGCCGATCACCACCATCGCCAGGCCCATGACCAGCATGCCGGCGCCCACACCGGTCGGCCCGAAGCGTTCGTACAAGATGCCGCCCCGGTTGACCGCCGCCAGGTTGTCTGGATACAGCAGCGTCCACATGCCTTGGCCACTGCTGACCAGGCCGACCATGGTCAACCCCAGGGCCTTGATCGGAATCATGGCCGCTCGCTGGCTGCGGGCGGTGAGCGTTGCAGGCTGAGCGCCAGCGTCCACACCAGCACGCCGATGCCCACGGCCTGCACGGCCATCAGCACGAAATGTGCGACACCGACCACCATGCTGATCTGGCGCACATTGCCTTGTTGCAGCAACAGCATCGGAATGGCCTGAAAGGCGACTTCAGCCAGCAAACAGCCCAGCAGCACCCACAGCGCGGCCAGCCCGGCGCACCGCAGCGACCCGCGTTGGGCACGCCACAGCAGCACCAGCCCCAACAGCAAGGCGATCAACAGCGTCACGCGCGACAGCAGGCTGGTGACCAGGGTCAGCAGGATATCGGTGGCGGTCACGCTGCCCACCTCAGTCGGCGCTGATCAGGACGGCATCGCGTGCGCGCAGCGCGGCGTAGACCGGGTTGGTGTCCGGGCGCACGCCGTGCCATAGCGCGAAGCTTTCGGCCGCCTGCTCGACCAGCATGCCCAGGCCGTCGATGGCGTAGCGGCATTGCGCCGCACGTGCCCAGGCCAGGAAGGCGATGGCGGTTTCGCCATAGTTGAGATCGACCGCTGCGGTGAGGCTGTTGACCAGCCCCAGCGGCAGCGAGAACGCACCAGCGTCGCGATCGCGCCCGGCGGCCGTGGCGTTGACGATCAGCTCGAAGTCGCCCAGATCGCGCAGGTCTTCGATATAGCGCGACATCACCCGTGCCGGTTCGCCCAATGCATCGCACAGCGCATCGGCGCGCTCGGGCGAACGATTGACCACCACCATTTCGGTGATGCCGGCTTCCAGCAATGCCGGCGCCACGCCGCGTGCGGCGCCACCGGCGCCCAGCAGCAGCACGCGGCGACCGCGCAGATCCAGCCCGTGGCGGTCGGTGAGATCGCGCACCAGGCCGGCGCCGTCGGTGTTGTCGCCCTGCCACTGGCCGTCGTTGCGCACCAGGGTGTTGACCGCGCCAGCCAGCCGCGCGCGATCGCTCAGGCTGGCCGACAACGCACAGGCGGCCTCTTTCAGCGGCAGCGTGACGTTGGCGCCCTTGCCGCCTGCGTCGGCGAATCGCTCCAGCGCGGCGGTGAACTCCTCCGGCGACGCGTCGATGGCGGTGTAGTCCAGCGCAATGCCGGTCTGCTTCCCGAAGTCGGCGTGGATGGCCGGCGACAGCGAATGGGCGACGGGGTGACCGAACACGGCATAACGGGATACGGGCATGAAACGTTCTCTGGTTGACTAGACTGTGCGCGACTTTAGGCAGGAACACCGCATGCAATACCGATGGACGCTGCTCGCGCTGGCGGCAAGTTTACTCTTCGTCCCGGCTGCGTCGGGGCTTGCCGAGTTCGGCATCGAAGGCATGGGCGTGGTCTCCACGCCGGCCAACGAAGCACACGCCACGTTGAGCCCGGACGGCCAGCGCATCGTCTGGGCCAGCGACCGCGCCGGGGGTGCCGGCGGTTGGGATCTGTGGCAGGCCCAACTGAGCGGCGGGCGTTGGCAGAACGCGCAGCCGCTGCCGATCAACACCGCGCAGGACGAGACATCGCCATTGTTCAGTGCCGATGGCCGCTGGCTGCTGTTCGCCTCCACCCGGCCTGGCGGTGCGGGTGGCGCGGATCTGTATCGCGCGCCGGTGGATGCGCAAGGCGGGATCGGTGCGGTGCAATCGCTGGGCGCGGCGATCAACAGCCGGGGCAACGAGCGTTCCCCGACCCTGTCGCTGGACGGCACGCGCCTGCTGTTCGCCAGCGATGGGCACGGCGGCGCCGGTGGCATGGACGTGTTCGTGGCACGTTGGGACGGGCAGGCCTTCGTTGCACCGGTGCCGTTGAGCGACATCAACAGCGCTGCCGATGAGCTGGATGCGGCCTGGCTCGGCGATGGGCGCGGGCTGGTGTGGGCGCGCGGGCAGACAGATGGGCCCAGCCAGTTAATGCTGGCGACGTGCAAGAACGGGCATTACGGCGCGGGCCAGGCGTTGCCGCTGTCGTTCAACGGTCCGCAGGAACGCACCTTCGGGGCGGTGGTGGATGCGGCCAAGCCGGGCGAGTTGCTGGTGACGGGCAGCGCGCGTGCACCGCGTGCGGGGCAACTGGATATCTACCGGATGAAGGCGCCGGCGGCGGATGGCGATGCCAGTTGCCGTTGAGGGTGAGTGGATGCGCGAATCAGACTGAGAGCGGCTGACAAAACTTACATCACGCCGGTGCGTTGCAGGGCGGATGATCCGGGTCTTCGCTGAGGCTTGGCTGAGCTGCGGCAGATTTGTGGATTTGCTGCAGGGTCCTTGCCCGCCCGCCATCGCGGGACACGCTGCAAGTAAGGAGCGTTTAGACAATGCAGATGGATCATTTGTAGAGCCGATGATCTTCAACTTGGCTGCAGGGCCCTTGTCCGCCCACCGTCGCGGGACACGCCGCAAGTACGTCCGTGTAGGCTCTTACGCGGCATCCATGCCGCGCAAGGTCCCGCGACGGTGGGCGGACAAGGACCAGTCGAGATGGTCGGTGTGCAAAGTGCAGGCAATGTGTGACTTGCGTTGTTTCGGGAAACGGGCAGTCCGATCAGTTTTCCAAAGAAAGCCGACTAACAGATGGCTCTTAACAAAGCAGCCAGAAAACTTCCTGGTGCGGTGTCCTCGCTGATTGCGGGACCGTGTGGCGGCATGGATGCCGCCACCGAGCCTCCATGGACGGATTTACGGCGTGTCCCGCGAGCGGTGAGGGCACCGCGCCCTCGACCAACCGGATTTTTTACGTGTTGTCAGCCACTCTAAGGCTGCGACACAGTGGTCATGACCGAGCTCAATACACATCGCGCCGATAACGCCCCGCTGCGGTCAACGACTCCAATCGCGTCTCACCCAGGATCTCGCGCAGCGCGGCATCGACTTCACGCGCCATGCTGTCCAGGCTGCCGCAGACGTACATCACCGCGCCGCGATCGATCCAGTGGCGTAGCGCATCGCCGGCTTCGCGCAGTTGATGCTGCACGTAGCGCTTGTGCGCCTGGTCGCGCGAGAACACCCAATCCAGTTGCTGCAGATGACCACTACGCTGCCAGTCCTGCAGTTCCTCGGCAAACAGCCGGTCGTGCGCGGCATGACGTTCGCCGAACAGCAACCAATGCCCGTGCACGCCTGCGAGTTCAGCCTCGCGCAACAAGCCGCGCAAGCCGGCGATGCCGGTGCCGTTACCGATCAACACCATCGGCGCGTGTTCGACACGATGGAAACCGGGATTGGTGCGCAGACGCGCATGCACTGGCGCGCCTACAGGCGCATGGCAGATCAACCAACCCGAGCCCAGACCGGGACTGCCATCGGCGCAGGTGGTCAGGCGCACGACGGCAGTCGCGGTGCCATCGGCCGGCACGCTGGCCAGCGAGTAGTCACGGGTGGGGAGCCAGGCGCAGGCATCCAGCCACGTTTGTGGATCGGGCGTGGAGGCCGGCGGCGTTGCTGGCGGTTCCGGCAACACGCGCTCGGCAGCGGCTTGCTGCAGCGGCAGCAGCTGCGCGTGCACATGCACCAGCGCATCGGGCTGCAGCCCCCACGCAGCCAGACAGGTGCGTACCTGCACGTCGGCATGCGCGGGCTGCACTTCTAGGATGTCGCCGGCCTGCCAGTGCGCATCGGCCGGCGGATGCAGATCGATGCGCCAGATCGGCGCGCCTTCGCTACCCGGGTTGAGGTGGGTGCGCGACGACAGTGTCAAGTGCATCAGCGTCGGCCGCGTCAATGGGACGGCGGCAACCGGTGCGCCGGCGATCTGCCCCAATTGCGCATTCCACTGCGCCAGGGCCTGCGGATCGGCGTTGTCCATTTCTACCGCGGGGAACAACGGCTGCGCGCCCTGCGTGTTCAACCATTGCTCGATCCGCCGCGAAAACCCGCAGAACTGCGCGTATTGGCGGTCGCCCAGCGCAAGCACCGCATATGCCAGCTGCGGCAGCGCCAGTCGCTGACGCAGCAACTCACGCTCGAAGCCGCGCGCCGCGTCCGGCGGCTCGCCATCGCCGAAGGTGCTGACCACAAACAACGCATGCCGGGTGCCTTGCAGGTGCTGCGCGTCCAGCTGCGCCAGCGAGCGCACCTGCACCGGCAGACCGGCGGCCTGCAAATGCCCGGCCGCCTGCCAGGCAAGGCGCTCGGCGAATCCGCTCTGACTGGCGAATCCGATCAACCACGGCTCGGCCTGCGAGGCCGCCGGTGCGCTGTGCAATACAACGCGCGCGGCGCGCAGTTCGCGCTTCTTGCGGCGGCGATCCAGGTACAGCATCCAGCCGGTGACGAAGAACACCGACATGCCGACACTGGCCAGCATCACCACGATGCGGCCCGGCAGACCGAAGAAACTCCCCGAATGCAGCGGGAACATGCTGACCAGCAACTGCTGCCCGTACGGCAGCAATGCGTAGTCCTGGCGTTTCAGCAGCGTGCCGCTGGCCGGATCGATTTCCAGATTGTCGTAAGCACGATCGTGGTCGGGATTGTCGGGCAGGAATCGCGCGCTCAGCGGTTGCCCGGCGCGGGGGGGAATACGTAGATCCAGCGCAGACGTGCGCGTGGCCGGGACGGAATCCAGAGTGCGCTGCACGGCTGCGAAATCCACCGTCGCCGGCCGATGATCGCGCCCGTCGCCGCGCATCGCCGGCTCGGTGCCGAGCAAGGCCACCATGCCATCGCGATACCAGGTGTAGGACCAGGTCAGCCCGGTCAACGCAACCAGCAGATACACCAGCAGACACCAGGTGCCGAATACCGCGTGCAGGCTCCACAGAAAACTGCGCCCCTGCCGACGCCATTCCACCGCCCACCAGGTGCGCAGACTCCACCAACGTCGCGGCCAACGCAGATACAGGCCCGATGCGCAGAAGAACAGCAGGATCAAGGTGCTTGCACCGGTCACTGCCTGGCCGCGCTTGCCGGCAGTCAGGTGGCGATGCAGATCTTCGATAAATGCAAACGCTCCGCTCAACCGCGGAGCGGCGACCTGTTCGCCGGTATAAGGATCGAAATACACCCGGCCGCCCCCTTTGCCGGCCAGGCGTGCGGTGGACGGACGCGCGCTGGTGGGGTCGATCAGCATGCGCGTGACCGCCTGCTGCTGGTCCAGATCGAGCTTGCGCAGCAATGCATCTATCGGCAACGGTCGCTCACCTGCCGCATGCCGCTCAGCCAACTGCGCGATGGCCGGATTGGCCAGCCGCACGATCTCGTTTTCGAAGGACATCAACGCGCCGGTCAGCCCCATCACCGACAGCACCAGCCCGGCGGTGATGCCGAGCAGCCAGTGCAGTTGGAACAGAACGGTCTTGAGCACGCGCGAGCAGCCTGGAGCAGTAGGCTCGCCATTGTAGATGAGAATCGTTATCGCAGTTTGGCGCACGGCTGGCGGTGCCGCGGCATTCGAATGCCGGCACGCCACGCTTGATTACTGCTCGATCCCCACCGTCATCCTTGTGCGTGCTGGCTGCACGGGAATCAGCCCTCGCGCAACCAACGCGCCACTTGCGGCGCGAAATACGTCAACACGCCATCGGCGCCGGCGCGCTTGAAGGCCATCAGCGCTTCCAGCACGCAGCGGCGCTCGTCCAGCCAGCCATTGGCGGCGGCGGCCTTGAGCATCGCGTACTCGCCGCTGACCTGATACGCGAAGGTCGGCACACGGAACTCTTCTTTGACCCGCCGCACCACATCCAGATACGGCATGCCTGGCTTGACCATCACCATGTCCGCGCCTTCTTCCAGGTCCAGCGCGATCTCGCGCATCGCCTCGTCGCTGTTGGCAGGGTCCATCTGATAGGTGGTCTTGTCGGCCTTGCCCAGATTGCCGGCGCTGCCCACCGCATCGCGGAACGGGCCGTAGAACGCCGAGGCGTACTTGGCCGAATACGCCATGATGCGCACGTTGAGATGGTCGTCGGCATCCAGCGCGCGGCGGATCGCGCCGATGCGGCCATCCATCATGTCCGAGGGCGAAATGATGTCCACGCCCGCTTCTGCATGCGACAGCGATTGCCTGACCAGCGCCTCGACAGTGATCTCGTTGAGCACATAGCCCTTTGCATCGATGATGCCGTCCTGGCCGTGCGTGGTGTACGGGTCCAGCGCCACGTCGGTCATGATGCCCAGCTCGGGAAAGCGTGCTTTCAGCGCACGCACCGCACGCTGCGCCAGACCGTCCGGGTTCCAGGCTTCGGCCGCGTCCAGACTCTTGCCGGACGGGTCGATCACCGGGAACAGATCGATCACCGGGATGCCCAGTTCCAGCGCGTTTTCCGCCTCGCGCAGCAACTCGTCCAGCGACAGGCGCTCCACGCCCGGCATCGAAGCGATCGGCGCGCGGCCGGATAACTCGTGCACGAACACCGGCCAGATCAAATCGTCAGTGGTCAGCGTGTTTTCGCGCATCAACCGACGCGAAAACGCGTCATGGCGCATGCGGCGGGGACGGTAGTGAGGATGGGCCATCGTGGGCTCCTGTCAGCAGCCGGCAAGTTTACGCCCGCCATCTGTCGCTGGACGCGCTGCGACGCTGTGTCGCAGCGCTGCAACGGGTCAGATCACCCCGCCGCCCAGGCCCAGGCGGATCACCCCGACCACGATCACCACGGCATTGAGCAGCAAGCCGGTCTTGGCACGCCCGCGGTTGCCGGCCGAGGTAAACAGCAGCGCGATCGCCGCGATCAGCGCGCCCACCGCCGCAAACGGAATCAGGAACCAGTTGCCCCAACCCAACAGGGGGATAAAGGCCAGAACCATCCACAGCAGCGCCACAATGCCCCACAGCAGGCTGATCAATCCCACGTGTCACCTCGTCATTCATAGAAGGCCTGAGCTTAGCGCCGCGCCCGCCAAGACGCAGTGGGCAGGTGGTCACCCTGACCAATGGCGGCTTGGCGGCAGCCTCACATGGGCATGGCTAGGGTGCGGCAAAGTCCGGCGCGATTCAGTGCGGGCGCCGGATCATCGCTGTCACTGTCGTTCAACAGGGGGCTTCACCATGAACAAGCATGTCGTCATCGCCGCTGGGCTCGCCATGCTCCTGGCCGGCTGCGCCAGCAGCTCCAAGGTCATGCTGGGCCAGGCGCGTGCGCCGATCGACCCGGCGCAGGTCCAGGTGTACTCCAACGCCCCGGTCGGCTCGGTGGAGATCGCCCAGCTCGAATCCACCAGCGCGGCCGGTTTCGGCACCCAGGGCCAGACCGATGCCGCCGTCATGCGGCTCAAGCGCGAAGCCGCCAAGCTCGGCGCCAACGGCGTGGTCATTGTGGGCGTAGGCTCGGAACGCTCCGGCGGCGGCCTGTCGGTGGGCGGCGGCAGCTACGGCGGCCGCGTCGGCGGCGGGCTGGGGATCGGGATCCCGACCACGCAGAAACGCGCGGCTGGTATGGCGATCTGGGTGCCTGCGGGGGTGGGTAATCCCACCAGTCCGTTGCCTGCGCGATAAAAGCTTTCTTTGGGTTCAGATATTCCGGCAAACGACCGGCATCAAAGGTGCTGATCGTTCTTGTTGGCCAACTAGTGCGCCCACCCTGCGCCTGCTTGTAGTGAAACCCAAAATCGGATGCAGTATCCTCCGGGAGCAACTAGGTTGGGACCGGCTAAGCACTCGCTTGCTGTTGTCTCGGTACCACGCTCGTAGTCACTGATCTTGGCTGAGCGCAACTCTTCACCTCAGTCATCTAAGGAATAGTCATGAAAAGCTGGATATGGATGTTGATGTTGGCGATGTGTTTCGTTGGACAAGCTGGGGCTCAAACCAAGGGGGTCAAGCTTGTCTGCCGATCCGATGACCCATTTGTCTTCTGTACGCAGGGTTGCAAAGATCAAGACAAGAATTGGACACCGATAGATCCAATTAGCGCTACCTGGGTCGCTGTACCTGGCTATTGCCTTTTTCCCAGTCCATCACCCTGTTGTGCAGGTCCAGTGTGCCTTCAGGCTTGGACTCCAACTGCCATTGCAGCTCTTAAGCAATATCAAAGCATTTGCCCTCAAGCAAAAAAACAGGGCAAGTGGACGGGGCAGCAGCGACCCGAGAATGTTCCATTTTCTCATTGAGCACATATGCTCACTTGGTGGTTCTGCAAATACAGCAGAATGCAGATCTTTGATCATGCGGCCGACTTATCAAACGTGACCTTTCCTAACGGGAACAGTCACGTTTGTTGTATTTCGAATAATCGCAATACCGCATTAATGCTGCTGCAAGTATGGACGTTACAAATCACCACATCGGCGCGGCCTTCAGGGCCGCGCCTTCGTTTTTTCAGTATTCGAACCACTCACGACAACCAGCTCAGCAAGAAACCCCGCTGCGATTACTTCCGCTGCGCAGGAACAAACTGCGTTTCCACCGCCTTGGCCAGCTGATCCGGCGGGAGCAGGCCTTGGTCGAGCAGGAAGTTGTTGAAGGCCAGGCGGTCGAACTTCTTGCCTAGTGCCAATTCGGTGCGCATGCGTAACTCGAGGATGCGGGTGTAGCCGTAGAAGTAGCTGCCGGCCTGGCCGGGGGCGCGGACGGTGTAGCGGTCCAGTTCCTGGCGGGTCATGGCGGGCGAGAGGCCGACGTCGTCTTCGAGCACCTGGCGGGCACGTTCGCGGTCGATCAGGCCGAGGTTGAGCATCGGGTCGAGCATCGCGCGGGCGGCGCGCAGCAGGCGGAACTGCAGGGCGATCAGCTGGCCGTCGAGTGGTTCGTACGGCACCATTTCGGCTTCGGCATACAGCGCCCAGCCTTCGACGTTGACCGAGTTGAACGCGAACATGCTGCGCGCCAGCGAGACGCCGCGTTCGACCATGGCGGTGAACTGCAGTTCGTGGCCGGGGCGGCCTTCATGTGCGCTGAGCGTCCAGGCGGCCGAGCCGAAGTTGAAGTCGTCGTACTGCTCCTTCTTGGCGCCATCGGCGGTCGGGTTGCCCAGTGGCAGCACAAACTGGCCCTGCTGGCCGGTGTTGCCGATCAGCGGTGCGGGCAGGAAGTGCGGTGCCGGTTGTGCGGCGCTTTCGGCGGCGCTGCCCAGGCGCATCTGCATGGGGCGCTTGGGCACATCGACGATGCGCTGCTGACGGATGATCGGGTCGATCTGGTCGATCACGCCGCGGTAGTGGGTTTCCAGCTGGTCGTCGGCGATGGTGTTGCCCTTGAGCGCGCGGATCACCTGCACGTAATCGCTGCCCTGCACGCCCTTGGCCTTGGCCACTAGCGGTGCGAGCTGTTGCATGACCGAGCGGGTTTCCATGAATTCCAGCTGCGCGCGCTGGATCAACTGCTGCGGGGCGATATCGATGCCGACCTGCTTGAGCTGGAACGCATACAGCGGCTCGGGCAGGCGGGTGTCCTTGCGCGCCTTGGGCAGCACCGTGGTGCGGGTCCATTTGGCGTAGTCCTTCAACTGGGTGGACATTGCTTTGAGCGCCTCGTCGGCGCCGGCGATCTTGTACTTGGCGAACAGTTCACCGATGCCGGCGACGTAGGTGTCCACGTTCGCCAGCGCCTGCTCCACTTCGCGTTCGGTTGGCTGCAACAAGGCCTTATTGCCGAGCTGTTCTTCGTAACGTTTGCGGGCCAGCGTGGTGGTGGGCGTGCTGCCCGGCACCAGGCCGACGTAACGCTTGAGGCGGTCCAGCGCCTTGGCGCGGCGCTCGGGCACGGTCTGGTCGGACAACAACCCGTTGAGGCCACTGAAGACCAGCTGCGGGGCGTCGCTCCACGGCAACAGGTAGCGCTCGTTGAGCTCGCTACCTTCGATGTTCTGTTCAGCCGCGCCGATCATGATCTGCAGATCCTGGCGCACGTTGGCATCGCGCTCGGTCGCCAGCTTGGCCTGCAACGCGGCACGCGCCTTGCTCATCGCGTCGCGATAGCGCGCGGCATTGTCCGGGCCCAGGTCGATGACCTGGTCGTCGTAGCCGGGCACGCCGAAGAAGCTGGCGTATTCGGGCTGAAACGGAGCCTGCGCAGTGAGCAGGATCTGTGCGTAGCCGTTGCTGGTCTGTACCCAGGCCGGCGTGGGGCGTTGGGCCGGCGCGGCCTTGGTCGTCTGGCTCTGGGCCGGGGCTTGGGACACCGGCAACGCGGTGCCCAGAACGAGCGCGACAGCAACGACAAGTGGTTTCATGGAAAGGCATCTGCAAAGAGAAGTAGCGCGACCCTACCCATCTGCGGCGGTGGCGGCAATGCGTCTTAGGTCATGGCTGGCAAGGCGGCGGCTGCGCGGTGGGCAACAGACTGATCGGATCGGCCTGTGCGCTGGCGAATGTCAACGTCTGGTACGTCCAGCGGCCGTGCCTGCGTGTGGCGTCCACTTGCACACTGCCCTGCCCGCGCGGCCCGTGCAGGCCAACACTGAAATGCGCTTCCCCTAGTGGACCGACATAACTGACGCTGCCGTCGGGCAGAAAAGCCTCGTCGATCGGCGTGCCCAGCGCTTGCATCACCCGTGTATCGGAGCGCGCGATGTGCAGCGCACCGCTGTACACATCGCTGGACTTCACCGCCCCGGTGATCACGTAGACCAGCGCGCCGACCACCAGCGCCAACACCACAAACAGCGCCAGCCCGATGCCGGGCACGATCCATTTCCAGTTGCGGCTCCAGAACTCGGGAGCTCGCACGCCGCGTTGCGGTGACCCCGGAATCAGTGGCGGGAGTGACATGGCAGGTCCTTTGCAGTGCGGTGAGCAACGGTTGAGGGGGGGCAGCTGGCCGCAACCACGCGTGCCTGTCAGTTGCACAAGAATGCCGACCCAGCACCGCTGGCGGAAGAACGGCAGACGTTGCGCCGACGCGGTGGCGCTTCCGTGTGATGGCCGCAGGTGTAGCGCGCCGCATCGATCACGATGAACACCAAGGCCTCAGTGAGCTGGCTGCGGCAACCGCGCAGCCAGCCGATGTCTGGATTAGGGCATCAAGCAACGCTGGATGAAGGCCTCTGCGGTCTTGTAACGATGCAAGGCAGTGCTGCCGGATAAGCCGTGTTTCGCACCTGGATAGGTCATCAATTCGAATGCAGTACCGCGCTGTTGCAGGTCGCTCATCAGCGCGGTGGAATTGGTGAACAACACGTTGTCGTCGGCCATGCCGTGGATCAGCAGCAGCTTGGCGCTCAGGCCGTCCAGATGAGTAGCGATGCGTGCGTGGCGGTAGCCGTCGGCGTTGCCGGCCGGCAGGTCCATGTAACGCTCGGTGTAGTGGGTGTCGTATAGCCCCCAATCGGTGACTGGTGCACCGGCCACGCCGCAGGCATACGCATCGCTGTGTTTGGCGAGCAGCATCAAGGTCATGTAGCCGCCGTTGGACCAGCCTTGCACGCCGATGCGCGTTGGATCGACCCAGCGCTGCGCCTTGAGCCAGGCCACACCCTGCAGTTGGTCGTCCACTTCGACAGTGCCCTGCTTGCCGTAAAGCGCACCGCCGAAGTCGCGGCCGCGCCGCGGGGTGCCGCGATTGTCCAGCGAGAACACCACATAGCCGCGCTGGGCCAGGTATTGATCGAACAACGCATCGCCACGGCTCGGCCAGGCATCGAGCACCGTCTGCGCGGCGGGGCCGCCATACACGTACACCATCACCGGATAGCGCTTGGCCGGGTCGAAGTTGTCCGGCTTGATCAGGCGATACTGCAGCGGAGTCTTGCCATCGGCAGCGGTGAGCGTGCCGAATTCCACCGGGCGCTGCGCGTCGCGGTACTTGGCGTAAGGGTGCTGCGGATCGGCCAGATCGTTCTTGAGCAGCGTGGCAATTTTTTCGCCATTGGCGCGGAACAGCTCGATCTGCGGCGGCGTGCTGGTGTTGGACCAGCTATCGACATAGACGCTGGCATTGCTGGCGAAACTGGCTACATGCGTGCCGTTGGTTTTTGAACGTTTTTCGATCGCACCACCTGCCAGCGGCACGGCGTAGATGTGGGTCTGGGTCGGCGACTCCTTGCTTGCGGAAAAGTACACCGTGCCGGCGTGCTCATCGACGGCGAGCAGTGCGTCGACCACCCAGGCGCCGGAGGTCAGCGGCGTGAGCGTGGCGCCGTCTTCGGAGGCAATGTAGAGATGCTCGTAACCGCTGCGCTCGGAGTTCCAGACAAAGCGGCCGTCCTTGAGAAAACGCAGGTCGTTGTTGAGCGGCACCCAGGTTGGCGAGGTCTCGGTGATGAGCACGCGCTGCTTGCCGCTGGCAAGCGTGGTTTCGATCAGCTCGAGTGTTTTCTGATCGCGCGATTGGCGTTGGAAGGTCAGCCGTTGCGGGTCGCGCCAGTCCACGCGGGCGAGATAAATATCGGAGTTGTTGCCCAGATCGATCCAGCGTGGCGTCGCACTGGCACGCGGTGCGATCACGCCCAGTTGCACGGCCACATTCGGTTGCCCCGCTTGCGGATAGCGCTGTTCGATCACCTCGGTGTGGTCGGCATAGACTTCCGGGCGTTTCTGCACCGGTACGCCGGATTCGTCGATGCGCGCGAAGGCAATCGCCGAATCGTCCGGCGCCCACCAATAGCCGGTGTGGCGATCCATTTCTTCGTCGGCGACGAACTCGGCCACGCCATTGCCGATGGTCTCGCTGCCATCGCGAGTGAGCTGCAGCTGTTTGCCGCTGGCCAGATCGATCACCCACAGATTGCGTTCACGCACGAAGCTGACAAAGCCGCCTTTGGGCGAGAGCTTGGGGTCGGTGGCGAAGCCTTCGCCGTGGGTAAGTTTGCGCACCGCCGCCGCGCCGGTCTTGCGCAGGTCGTACAGATACAACTCGCCGCCGAGTGGGAACAGCAACGCGTGCGCATCCGGCGCACATTGGTAATCGACAATGCCGGCGAAGGCGGCGATGCGTTGGCGTTCGCGGCGGGCCTTTTCGACATCGCTCAAGACTTCGGTGCCGGGCAACACGACCTTGGAATCGACCAGCAGGCGGGTCTGGCCGCTGGCGATGTCGTACTCCCACAGATCCAGTTGATTGCGGTCGCTGTCCTTGCCGCGCAGAAAGGTCACGCGCGAACCATCGGGGGCGACCTTGGGTTTCATCAGCGTCGGGCCGGACAGCGGCAACGGGCCGGTGATGGCGTCGAGGGTGAGTTTTTCGGCGTGGGCGGTGGTGATCGTGCTGAGCATGAGGGCAAGGGCGGCGAACAGGGAACGCATCGAAGATCCTGTCTGAAGACTGCGCACAGGATGCGGGGGTACTACGGATTTGAGAAGCGCGGCGATCCTGGCGTTGGCCGCTCAGGCGTGTGCGCGTGGGGATGGGTGGTGCCGGGGATGTGCATGTATCGCGAGCTGTCTGTGGGCGGTGGGGAATGACAAACGCGTCGCCACGCGTGGCGAGAGTGAGCAACTGGGGGTTCGCTGTCAGTCTCCGGCGACACCGTACCCTCACCCCAACCCCTCTCCCGAGGGGAGAGGGGCTTTGTGCAGATGCGTGTGTTGATTGGCTGCGCGTTCTGCAACGCTACTGCGCGTATCGCCGCCTTCAGCGCTTGCCGAACAAATGCTTGCGCTCTTCCTCGCCCAGCGGCTTGCCGGCGTTGGGGTTGACCTGGTCCTTGAGCGCATAGGCGCGGTGCGTGGCCGGGCGCGCGGCGATGGCGTCATGCCAGCGCTTGAGATGCGGGAAGGCGGCGTAGTCCGGCTTGAGGTCGCCATAGACCTCGATCCAGGGGTAGCTGGCCATGTCGGCGATACCGTACTCGGGGCCGGCCAGGAACGCGTACTCGGCCAGGCGCTTGTCGAGCACGCCGTGCAATCTGCGCACTTCGGCGTTGTAGCGGTCGATCGCGTAGGAAATCTTTTCCGGCGCATAGACGTTGAAGTGGCCCATCTGGCCGCTCATCGGCCCCAGCCCGCCCATCTGCCAGAACAGCCATTCCAGTGCGGCGATGCGGCCACGCGCATCGCGCGGCAGGAAGCGGCTGGTTTTTTCCGCCAGGTACAGCAGGATCGCGCCGGATTCGAACACGCTCTGCGCGGGGCCGCCATCGGCCGGTGCGTGGTCGACGATCGCCGGCATCTTGTTGTTGGGCGAGATCTGCAGGAAGGCCGGTTCGAACTGTTCGCCTTTGCCGATGTTGACCGGCTTGAGCGTGTAGTCCAGCCCGGCTTCTTCCAGGAACAAGGTGACCTTGTGGCCGTTGGGGGTGGGCCAGTAATACAGGTCGATCATCGGGTGCTCCAGTTCGGAAGGGGTTTGCACGCAGCTGCGTGCCGTGGCGTTCGATGGTACGACCAAGCCCGCTACCAGCGCGTGCGCTCGCCGTGGCCCCGAGTGGAACGATGTGTGACGCGATTGGGTCGCGACCGATGCTGCAGTGCAAATTGACTTCGTTAAGCCTGCGCTAACAAATGCGTGATTGTTTCATCGACCTTTGCCAGTCCTGACTTGGGGCCGGCTTTTTTTCGCTTGGGGAAGAAATCATCGTGAGAGAGCTCCGCACCCTGCCGCGCACGCGGCGCTTGACGTCTGCCTTGTTGTTCGCATTGTCGACGCCGCTGGCAGCGCAAACCGCGCCGGCGCCGCAGTCGGCCTCGACCGTCCCCGGCTCCAGCCAGGCCGACCCCGCCACGCTCGATACCGTGCAGGTCAGCGGTATCCGCGGCAGCCTCACCTCGTCGATGAACGTCAAGCGCGATGCGCAAGGCATCGTCGACGGCATCGTGGCCGAGGACATCGGCAAGTTCCCCGATACCAATCTGGCCGAGTCGCTGCAGCGCATCAGCGGCGTGTCGATCGACCGCTCGCTGGGCGAAGGTTCGCGCGTGACCGTGCGCGGCGTCGGCCCGGACTTCAACCTGGTGCTGTTGAACGGCCGGCAGATGCCCGGCGCCAGCATCGAAGAATCCAACGCCTCCAACTCGCGTGCGTTCGACTTCGCCAACCTGGCGTCCGAGTCGATCTCCGGCATCGAGGTGTTCAAGACCAGCCGCGCCAGCACGCCCACCGGCGGCATCGGTGCGACCATCAACATCAAGACCGCCCGGCCGCTGGACAACCCGGGCATGCATGCCAATGTGGGTTTGAAGGGCGTGCACGATGCGTCCAACGAGAACTTGCCGGGCCGCCTGCAGGGCGATGCGCTGACGCCGGAAATCTCTGGCATCTTCAGCAACACCTCGGCCGATGGACGCTTTGGCGTGTCGCTGAGCGGCAGCTATCAGGAGCGCGATTTCGGCTACAGCCAGGTCGGCGTGCCCAACGGCTGGCGTTCGTTCCGTGGCGACTCCACCGCCTACGGCACCATCCCGCAGCCGGGTGCGCCGGGCTCGGAGAACATCGTCAACCGCCCCGGCCCGAACGACATCTACTCGGTGCCGCAGAACCTCAACTATCGCGTGGTCGGCGTCGAGCGCCAACGCACCAACGGGCAGCTGGTACTGCAGTACAAGCCGCTGGACAACATCACCACCACGCTGGATTACACGTACTCGGAAAACAAGATCCAGCAGCAGCGCAACGAAATGTCGGTGTGGTTCAACTACGGCCCCTCGGCCAGTGCCTGGACCAACGGTCCGGTGGCCGGCCCGATCACCTACTCGGAATTCGTCAACCCGGCCACCAGCGATCTGGCCACCGCCGGCTCCAATGCGGCCACGCGCAACCAGAACAAGTCGCTGGGCTTCAACGTGGATTGGGCGGTGACCGATCAGTTCAAGCTCAACTTCGACATCCACCGCTCCACCGCCGAAGCCGGTGCGGACAGCCCGTACGGCTCGAGCAATTCGCTGGGCGTCTCGGGCTTTTACCGCGGCACCTCGGTGGTGGATTTCAGCAAGGATTTCCCGGTGTTGCAGCAGCAGTTGGGCTTCGGCCTGAACGGGCTGGACCCCTCGCGCACGCTGGTCACCGGCTCGGCATTCCGCAACAGCTACATGAAGTCGGAGATCGACCAAGCCCAGGTCAACGGCGACTTCACCTTCGAAAATTATTCGCAGTTGAAGTTCGGTATCGGCAGCACCGAGGTCAAGAACCGCTCGGCGTTTTCCAACGTGCAGCGCGATACCTGGGGCGGCAACGGCACCGCGGCCGACTATCCGGACGATCTGTGGATTCCGAGTTCGTTCGCGCAGTATTTCGATGCGATCGACGGCAGCGGCAATCCGGCGCAGTTCAACCAGCTGTTCCTGTTCGACTTCGAGCGCGCCCGTCAGGCCGCCGCGCAAGCGGCGGGCGATGACGCGCTGTACCGCATCTCGCCGGTGTTCACCACCGACCGCCGCGTGACCGAAAAATCCAAGAACGCCTACTTGCAGTGGAACAACAGCTGGGACGATCTGCGCGTGCCGATCAGCCTGGCCGCCGGTGTGCGTTACGAAGAAACCAAGGTGGACGCGCAGGCACTGGTGCCGGTGGCGGTGGGCATCGACTGGGTCGCCAACAACGAGTTGCCGATCCGCCTGGCCGATTCGGCGTTCGCCAGCGGCAGCGGCAAGTACGAATACTGGCTGCCCAGCCTGGACCTGAGCTTCAAGCTCACCGAGGACCTGGTGCTGCGCGGCAGCTACGGCGAAACCATCGGCCGCCCCGGTTGGGGCGACATCCAGGGCGGGCAGACGCTCAACCAGATCGCGCGCCTGGAAGGCGGCACCGGCCAGGAAGGCAACCCCGGCCTGAAGCCACTGCTCTCGCACAACATCGATTTCTCGCTGGAGTGGTACTACAGCGATGCCAGCTACGCCTCGGTGGGCTTCTTCCGCAAGAACATCGACAACTACATCGGGGTGACCACGCGCAACGACACCTCGCTGGGATTGAACACCCCGGTGGGCGGTGCGTACTGGAACGAAGCGCTGGGCAACGGCTGCGCCTCGGCCGACCTGACCTGTATCCGCAACTACATCTTCCGCAACCGCGGCGGCGCGCCCGGCGTGGTGCGCGGAGCTGACGATGCCAACGGCAATGCCACCGGCGTGATCAGCGGGCAGCCCGGCGACCCGGTGGCCAACTTCGCCATCACCGCGCCGGCCAACCAGCGCTCGGCGTCGCTGGATGGCTGGGAATTCAACCTGCAGCACATGTTCGGCGACAGCGGCTTCGGCGTGTCGGCCAACTACACCATGGTCGACTCCGGGCTGACCTACAACAACGCAGTGATCGGCGAGCAGTTCGCGCTGGAAGGCCTGAGCGATTCGGCCAACGTGGTCGGCTTCTACGACCGCGACAAGTGGCAGGTGCGTGCGGCCTACAACTGGCGCGACGAATTCCTGGCCGCACGTTTCGACGGCAGCGGCCAGCCCAACCCGGTCTATACCGAAGCCTACGGCCAGCTGGATCTGAGCGTCGGGTATCAATGGACCGAGAACCTGTCGTTGAGCCTGGAGGCGATCAACCTCACCGACGAGGTGCAGCGCCAGCATGGCCGTCACCCGAACCAGATCGTCTATGCCACCCAGACCGGACCGCGCTACATGTTGGGCGTGCGCTACAAGTTCTGGTGAGGCCGCGCTTTGCTCATGCAGTGATGCGCTTTTAAGCGCTCCCGGCAGCGAGTCTGCCGGAGCGTCTAGCACGACGCTCTCTTTGCGTTTCCCGGATGTGTTGCATCCGGGACTTGCCACGCCGAAGCAACTGTCCAAGCATGGGCCACGCGCCCCGCGTGATGTGTCACTTTCCCCCATGACCAATGCCGTGTTGTTGAACAATCTCGATCACCGCGATCTGCGCGTGATCACCACGCACGGCGCCGCCTTCGGCGATGACGTGATGTCGGCTGCGACGTTTCCGCAGGAATTTCGCCAGCTGCAAGCGCAGTACCCGATCGTGTTCCATCGCAATGGCGAGCGCAGTTTTCAGCCGCTGGCGTTGCTGGGCCTGCGCCTGGGCGAAAACCTGTTTCTGGACGGTGCACGCTGGGATGCGCCGTACGTGCCGCTGGCGATTCAGCGCCAACCATTCCTGATCGGCGAGCAAGCGGACGGACCGATGGTGCACGTGGATCTGGACAGCCCGCGCATCAGCCGCACCTACGGCGAGCTGCTGTTTCGCGAACACGGCGGCACCAGCGAGTTTCTCGACCGCATCAGCCAGGTGTTGCGCACCTTGCATGATGGCCTGGCGGCGAGCGAGGCCTTCGTCGCACGCTTGCTCAGCTACGATCTGCTGGAACCGTTCGTGTTCGAGGCCACGCTGGAAAACGGCCTGGAATGCCGCCTGGCAGGGCTCTACGCCGTCCACGAAGAACGCCTGCGCGCGCTCGACGATGCGGCGTTGCTCGAGTTGCACCGACACGGCGATCTGGAACCGCTGTACATGGCGGTGGCCTCGATCGCGCAGTTCCGCCATCTGCTCGACCGCATGCAGCGCCGCCATGCTGGCTGAGCCGCGCGCCATCGAAGAATTGCACGGACTGGACCCGCAACAGCTGGACCCAGCCTTGCTGCGCTCGACAACGCCGTTGGTATTGCGCGGGCTGGTCCGCGACTGGCCGCTGGCGCAGGCCGGCGCGACTTCTGCACAGGCAGCGGCCATGTATCTGCGCGGTTTCGACCGCGGCGAGGCGGTGGTGGCGCAGGTCGGCCCGCCGGAGATCGGTGGGCGCTTCTTCTACAACGCGGACATGAGCGGCTTCAACTTCCGCCCCGAACGCGTGCCGCTGAGCGTGGTGCTGGACACCCTGCTGCGCGATCTGCATAACCCGCAGCCACCGGCGATCTACGTCGGCTCCACCACGTTGGACACCTACCTGCCCGGCCTGCGCGCGCACAACCCGATCGCCCTGCCGCAGAGCGAACCACTGGCCAGCATCTGGATCGGCAACCGCACCCGCATTGCCGCCCATCAGGACCTGCCCGACAACCTGGCCTGCGTGGTCGCCGGGCGGCGCCGCTTCACCCTGTTTCCGCCCACGCAATTGGCCAATCTCTACATCGGCCCGCTCGACCTCACCCCGGCCGGGCAGCCGGTCAGCCTGGTCGATATCGCCGCGCCGGATTTGCAGCGTTTTCCACGCTATGCGCAGGCGCTGGAACACGCATTGGTGGCCGAGTTGGGACCGGGCGATGCGTTGTTCATTCCCAGCATGTGGTGGCATCACATCGAAGCGCTGGAGTCCTTCAACGTGCTGGTGAATTTCTGGTGGCGGCAGAGTCCGGCCTATATGGATTCGCCGATGAACGCGCTGATGCTGGCCCTGCTCACCATCCGCGACCTGCCAGCGGAGCAACGCGCGATCTGGCAGGACGTGTTCGAGCATTACGTGTTCGATGCCGACGCGCACACCGCCGCACATATGCCCGAGGCGGCGCGCGGTGTGCTGGCACCGATGGACGAGACCCGTGCGCGCAGCCTGCGCGCGCGGTTGCTGCAACGCCTGAATCGCTGAGGATCACTCGCCATGCCCGACACCACGCCTTCCGATCCGCAACAGCGCCCGGTGCGCCGCGTCGTCATCGCCGGTGGCGGTACCGCCGGCTGGATGGCCGCTGCGGCCTTGTCGAAAGTGCTGGGCCGGCAACTGCAGATCACCGTGGTGGAATCAGACGAGATCGGCACGGTGGGCGTGGGCGAAGCCACCATCCCCAGCCTGGTCACCTTCCACCGCCTGCTGGAGATCGACGAGGCCGCGTTCATGGCCGCCACGCAAGCCACCATCAAGCTCGGCATCGGCTTCGAGCATTGGCGCGATGTCGACCGGCACTACATCCACTCGTTCGGCCATACCGGCACCGATCACTGGAGCGCGGGCTTCCAGCATTTCTGGTTGAAAGGCCGGCAGCGCGGCGTAGCGCGCGACTTCGGCGACTACTGTCTTGAGCTGCGCGCCGCGCAGGAAGGCCGCTTTGCGCATCTGCCCAACGGCGGCATGAATTACGCCTATCACCTGGATGCCGGTCTGTACGCGCGCTTCCTGCGCCGCTTCAGCGAAGGCTTCGGCGTACAACGTATCGAAGGGCGCATCGGCAACGTAGAAACCGATGCGCACAGCGGCTATCTCACTGCGCTAACGCTGGAAAACGGCACGCGGGTGGAAGGCGATCTGTTTCTGGATTGCACAGGCTTTGCCGGCCTGTTGATCGGCAAGACGCTGGGCGTGGGCGCCGACGATTGGTCGCACTGGTTGTTCGCCGACAGCGCGCTGGCAGTGCAGACAGAATCGGTTGGTGCACCGGTGCCCTATACCCGCTCGCGCGCCGATCAGGCCGGCTGGATGTGGCGCATTCCGCTGCAGCACCGGGTGGGCAACGGCATCGTGTATTCCAGCCGCTACATGGACCAGGACAGCGCCGCGCAGGTCTTGCAGCGCAATCTCACTGGCCGCGCGCTGACCGAACCGCGCGCGTTGCGTTTCACCCCGAACCAGCGGCATCGGGTGTGGGAAAAGAATTGCGTGGCGCTGGGCCTGGCCAGCGGGTTTCTGGAGCCGTTGGAATCGACCAACATCCATCTGATCCAGCGCGGCATCATCCGCTTGATGCAGACCTTTCCGCAGCTCATCAACGATAGCGATATCGCCGAATACAACCGCCAGGCGGCCGAAGAAATCACCCATATCCGCGATTTCGTGATCCTGCACTACCACGTCACCGACCGCCGCGACACGCCGTTCTGGCGCGATTGCGCGGCGATGGAGATCCCCGACACGCTGCGGCATCGGGTGGAGTTGTTCCGCCAGAGCGGGCGGGTGTTCCATCAGGCCAACGAACTGTTTGCCGAGAACTCGTGGGTGCAGGTGATGCTGGGCCAGGGCATCACGCCCAAGCAGCACCACCCGGTGGCCGACCTGATGGGCGATGCCGAACTCGGTCATTTTCTCGAGAACATCCGCACGCGGGTCGATGCGGCATTGGTACGGCTGCCCGCGCATGCGGACTTTCTGCGGCGCTACTGCCCCGCTCCGCCATTGCCCGAGCCGGCTACGCGGCTGCCTGCCACTCCGGTACTCGCCACCCCGGCGGCATGACATTGCGCCCGACCTCGGCGCACCCCTTGGCTTAGACCGCCCCAGCAATGCTAGATTGCCGCTTTGCCGTCCATTGCGGGAACAGTGGCCGGCGCTCGCCGCAGCAACGTTATCTATCGCACTCGGGGTAAGGGGGACGCATGTTGGATCTGACACAGGGCCGTATGGCACGCCGGATCGCGCCAGTCATTTTGCTGGTTGGCCTGGCCGCTTGCTCCAAGCAGGAAGACAAGGCCGCCACCACCGCGCCGGCCACCGGCGCCACGCCCGCGGCACCGGCCGCCGCGCCCACGCCAGCCACTGCGGTATCGCCGCAGGTGCAGTCGATGGCCGCCGACCAGCTGCGCGCATCGGCCACCAAGGCGCTGCAGGACAACCGCATGTACGCCCCGGCCGGCGACAACGCGGTGGAGTACTACCTGGCACTGCGCGAGAAGCAGCCGCAGGACGCCACCGTCAACAGCGCGCTGACCGATCTGATGCCGTACACGCTGATTGCCGCCGAACAGGGCATCAGCCGCGAAGAATTCCCCGAAGCGCAGCGCCTGATCGCGCTGATCGAAAAGGTCGACCCCAAGGCACCGGCACTGCCGCGCCTGAAGACCGGCCTGGAAGCGGGCATGAAGACCGCCGCCAACCGCTCCGAGCAGGATGCAGAACAGGCCAAGAAGCTGGTCGAAGACAAGGCCAAGCAGGCGGCCGAGCAGAAGCGTCTGGCCGAGCAGCAGACCCGCGAGGCGGCCGCTGCGCAGCAGATCGCCGCGCAACAGGAAGCCGCGCGTCAGCAGACCGCCGAAGCCGAGCGCCAGGCCGCGACGCGCCGTCAGGCCGAGACGCCGGCACCGACCCCGGCCGCCCCGCGCCCGGCACCGGCTGCGGCTGCGGCCGCTGCACCGAGCGCGCAGTCGCTGCGCCCGATCAGCACCCCGGCACCGCGCTATCCACCTGAAGCGCTGCGCGCAGGCACCTCCGGCGAAGTGCTGGTGGAACTCACGGTTGGCACCGACGGCTCGATCACCGCCTCGCGCGTGCTGCGCGCCAATCCGCCGCGCGTGTTCGACCGCGAAGCCCTCAACGCGGTCAAGCGCTGGCGCTTCGAACCGGTGGCCGCACCGGTGACCACGCGGCGCACGCTGTCGTTTAACCCGGGTGGTTGAGTGGGGCGTTGAGCGATCGAGTAGTTCTGCATGCGGCTGAGTGAGTCCGTTGGTTGCTTGATTGCTTGGTCGTTGATTGGTTGATTGGTTGATTGGTTGATTGGTTGATTGGTTGATTGGTTGTTGGCTCATGGCCCATGGCCCATGGCCCATGGCTGCCGATGATCGATGCACTGCACTCCCGGCGAATGTCGGGCACCAAACAAAAAGCCCGCAGCGATGCGGGCTTTTTGTTTCCTGGTGATCCGTGCCCTCATCCGCCCTTCGGGCACCTTCTCCCGAGGGGAGAAGGATTAAAGCCCCTCTCCCCTCGGGAGAGGGGTCGGGGTGAGGGTACGGCGGCGAAGTGGACATCACGAACTTGATAGAGAACAGCCACATTGCACACAAATATCAACAATCGTAGCTACGCATTCGCACCAGCAATCCGTACCCTCATCCGGCGCTGCGCGCCACCTTCTCCCGGTGGAAGAAGGAACATCACCCGGAAATCGCCAACCGCTCCTGGTGATACCGCCGCACCGCCGCGTACCACAACACCGCCGCTACACCGAAGCCAGCCAGCAGATACACCGCCCAGGTCTGCGCATTGATCTGCTCATGGCGTATCACTTTCAACAGCATCTGGTTCTGCGCCAGAAACGGCACCGCGAAGTGCCACAGCTGCGTCTTCAACGGATACGCCATCAGCGCATAGCCCGGCAGCATCGGCAGCAGCAACAGCCAGGTCATATGCGCCTGCGCTTCCTTCATGCTCTTGGCAGCAGCGGCCAGGTAGGTCAGCAGCGAGGTGCCCACGAACAACATCGGGACCAGGATGAAGAGCATCTGCAACATCGGCAAAAAACCAACATTGAGCTGGCGCCCCAGGTTGGAGGTGGACAACTGCGCACTCAGCTTGAACGCCAGCAACGTGAGCAACAACGACACCATGCCGATCACGCAGGCGGCGGCGATCTTGCCGCTCACAATCGCGCTACGTGGCGCCGGCGTGGCCAGCAACGGCTCCAGCGACTGGCGTTCGCGCTCGCCGGCGGTGGCATCCAGGATCAGCGAGGCGCCGCCCAGAAACGAGGTAATCACCAGCAGCACCGGCAGCAGCATCGCCATCATCTGCCCACGCTTGGCGTCGGCGGTGGCCAGGTCCTGCGCGGCGATTTCCAGCGGCCTGCCCACCTGCGCATCGATGCCGCGTGCCAGCAGGCGCAATGCACCGACCTGCTGGCTATAAGCGCTGAGCGCGGCCTGCAACCGCATGCTCGGCACGTCGGCCTCGCGCCGCGTGCTGTCCTTGATGACCTCCACCAAGGCCGGGCGGCCGGCACGCCAGTCCTCGGCGTAGCTGTCGCTGATGCGCAGCGCCACATCCACCTCCTGAGTGCGGATTGCGGCGGTCAGATCGGCAGGCGCGGCGACCGCGTTGAGCCCTTGCGCAGCCAGAAAACGCACCAGATTCGGCGCGTTCTCGCGACCGAGCGTGGGGATCTCCAGCGGCTTGTCGATCTGCGTGCGCACGCGGCTTTCGCTCAGTGCGCCCATGCCCAGAATCAGGATCGGGTACAGCAATGGCGACAGCAGCAAGGCCAATGCCAGCGTACGGCGATCGCGGCCGATATCGCGTAACTCCTTGCGCAGTACCGTCCACAGGGTGGACAACAACGATGTGGTGCTCATGCGTGCAGTCCCTCATCCGAGCCAATCGCCTTGACGAAGGCGTCTTCCAGATTGTCTTCACCGGTGGCGGCGCGCAGTTCGTCGGCGCTGCCGCAGGCCACCACCGTGCCCTTGGCAACGATGACGATGCGATCGCACAGCGCCGCCACCTCCTGCATGATGTGGCTGGAAAAAATTACGCAGCGCCCCTCTGCACGCAACTGCTGCAGAAAGCCGCGCATCGCGCGCGTGGTCATCACGTCCAGTCCGTTGGTGGGCTCGTCGAGAATCACGTTGCGCGGGTCGTGCACCAGCGCGCGCGCAATCGCGGTCTTGGTGCGCTGGCCCTGGCTGAAGCCTTCGGTCTGACGATCGAGAATATCGTCCATGTCCAACGCGGCCGACAGCAGGCGTGTGCGCTCGGCAATCAGCGTGCGCGACATGCCATGCAACTCACCGAAGTAAGCGATGTTTTCGCGTGCGGTCAGCCGCTTGTACACGCCACGCGCATCCGGCAACACGCCAAGTGCGCGGCGCACCGTGACCGGATCGCGGGCGGCGTCCACACCATCCACGGTCACGCTGCCCTGGTCAGGCGACATCAGCGTGTAGAGCATGCGCAAGGTGGTGGTCTTGCCGGCGCCGTTGGGCCCGAGCAGGCCGGTGATCTGGCCATCGGCGGCGCTGAAACTGACCCCATCGACGGCTTTCACCAGCCCGGTCTTAGTCTTGAACGATTTGTGCAGGTTGTCGACAACGATCATGCGAGCGCCTCCGTGGCGTGGTCGGTGCGGCTCATGGTTCCCATCCGTTGAACGAGGTAAACGCGGGCACGTTGTTGAGATCGGCAACGCAGCGCGCATCCAGCTCACCGGCATTGGCGGTTTCGATGAACTGCGCCATCAGCTTGGGGATGCACCCCAGCGCCATGACGCTGTGTCCCTGCCCGGGTGCAACCAGATGCCGCCCATTGGGCAGTCCCTTGAGCACGGTGTCGGCATAGCGTGGCGGCGTGACCGGATCCAGCTGACCGGACAACAGCAAGGCCGGCACCTGCGAACGCAGCGGCTCGGTGAAATCGGCGGCGCGCTTGCCGGTGGGCCACACCGGGCATGCGGCAAAGACGCTGCGCGGCACATCCTCGCCCAGCAGCAATGCCTGGTGCGCGGGCACCGGACGATAGCGGTCGGCATCTTCGGCGCACACCACCGACCATTGCATGGGCTGGTTGATCTGCATGTCCATGTGCGACAACGCCATCAGCGGCGCGTAGCGACCTGCAGCGGCTTCGTCCAGCACCAACGGCAGCAGGGCAGCGCTCTGCGGTGCGTAGGAGAAGGTAAAGGCCAGACCGATCACTGCGTCGGCGGTCACCCGATCGCGCTTGATGGCGTTGGTGCGCAGATCGCGGTACTCCACTTCCGGCGATTCGGTCTTCAAGCGGTCCATGACGGTACGCAGCTGCGTGCGCACATCGGTGGGAAAGCGCGCGCGACAGGCCGCGATGGCACGGCATTGTTCGGACTGCAGGATCAAAGCGTCTTCAAACGTGCGTGCGAACTCACCGCTGATCACCAGATCGCTAGGCGCAACGCCATCGAGCACAATGGCGCGCGTTTGGGCGGGATAGCGTTTGGCATAGTGCTGCGCCACGCGCGTTCCATAAGACACACCGATCAGGTCGATGCGTGGTGCACCCAGGGCGGCTCTGACGGCATCCAGATCGCCGATGGCTTCGGCAGTGGTGTAGTAACGCGGGTCGGTATGGCGTTGCAAGCCTTCGGCACATTGCTGCGCATAGGCGGTCAATTCTTCCGGACTGGACGCCATGCCGGCCTGCAACGGCTTGCCATCGGCTGTCTCGCACCGCATGGGGTGAGATCCCCCGGTGCCGCGTTGATCGACCAGAAAAATGTCGCGATTTTTGCGTACCTCGCGTAACGCAGCCGCTGCGATGGCGGCAGCCTCGGTCGCCGATTGCCCCGGCCCACCGGCGATGAAGAACACCGGATCGGGCTTGTTGCCAGCGCCGGCATCGCTTTCCAGCCAGGCGATCTTCAAGTCGATCCTGCGCCCTGTCGGTGCGGCCGGATTCTCCGGCACGCGCAGGCTTGCGCACTGCGCTTCGATATTGCCGGCCGCGCTGCCGGAACTCAGCGTGCACGGTACGAATTGCAGCGTGCCGTAGCGATTGGCTGCGGCCGTGCCGGTCTGCGTGGTTGCCGCACGTGGCTGCGCGCTGCCGGGTGCAGTTGCGCCAGCCTTGGTTGCAGCAGGCGCATCTTTCGCAAGCGCGTTTTCAGCAGGTTTGTCTGCACGCTGACATCCGGCAGCCAGCATCGCGATCAGCAATGCCGCTACCACTGTGGGTTGCTTCACCATGTTCACCATCTCTCCTGGTATCCCCTATTCCCTGACGCCGCAGCCGGTCGGGTGTGACCGTTGCGACTACTGCCCGTCTTCAAACAGAAACACGTGCTCAATCGATTTCCCGAACAAACGCGCGATGCGAAACGCCAACGGCAAACTGGGATCGTACTTGCCGGTCTCCAGCGCATTGATGGTCTGCCGCGACACGCCCAGCCGCTCTCCCAATTCGCCTTGCGACCAACCGCTGGCCTCGCGCAATTCGCGTACGCGGCTGTTCATTGAAAGCGACGTGCGTTGATGCTTTTGGTGATGCCGTAAATTCCGCACAACAGCGGAAACACCCACAGCATCGCCACCGTTGCGGGGATGTCGATCAGCTCGGCGGCCTGCAGAAACCCACCGGTCATATACGCGCCGCTGACCAGGCCGGCGGCAATGGCGATCGACTCCAGTTCGATCCGTCGCTGCATCTCGTCCGAGTCGCGCACGTAGCGCGCCACCGCGCGGATCACCAACGCCACCAACACTGCGGGCAACAACGCGATCAGCACGCGCGCCCAGTTCGGGTCCACGTGGGCCAGCAGGTATTTCCAGACCAGCATCACCACCACGTACAACATCATCGGCACGCCGAATTCGCGCTGATAACGCCGCGCCAATGCGGGACGCGTGCTGTCGCGCATGCTGCCGCGCGACAGCCAAAACAGCAGCGCCAGCAACAGGCACGACACGCCCGCACCTGCACACAACCCGGCAAGGTAAGCGCTCAGTGGCAACAGCCGCCAATGGCCAAGCGCACCCACTGCGAGCAAGCCCAACCCCAGGCAGAGCGCGACCAGCGCGTTGCGGTTGTAGCTGGTCATGAGCTGCGCCTCTTCTGCGCTGTTGCGCTCGATGGCAGGCCAACGCTCCCCATCTCGGCACTGCCGCGCATCAACCGCTGCGCCGGCCAGCCCTGTGTGCAATCCGATTGCCAATGCTGCTGATGCATCCCTTTCACCTGTCAAGTCAACTTGACAGGCACGATGCTCTTGACGTGGCCAACTGTCAAGCACCCTTTACACGTCCGGCGACGCGCGGGCTGCCGTGTGTTTGCCGATTCAACCACGGCGAGAGGAGATGCATCCACATCCCTTCTGCAGCGCTGCACCGGAGCTGGGTTACGCTCCCTGATCAACTATTGGTGGGAGCGATGATGCGTCTGAAGATCTTGTTGGCAATCGCATTGAGTGGCTGCATGGCGACCTCGGCAGTGGCGCAAGAAATCGCACCTGCGCCGCGCACGATCCAGGTGGATCTGGCTGCCGCCAGCGGGCCGGTCGACCGTTTCTACGCTCTGTCGATTGGCTCGGACTTCCCCGGCACCTTGATCCGCAGCGACACCCAGGCACACCTGGTTCCTGCCGTGCAGGAGTTGGGCTTTCGCTACATCCGCTTCCACGATGTCTTCCATGACGTGCTCGGCACGGTGAAAGAAGTCGACGGAAAACTCGTCTACGACTGGACCAAGCTGGATCAGCTCTACGACGCGCTGCTGGCCAAGCGCATTCGTCCGTTCGTGGAATTGGGCTTTACCCCGAGCGCGATGAAAACCTCCGAGCAGACGCTCTTCTACTGGAAGGGCAACACCTCGCATCCGGATCCGGCCAAGTGGACGCAGCTGATCGATGCCTACGTGCGCCACATCCGCGCGCGCTACGGTGCCGACGAAGTGCGGCAATGGTATTTCGAGGTGTGGAACGAGCCCAACCTCAAGGATTTCTGGGAGAACGCCGACCAGCAGGCCTACTTCGCTCTGTACGCGAACACCGCACGCACGATCAAGGCGATCGACCCGCAACTGCGGGTCGGTGGTCCGTCCACGGCCGGTGCGGCATGGGTGCCGGAACTGTTGGCCTATGTGGCACACAACAAACTGCCGATCGATTTTGTCAGCACGCACACCTACGGCGTGGATGGCGGGTTTCTCGATGAAGACGGCAAGCAGGACACCAAGTTGTCCGCATCGCCGGATGCCATCGTTGGCGATGTGCGACGGGTGCGCGCGCAGATCCAGGCCTCGCCGTTCCCGGATCTGCCGCTGTATTTCACCGAGTGGAGCAGCAGCTACACGCCGCGCGATTTCGTCCACGAAAGTTACATCAGCGCGCCCTACATCCTGACCAAGCTCAAACAGGTGCAAGGCCTGGTGCAGGGCATGAGTTACTGGACCTATACCGATCTGTTCGAAGAGCCCGGCCCGCCGCCCACGCCCTTCCACGGTGGCTTCGGGCTGATGAATCGCGAAGGCATCCGCAAGCCGGCCTGGTTTGCCTACAAGTACTTGAACGCACTCAAAGGCCGCGACATTCCGCTGCGCGACGCACACGCATTTGCGGCGGTGGATGGCCAACGCATCGCCGCGTTGGCATGGGATTGGCAGCAGCCGGTGCAGGCGGTGAGCAATACGCCGTTCTATACCAGACAGGTGCCCAGCACCGAGAGCGCGCCAGTGCTGTTCCGGCTGACGCAGGTGCCGGCCGGCACGTATCAGCTGCAGGTGCGCAAGACCGGCTACCGGCGCAACGACCCGTTGTCGCTGTACATCGACATGGGCATGCCCAAGGACCTGGCGCCGCGTCAGCTGACCCAGCTGCAGCAGGCCACGCGCGATACGCCCGAACAGGACCGCCGCGTGCGCGTCGGCGCCGATGGCGTGGTGGAGATCCGCGTGCCGATGCGCAGCAACGATGTGGTGCTGATGACGTTGGAACCGTCTCCGCGCTGAGGACCGGCAACCACTGCTGAGCGTTCTTACTTCAGATAGGTCTTGAGGATGGCGGTGATGTCTTCCACCGCCAGCTCGCGGTCACCCAGCGCATCCGGTGCCGCCACGTGATGCTTGAGGTGCTCGCTGAGCAACTCGACCATCAGCCCCTGCGCCGCGCCGCGGAACGCCGCCACCTGCGTCAACAACGCAGTGCAGTCCACGTCCTGCGCCAGGGCTTTTTCCAGCCCCTCCACCTGCCCGCGGATCCTGCGCACGCGCGCGAGCAGTTTGGATTTGTCCTGATTCAGATGTGCCATTGCCATATACCCCCTGGGGGTATCCGAGATACCATAGGGGGGTATCGTAGCCAGAGCCCCTTCCGATGTCGATCACGCACGCCGCGCCGCACTGCGCGCAGTCGCACACCTTTGCCAGCACCAACCCGCTGGCCGAACACAGCACCCGCAAGGCCGTCATCCTGACCGTGGTCATGATGGTGGTGGAAATCGTCGGCGGCTGGACACTCAACTCCATGGCCTTGCTCGCCGATGGCTGGCATATGAGCTCGCACGCGCTCGCCCTGGGGCTTGCGTTGTTCGCCTACCGCTTCGCGCGGCGCAACGCCAACGATGTGCGTTTCACCTTCGGCACCTGGAAGGTCGAAGTGCTGGGTGGCTACACCAGTGCGATGCTGCTGTTGGGCGTTGCCGGCCTGATGGCATTTCAATCGGTGGAGCGTTTGTTTTCGCCCAAGCCGATCCAGTATCAGGAAGCCACGGTCATTGCGGTCATCGGACTGCTGGTCAACCTGATCTGCGCCTGGTGGTTACGCGATTCGCATGGCCATGGTCATGACCACGGCCATCACCATGGGCACGGCCATGAACACGCGCATGACGGTCATGGTCATGGTCACCACGACGGTCACGCCGATCTCAATCTGAGGGCGGCATATCTGCACGTGGTCGCCGACGCGGCGACTTCGGTCTTGGCGATTGTCGCGCTGGTCGCCGGCATGCATTGGGGCGTGACCTGGCTGGATCCGATCATGGGCATCGTCGGCGCGGTGCTGGTCACCGTCTGGGCGTGGGGACTGCTGCGCAGTACCGGCCGCGTGCTGCTGGATGCGGAGATGGATGCCCCGGTGGTGGAAGAAGTGAAGCAGGTCATCGCCGAGCTGCCGCATGCGATCGAGATCGGCGACCTGCATGTCTGGCGCGTCGGCAGCGATCGCTATGCTTGCGTGGTCAGTCTGATCACCGCGGCAGATATCGATGCGAAGCTGGTTCGCGAGGCGCTGCAGATTCACGAAGAACTGGTGCATATCACCGTCGAGTTGCAGCGCCCGGCACTGCACGCAGCGCGGGCGTAGCACCGCCTATGCGCAACCGCATGCACGTTGCATGCGGCACAGCGTGCATGCAGCTGCCGGCGCTATCGCTGCGCTGCGGACCTGGTTGCTCAGGTCTTCGAAGGCGCCGGGCTGACGTATTTCTCGCGGCGAATCTGCGCGTTCGGCAGGCCGGCTGCCTTCAAGGCTTCGATGCAGCTGTCCACCATGTCCGGGTTGCCGCACAGGTAGGCGATGTCGCCTTGCGCATCGGGCGCGAACTCCGCCAGCTGCTGCTGCACGTAGCCATGCCGCACATCGGCATGCGGCTGCTCGGGCAGCTCGCGCGAGAAACACGGCACGTAGCGGAACTGCGGGTGCGCATCGGCAAACGCACGGAAGTCGTCGCCGTACAGCAATTCGACCGGGGTGCGCGCGCCCTGCAGCAGCACCACCTGCACGCCACGGCTGGCGATCGCCTCGGCCAGCAACGGCAGCATCGAGCGGTACGGGGTGACCCCGGTACCGGTGGCGATCAGCACATAGCGCCGGTTGTGGTCGCCCGGCGGCAGGCAGAAGCGGCCGTACGGCCCGCTGGCCTGCAACTGGTCGCCGATCTGCAGGCCTTCGAACAGCGCAGTGGCCGAGCCGCCGGGCACGAAGCTCACCGCGATATCCACCGCCTCGCCCGGTCCGAACGCGTGGTCGTGGATGGTCGCCAGCGAATAGCTGCGCTTGGTCGGCGTGCCATCGGCGCCGCTGAAATGGATCTGGATGAACTGCCCGGGCTGGAAATCCAGCGGCTGCCCGTCGTCACGCAGGAACTGGCAGTGGGCCACGGTGGGCGCAATCATGCGCCGGTCGACAAGCTTGAGGGGGAATTGAACGGGCACGAACGTATTTAGGACAGTCTGTGATCGGGGCTTGCCCCCGCGGGCTTCTATAATAACGGCCTGCAACTCGCTGCGCCGTCACGCTGACGCGAAGGAACATCTTGAATTCTCCATCTCCGATCACCGCACCCGCGCTGCGTGTGTGCGATCTGCGCAAGACCTACGACAACGGCACCCAGGCGCTCAAAGGCGTCTCGCTGGACGTGGCGCCAGGTGATTTCTTCGCCCTGCTCGGCCCCAATGGCGCCGGCAAATCCACCCTGATTGGCATCATCAGCTCGCTGGTGAATCTGTCCGCAGGCCAGGTGGAAGTGTTCGGCACCGACCTGGTCCAGCACCGCAGCGATGCGATGCGGCTGATCGGCCTGGTGCCGCAGGAGGTCAACTTCAACCTGTTCGAAAAACCCTTCGACATCCTGGTCAACTACGCCGGTTTCTACGGCATGCCGCGTGCCGAGGCCGAGCGGCTGGCCGAAGCGGAGCTGCGCCGCTCGCACCTATGGGAAAAGGCCCAGGTGATGAGCCGCACGCTGTCCGGCGGCATGAAGCGCCGGCTGATGATCGCCCGCGCCATGATGACCCAGCCGCGGCTGCTGATCCTGGACGAGCCCACCGCCGGCGTGGACATCGAGATCCGCCGCGACATGTGGCGCGTGCTCAAAGAGATCAACGCCGCCGGCACCACCATCATCCTGACCACGCATTATCTGGAAGAAGCCGAGCACCTGTGCCGCAACCTGGCCATCATCAATCATGGCCAGATCGTCACCCAGGGCCCGATGCGCGAGCTGCTGGCCAAGCTCGATGTGGAAGGCTTTTTGTTCGATATCGACGGTGATCTGCCGGCCGAATTGCCGGTGATCGAAGGCACTACGCTCACCGCCATCGACGGCCACACGCTGGACCTGGACATGCCGCGCGCGATGGACCTCAACCGCGTGTTCGCCACGCTCGGCAGTGCCGGCATCCGGGTGCGCTCGATGCGCACCAAGAGCAATCGGCTGGAAGAGCTGTTCGTGCGCTTGACCGGTGATGCGCCGGCGCCAGACGCCGCCGCACCCGCGACGCCCATTCCCAACGGCACACCGCCAGCGCAGCCGCGCAGCGGAGGCCAGCCATGAACGAGATCCGCACCGTGACCGAACCCACCAACGCACGCCGCAACTGGATTGCGCTGGGCACCATCGTGCGTCGCGAAGTGCAGCGCATCCTGCGCATCTGGGGCCAGACCCTGGTGCCGCCGGCCATCACCATGACGCTGTACTTCTTGATCTTCGGCGGGCTGATCGGCTCGCGCGTGGGCGACATGGGCGGCTATACGTACATGCAGTTCATCGTGCCGGGCCTGGTGATGATGAGCGTGATCCAGAACAGCTACGGCAACATCTCATCGAGCTTCTTCGGCGCCAAGTTCGGCCGCCATGTGGAAGAGCTGCTGGTGAGCCCGATGCCCAACTGGGTGATCCTGTGGGGCTACGTCTCCGGCGCGGTGCTGCGCGGGGTGATGGTCGGCGCGCTGGTGCTGATCATCGCGATGTTCTTCACCCCCGTACGCATCCCGCATCCGCTGGTGACGCTGAGCACGGTGGTGCTGGGCGCGATCATCTTTTCGCTGGCCGGCTTCGTCAACGCGGTGTACGCCAAGAAGTTCGACGACGTGGCGATCGTGCCCACCTTCATCCTGACCCCGCTGACCTATCTGGGCGGCGTGTTCTATTCGGTGAAGTTGCTGCCACCGTGGGCCGAAGCGGCCACCCACGCCAACCCGATCTTCTACATGGTCAACGCCTTCCGTTACGGCCTGCTCGGCAGCTCGGACGTGCCGATCTGGGTGGCCTACGCGCTGATGCTGGGCTTTGTCGCGGTGCTCAGCGCACTGGCGCTGTGGTTGCTGCGCCGTGGTGTGGGCTTGCGGAGCTGATGACGATGGCGATGCATATCCTCATCCTCGGCGCCGGCGGCACCGGCGGTTATTTTGGTGGACGTCTGGCGCAGGCCGGGGTCGATGTCACCTTCCTGGTGCGCGATGCGCGTGCGGCGCAGTTGCAGGCCGATGGCCTGCGCATCCGCAGCCCGCTCGGTGATGCGGATCTGCCGGTGGTGCATGTCACCGCGCAGGACCTGCCGGCGCTGGTGGCGCAGCGGCCGTTCGATCTGGTGATCCTCAGCTGCAAGGCCTACGACTTGGACAGCGCGATCGAGGCGATTGCGCCGGCGGTGGGCGAGCACACCACGGTGCTGCCGATCCTCAACGGTCTGCGGCACTACGCAGCGCTGGACGAGCGCTTCGGTGCAGCGCGGGTGTTGGGCGGGCTGTGCTTCATCAGTGCGACCAAGGGCGAGCACGGCGAGATTCTGCACCTGGGCAAGCCGGCGGCGATGACCTTCGGTGAGCGCAGTGGCAGTGCCAGCTCAGCGCGGGTGCAGGCGTTTGCTGCGGTATGCGCGCAGGCAGGCATCACCCATGTGGCCAGCGAGCAGATCGCGCAGGAGCAGTGGATCAAGTACAGCTTCCTCACCGCACTGGCGGCGGCCACCTGCCTGATGCGTGCGCCGGTCGGTGCGATCGTGGCCACCGACGATGGCCGCGCGTTGATCAACGGCTTGTACAACGAATGCCTGTGGGCCGCCGATGCGGCCGGGCAGCCGATTCCGGAAGCTGCGCGCGCCAAGGCGCTGCAGACCTTGTTGCAGGTGGATTCGCCGCTCAAGGCCTCGATGCTGCGCGATCTGGAAGCCGGCCAGGACGTGGAAGCGGCGCAGATCGTTGGCGACATGCTGAAGCGCGTGCGCGAAACCGGACGCAACGCGCCGCTGCTGATGGCGGCGAATGTGCATCTGCAGGCGTATCAGGTGTTGCGGCATAGCTGATGCTGTTGGGGTGTGCGGGCGGTTGTTGGGCTGCGTGTAAACCGTACCCCCATCCGCCCTGCGGGCACCTTCACCCGTTGGGGGAAGGGTTGATGTCGATACGTCGAGGTGGCACGGCGTATCGCTGCATGTCATGCGATGCCGCGCGCCGCGCGCGATAGAAATCGGCATTGCCACTGCCTTCGCGCTGCAACGACGCGTTGCACACGATGCTCTGCATCCCCTCGCCCGTCGTGCTCGCCATGAAACTGCTCAGCCACCTGTTCCGTGCCGGTCACTTCGTGATCCTGGCGTTTTTCGTGCTGTGCGCGGCGGGTCTGGTGGCGATGGCCGGGCTGGAGCTGTGGCACGGGTTTACCCCCGGCGGCGACATGGTGGTGCGCGATCGCTTCAACGTGGTGCTGGAGGCGATCGGCCTGCTCACCGTGGCGCTGGTCACGCTGGAACTGGGCCAGACCATCTTCGAAGAAGAAATCCTGCGCGATGTCAAAGTCAGCGGCCCCACACGGGTGCGGCGCTATCTGTCGCGCTTTTTCGTGGTGATCGTGATTGCGCTGGCGATCGAAACCCTGGTGTCCATCTTCGAGCTGATGCACGACGACCCGGCCAAGCTGCCGTATGCGGCGGCGGTTGGCCTGTGCGCGGCGCTGCTGCTGATCGCCTGGGGCGTATTCGTCAAACTCAACCGCAGCGCCGAAGAGCTGGAGCCCGAGGCGATGGAAGAAACCAAGCGCGAGGACCGCGAAGTCGAGGAGTAAGCACTTCGCGCGCGGCCGCATGGCGTTGCGCTATAGCGGTCGACAGAGCCGTCATTATTTTTCAGTGGCTAACAAAGCGTAGCGAGTGGTCGTCAGATGGATGCGGACGGCGCGGAGGAACCGGAGTGTACGGGTGGTACATGCCGATTCCGAGCACCGGCCTAGCCCGCCTGGTTGTCGCGCAGTAGTTTTGATAGCCGCTCTTACTCAGGGTCGTGCAATGGCAGCCGCTGACCCTGGAGCACGTAGACGCATCGCCTCGGCGGATTCTTCCGCGCTGCGCTCCGGATCCGTGTCGACCAACGCGATCGCCGGCCGGCGCTCACGGCGCGACAGCAGGGTGATCCAGCCGGCCTCGATCGTGGTGATGCTGCCCGCCGGGTCGCCGCGACCGACCTGATGCCCACTGCTGCGCGGCTGGTCGGCCGCGATGTCCTGCCCGACCTCGGCGACCACACCACGCACCTTGATCCGGTCGCCCGTGCGTACGCGCGTGCCCATCCGCATCGTGTACTCGCTCTCACCGGGTACACCGATTCCGGTGTCATAGCCCTGATCGAGCACGAACACGGCGTCGGAGGTCGCATCCACGCCATCGCCTTCGTCCTGTACAAACCAGCCCACCACCTTGCCGCGATGGCCATTGCCCAGGGTTTCGGCAAGCTCCTGGCCCATCTCGTCGCTATCGCCCGCCAGGCTGCGGGTCACGATGCCTTCAATGGCCACTTTTTTCCCAAGCAGCGGACTGATGTCGGCGCTGCCCTGGATGCGACCGATCAGCACGCGATCCGGATCCATCGGCGCAACGGCCTTGTCACTCTGGGCCGGCAGCGGCGCGCGGCACGCGCCGAGCAGCGCGGTCATCATCAGCACCGCCATCCAGCGCGGTGCGCGGATCCTTCGCATCGCATGACTTCCTGTGAGTAAAGAGACCGAGTCTACCGCGCGCACCACTGCCGCCTACCGCAAGCGGTTCAGGCCTGCGGTGCGGGCAACGGCGTCACCGTGGTCGGCTTGCCATCGGCGCCGAGCGCAATCATCACGAAGTGGCCGCGCGTGCACAGCTCGCGCGCGCCGCTGAGCAGATCCTCGGCGATCAGCTCCACTTCCACCTTGATCGAGCTGCGCCCCACCGACACCACGCGCGCGATGGTTTCCACCATCTGGCCCTGCCGGATCGGCAATTTGAAATCCACCTGATCCGAACGCGCGGTCACCACCGCACGCCGCGCATAGCGCGAGGCTGCCAGAAACGCGGCCTTGTCCATCCACGCCAATGCCTGGCCGCCGAACAACGTGCCCATGTGGTTGGTGTGGTTGGGGAATACGATCTCGACCATGCGCACTTCGGTCGGGGGAGGCGTCTGCGGGCTGTCTGACATGCGGGTTTCCAAAGAGGGGGATGTGCGGCCATTGCGTGCCAAAGCGATTGCAACAGCCGAACGCGCGCCGGAGATGCCTTCAGGCCGCAGCGGCGTCCGCCGGAACGCAGCGCCGCTGCTGTGTCGCTGTCCGTCGTGCCTACGCTGGCGCAGATACGCGTTGGAGGAAATGCTGCTGGCTCAACTGCATTGGTCGATGGCTGGCAGTCTGCGTGGCGCATGCCCGCGCACTGCGTTGCGCGCGATATGTTTTTTATCGGGAATGCGGTCGCGGCCGGGGCCGCTCCTACGAGAGCGCTGAGTTCACGTCATCGTTCGCTTGTCGATACGGCGGCGTGTACCGAGATCTTCGATGACGCGCATCGAAGATAGGTTACATCGACGACTCAGAGGCTGCTCTTGACCGCGGTTTCCACCTGCGCCGGCGACTGGAAGCCCGGCAGGCGCGCCACTTCGCTGCCATCGCGATACAGCGCCAGCGTCGGCGTCTGGCGCAGGCCGAGGTCGCGGAAAAATTCTTCGCCCACCACTTCCAGCTTCACTTTCAACAAGGCCACACCGTCGGCCGCAGCGCTGACGGCGAACTTGTCCAGCGACATATCGAGCATGCGGCAGCCCGGGCAGTTGTCCTTGTAGAAATCCACCAGCGCGCGTGGATGCGCAGCCAAGGCGGCGGTGTAGTGCTCAGGCGAGGTGACGGTAATGGTCTGCATCATGGAATTGATTCTTGCATTGGGCCAGGACCGCATCGGTCCAGGTAGCGATGGCCTGCGCATCGCGCACGCCGTGGGGCATCTGTTCGATGGTCAAACGTGGAAACGGGCTGGCGAAGAACTGTGCCATACGGTGCACCGCGCCGCAGAAATAGTCTTCGCCCCACTGCGTTTCGCCGGTGCCGAACACCGCCACCTGCGGTGGCTTGCCCAGCGTTTCGACCAGCTCGACGATGAAGCGTTTCATCTCTGCCGGTGTACGGCCACCGTTGTCGGTCCAGCTGCCGAGCAGAACCAGTTCGTATTGGCCGGGCGCGTGCGGCACTTGCGCCAGCGTCTGCACATCGGTTTCCACCCAGGTCACCGCATGACCGGCCGCTTCGCAGTGCAAGGACACACTGCGCGCAACATCACGCGTGTTGCCGCTCAACGAGGCGAGTGCGAGCAGGATGTTCATGGGGCGGAGATTCGGGAGTCGTGATTAGGGATTCGTTGAAAGCAGGGATTGGAGAGTCGGAGTTGGGGATTCGTCAAAGCACATCAAGTTGCTGCTGCGAATCCCGTCCGCCCAATCTCCAATCCCGGATCCTGATGATTCGTAAAGCGCATCAATGCTGCTGCGACGAATCCCAAATCCCGAATGCCTAATCCCGGCTCCTCACAGATCGTCGAAGCCGTTATCCGAATTGGTCTTCTTGTACGAGGCATTCCGCATTTCGAAGAAGTCGGTCTTGGTCTCGGTGAAGTTGTCGGCGTAGGCCTTGATCCACGGCATCACGTTGTCGTTGGCGCCTTCGTACAGCTTCTCGATGCCGAGCATGCCGGCCATCTTGTTGGCGCGGTACTTCACGTAGCGGATCATCTCGTCCACGTCGATGCCGTCGATGCCGTCCAGCACTTCGGCCGTCCACACCGTTTCCAGGTCGATCGCGTGCTCGAAGGCCTTGTGCACGTAGTCGGTGAGCTGGTCGCCCTGCAGCGCCTGGTTCTCGCCGATGATGGCGCGAATCAGCTCGCTGATGAACTTGGAATGCGCCAGCTCATCGCGGTTGATGAAGCTGATGATCTTGCCGGTGCCGGTCATGCGGTTCTGGCGGACCAGATTGTAGAAATACGCAAAGCCGGAATAGAAGTTGATGCCTTCCAGGATCGAGGACTGGATCAGCGCGCGGATCAGCGTTTCGGCGGTCTTGTCGCGCAGGAAGTCGTCGTAGGCGCCCATGATCGGCGCGTTGCGCTTGATGATGGTCGGGTGCGTGCGGGCGAGCTCGAACACGCGGTTCTGATCGGCCAGGCCGGTGATCGAGGCCAGCACGTAGCTGTAGCTCTCGTTATGGATCACTTCCTGCTGGCCGATGATCGCGGCATTGGCATGCGCGGCCGGGTCGGTGATGTATTCGGCAACGTTGTAGATGAAGCGCGTCTGCGGCGAATCCAGCGTAGCCAGCAGGCCGATGATCGAATCGTAGGCATTCTTCTCGCGCGCCGACAGCTCGTTGTACTGGCGCGCGTCGCCCTTCATGTCCACCTCGTCGGGGATCCAGAAGTTGGTCGACAGCTCTTTGTAGGCCCGATAGAAGGACGGGTACGGGATGTCGTTCCAGTTGAGGATGCCGGAGGTCTGGCCATTGATGATGGCGGTGGAGCGGTTGGGGTGACGCGGCTCCAGGATCTTGATGCGCTCAAGCGGTGTTGCGGACATGTGGGTCTCTACTCGTGTTCCGGGCGCCGTCCACGTGTACAGCTGGGCGGCGACAACAAATCGTGCTGGAGGAAAGCCCCCTGAGTGAGGGGGCGCGCCGAAGGCGCGGGGTGTGGAAGCTGATGAGCCGGGGCCCATGGTTCGCAAGGCGAACCATGGGGAGCTGAAGCGCGAATGCGCTTTAGCTCGAACACCACTCGCATTCGCTGATGTCGATATCGTTGGAGCGCACGTAGTACGTGGTCTTCAAGCCTTCGCGCCAGGCGGTCATGTGCAGATCCAGCAACGTGCTCGCACGGATGGTGCTGGGCACGTAGAAGTTGAAGCTGATCGACTGGTCGATGTGGCGCTGGCGACGCGCGTTCTGGCGCACGCTGGCGAACTGGTCGACCTTGTAGGCGCCCTTTTCGTAGTACGGCCAGGTTTCCAGCGACAGGCCGGGCGCGGCGACCGGACGACGGAAGTCCTTCTTTTCTTCGTAGTAGAACGCGCTGTAGATCGGGTCGATCGAGGCGGTGGAACCGGCGATCTGCGCGGTGCTCATGTTCGGCGCAACCGCCAGCATCCAGGCATTGCGCACGCCATTGACGGCCACCTGCGCGGACAGCTCCAGCCACTGCGGGCTGTTGTAGTCGCGCGCACGGAAGTACTCGCCGGTGTGCCAGTCGCTGCCGCGGAACACGCTGTAGGTGCCCTTTTCCTTGGCCAGCTCCATGCTCGCCTGGACGGTCAGATAGTTGATGCGCTCGTACAGCTCGTCGCTGTAATCCTCGGCTTCCTTGGCGTTCCAATGGATGGACTTCTGCGCCAGCAGATGGTGCCAGCCGAAGGTGCCCAGACCGATCGCGCGGTACTTCTGGTTGGTGATGGTGGCCTGCGGCACCGGCAGCTGATTCAGATCGATCACGTTGTCGAGCATGCGTACCTGGATCGGGATCAAGCGCTCCAGCACATCGGCGCCCAGCAGATCGGCCTGGTCGTCCTGCGCGATGATCGCGCGGCCCAGGTTGATCGAGGACAGGTTGCACACGACGAAGTCGCCCGCCTTCTTGGTGGTGACGATCTGATTGCCGCTGATGATCTCCTGCATCATCCGCGTGGGGCTCATGTTCTGCAGGATCTCGGTGCACAGGTTGGACGAATAGACCATGCCCTCGTGCTTGTTCGGATTCTTGCGATTGACTTCATCGCGATAGAACATGAACGGATTGCCGGTTTCCAGCTGGCTGACCATGATGCGCTTGAAGATTTCGATCGCCTTGACGGTCTTGCGCGTGATGCGCTCGTCGGCGACGACTTCTTCGTACTTGCGACGGAAGCTGCTGTTGGCGTCGCCCTTCTTCTCGTCGTAGAAGTCCTGCAGATACCAGCCCTTGATGCGCTTCACTTCGTGCGGATCGAACAGGTACCAGTCGCCGCGACGCTCGACCGCTTCCATGAACAGGTCGGGGATGCACACCGAGGTGAACACGTCGTGCGCGCGCAGACGCTGGTCGCCGTTGTTCAGGCGCAGATCCAGGAACGACTCGATGTCGCGGTGGAAGATGTCCAGATAGACCGCGATGGCGCCCTTGCGCTGGCCCAGCTGGTCCACCGACACCGCGGTGTTGTTGAGCTGCTTGATCCACGGCACCACGCCGCCGGACGAATTGGACACGCCGCGGATCGCCGAACCGGACGAACGCACATAGCCCAGGTACGCACCGACGCCGCCGCCGTGCTTGGACACGCGCGCCACGTCGGTGTTGGAGTCGTAGATGCCCTGCAGGCTGTCGTCGACGGTGTCGATAAAGCAGCTCGACAGCTGGCCGCCGACCTTGCCGGCATTGGCCAGCGTGGGCGTGGCCACGGTCATGTACAGGTTGGACAGCGCCCAGTAGGCCTCGCCCACCAGCTGCATGCGGCGCTCGCGGCTGCCCTTGCCGGTGCCGATCTCGTCCTGCATCAGGTACAGCGCAATCGTCAGCCAACGCTCCTGCGGCAGCTCGAACACGCCGCGCGAATTGTCGGTGGCCAGGTAACGGGTGGCCAGCAGGTACAGGCCGTTGTAAGCGAACAGCTTGTCGCGCTCCGGCTCGATCATCTTGCCGGCTTCGATCAGCTCGTCCTTGGAGTAGCGGCGCAGGATGTCGTTGGAATAGACATTGCGGTCGGCCAGGCTTTCCTGCAAACCGACGAACGAGCCGTACTTCTGGCTGGCGTCGTAGAAACGGTTGCGGCTGGCGCGCTTGTACAGGCGGCGCAGGTACAGACGCGCAGCGAAATGCTCCCATTCCGGGGTGGTCAGATCGACGCGGGCCTCGGCCTCGCGGATCAGGTGGTCGACCAGATCGTCGGCGTTGACGCTGTCCTTGCGGTCGACAAAGCCGAACACCGAACGCTTGTAGTCGGCCACGTCCAGCTGCGGGAATTCGGCATGGATCTGGTCGATGGCGCGCTCCAGGCGCTCCGGCTCGAACGGAATCTTGCGGTTGCCGGCTTCCTTGGTGATCCAGGTAGAGACGGTTTGTTCTTCGATGGTCTGTGCGTGCATTGCAATGGCTTGGCGGGGGGGCGGCACAACATCCGACGGGTCGGTCAATTCAGGCGCGCCGCAACCAGGTGCACCGACACTGGCCGGAACGCTGGGGGTGGTGGCTAAGGTACCGGCGGCGATCGCGGCAAGGGTGTCGTTGGTGGTCATGCGTCCTCCATGCGTAGGCACACGAACCCGGCTGGGGACGGGCTGCGACCGATTCTCCGGACTCCCTGGACAGCGATGACGGTGGGCGACGACCAGCACGCAAGACCCAAGGTCTGCGGCGGCATCGACACCACCAGCCATCTCCTTACCGGAGATTCCACGGCCGCCACCGCGCGGTGTGCTGTCGCGCAGTGGTCGGTGGCGAAACAACAGCGGCGCAACGAGACCACGCCGCCTGCTCCAGGCGACGCCCGGATGGCTGTGATCGTTCGTTGCTGCCGCCGCGGAGAGGCTTTTGATTGGCAACCTGCTGCAAATCATGCTCTCACTGGTCCGGACGCCTTGGGGCGACCAACCACCAACTCCCCCAAGATAGTGGGGTCACCCGGAGGGGTCAACACCAAATGTGGGAAAACCCCGAAAACCCTTGCGGCACAAAGCACTGTCTGACGAACGGTCGATGCCGACCCCGGAACCCGCCAATTTGGCTGCGCAGTCAAGGCCCCAACCGGCAATTCTGTCGATCAGTTGGGTCCGGTTGGGTTGGCTGCGACACCCATCGATACTGAAGCCGGTCACAGTTGGCCGTGACTGCCTCAGGCGGCACCGCACGCTTGGCGCGCCTGGTCTGACCCCAGCGACGGGAGGAACTCGCCACTGCCGAATCCAGGTTGAGGGCGCGGTGCCCTCACCGCTCGCGGGACACGCCGTGAACCCATCCCTGGGGGCTCGGTGGCGGCATCCATGCCGCCACACGGTCCCGCAAGCGGTGAGGACACCGCACTAGACAGTTTGCTGACTGTTTTATTGAAAGCTATGCACACCGATCAACTCGACTGGTCCTTGCCCGCTCACCATCGCGGGACCTTACGCGGCATGGATGCCGCGTAAGAGCCTACATGGACGTACTTGCGGCGTGTCCCGCGAGGGTGGGCGGGCAAGGGCCCTGCAGCAAACTCACAGCATCAAGAGCGCAGCGAGGACACTGCACCAGAAAGTTAGTCGGTTGCTTTATCGAAAACCGCGCACACCGATCAACTTGACTGGTCCTTGCCCGCCCAACGTCGCGGGACCTTACGCGGCATGGATGCCGCGTAAGAGCCTACACGGACGTACTTGCGGCGTGTCCCACGACGGTGGGCGGGCAAGGACCCTGCAGCCAAGCCACAGATCTAGCAGCGCCGGGTCCTTCAGCAGCACCCGTCCGATAGCCGCAAAGGCGCTGTCAGGCCGCTCTCAAGTGACAGCGTTAAGCCCTGAGCGCGGCCCGTGAGCGGCATCAGATCTCGGTCGGGCCGACGTGGTGGCGCTTGCGGTAGCGGATCGACGACCACACCGAGGCGGCGATGAAGGCCACCCCGATCAGGCCGGTCAGCACTTCCGGCACGTGGTACACGGTGCCGACCAGCATGATGATCGCCAGCACGCCGATGGCGTAATGCGCGCCGTGCTCCAGGAACACGAATTCGTCCAACGTGCCCTTGTGCACCAGATAAACCGTCATCGAGCGCACGAACATCGCGCCGATCGCCAGACCCAGCATGATGATGACCACATCGCGGGTGATCGCGAACGCACCGATCACCCCATCGAACGAGAACGAAGCGTCCAGCACTTCCAGGTACAGGAACGCGGCGATGCCCGAGCGCTTGGCCGGGCCCATGCCATCTTCGCTCTCTTCAGACTCGAACAAGGCATCCACGCTGCCCACCAGCAGATACAGCAGGATGCCGCCCAGGCCGGCGAACAGCACGCTCTGGAAGACCGCATCGGGCAGGAACAGCTTGGTGCACAGCAGGACCGTCACCGCCACGATCACCGACATCGCATCGGCTTTGCCCAGCTTGCCGACCAACCGCTCCACCGGCCCGAGCCAGTGCAGCTTGCGCTCCTGGTCGAACAGGAAGTTGAGGAACACCAGCAACAGGAACATGCCACCGAAGGCAGCGATGGACGGGTAGTTGTCGGTCAACACCTGGCTGTAGCGGTCCGGCTCCTTCAGCGCCATCTGCATCACCGGCACCAGGCCCATGCCGGTGGCCACCGACACGATCACGATCGGAAACACCAGGCGCATGCCGAACACCGCGATCAGGATGCCCACGGTCAGGAACAGCTTCTGCCAGAACGCGTTCATGTGCTTGAGCACACCGGCGTTGACCACTGCGTTGTCGAACGACAACGACACTTCCAGCACGCTCAGCACCAGGCATAGCCACAGCGCCTGCCACAGGCCCATCGAGGTGGTGTGGCCCCACCAGGCAGCAACGCCCAGGCAGACGGCTGTAACCAAGAACGACATTCTGAAATCGCGAAACATTGACACTCCCAGGCGGGCCGAGACGACAGCCGGAGCAACGGGCCAGGGCAAGGCCCGGCAGATCCGGCATGCGGTGAGGAGGGGGAACCGCGGCGTGACGCTAGGGTCAGGCCGGGCGCGGCTCGCCCATTATAGGGAGTGTCACCGCCATCAGGGTCGCATCGTCCGGATCCGGGCGTACCCCGAAGCCCAGGCTCTGGCACATCGCCAGCATGGTGCGGTTCTCTCGCAGCACCTGGCCTTCGATCTGCTTCAGGCCCAGCCAGCGCGCGTACTCGATCATGATGCGCATCAACTGCCAGCCGATGCCATGGCCCTTGAGGTCGGAGCGGATCAGGATGCCGTACTCGCCGCCTTCGTAATCGGCGTCGGCATGCAGGCGCACCGCGCCGAGCATGTCGCCGCTCTTGGGATCGATGGCCACCAGTGCGATCGAGCGCGCGTAATCGAGCTGGGTCAGCCGGGCGATGAATTCGTGGCTGAAATGCTTGACCGACTGGAAGAACCGCAGCCGCAGGTCTTCGTCGGTGACCCGCGCGAAGAAGGCGCGGAACAGCGCATCGTCTTCCGGGCGCACCGGGCGCACCAGCGCATGCGTGCCATCGCCGAGTGCGATCTGGCGCTCCCATTCCTTCGGATACGGAAAGATCGCAAAACGCGGATGGCCGCGGCCCTTGTGCAGCTTGCGCGCTGGCGCCACCGCCACGCGCGCGTCCAGCGCGATCACGCCATCGCGGTCGGCCAGCAACGGGTTGATATCCAGCTCGGTGATTTCGGGGATGTCGGCGGCCAGCTGCGCCAGCTTGACCAGCACCAGCGCCACCGCGCGCTCGTCGGCCGCCGGCACGTCGCGGTAGGCCTTGAGGATGCGCGAGACCCGCGTGCGCCCGATCAACTCGTGGGCCAGGCGCAGGTCCAGCGGCGGCAGCGCCAGCTCGCGGTCGTTGATCACTTCCACCGCGGTGCCGCCGCGGCCGAACACGATCGCCGGGCCGAACACCGGGTCGTCGGCAATGCCGGCGATCAGTTCGCGCGCCTTGGGCCGCAGCACGGTGGGCTGCACGATCACCCCATCGATGACCGCATCGGGCTGCGCGGCGCGCGCGCGTGCCAGGATGCCGGCCGCCGCTTCGCGTACCGCCGCCACGCTGGACAGATTCAGGCGCACGCCGTCGACATCGGACTTGTGCGCGATGTCGTTGGACAACACCTTCAAGGTCACCGTGCGGCCGACGGCCAGCAGCGGGTCGGCCAGCAATGCGGCTTCGTTGGCGGTGGCGGCCACCTGCAGCGGCACGATCGGGATGCCGTAGGCGGCCAGCAAGCGGTTGGTGGCGACCGGATCCAGCCAACGGCGGCCGGCAGCCAAGGCTTCATCGACCACCGCGCGGGCGATGCCGGCATCTACCACGAAGTCTTCCGGCAGGCTGGGCGGGGTTTCCATCAGCGCCGCCTGCGCCTCGCGGTAGCGCACCAGGTGGGTGAAGCCGCGCACCGCATCCGATTCGGTGGCGTAGGTGGGCACGCGCGCGGCATTGAGCGCGGCGATCGCTGCATCGTCCTGGCCCAGCCACACCGCGAAGACCGGCTTTTCACGCTGATAGCGGTCGCGTTGGTCCAGCGCGCGGGTCAACGCCTTGGCCGCATCGGCCGAGGAGGTGAAGGCGGTCGGCACGTTGACCACCAGCAGCGCGTCGTTCTCGGGGTCGTCCAGCAGCGCTTCGATCGCCGCGGCATAGCGCGGCCCATCGGCGTCGACGATGATGTCGACCGGATTGCTGCGCGACCAGCCTTCGGGCAGCGATTGATCCAGCCGATCCAGGGTCTTGGCCGACAACTCTGCCAGGGTGCCGCCGCGCAGCACCAGTTGGTCCACCGCCAGCTGCCCCACCCCGCCGCCATTGCTGAGAATGGCCAGGCGCCGGCCGGGAAAACTGCCGAGCCGGCCCAGCGTTTCGGCGGCGGCGAACAGCTCGTCCAGCGCGCCCACCCGCAACAGGCCGGCACGCGCGAATGCGGCGCCATACACCGCATCCGAGCCGGCCAGCGCCTGCGCGTGCGTATCGGCATTGGGATTGATGCGGAACTGGCGCCCGGACTTGACCACCACCACCGGCTTGGCGCGCGCGGCGGCGCGTGCGGCCGACATGAACTTGCGCGCATCGCCGATGCGTTCGACATACAGCAGGATCGCGCGGGTGCGGTAGTCGGTGGCGAAGTAGTCGAGCAGATCGCCGAAGTCCACATCCAGCGTATCGCCCAGCGACACCACCGCCGAGAACCCGACCGAGCGCGCCACGCCCCATTCCACCAGCGCGGCGGCAATCGCGCTGGATTCGGAAATCAGCGCCAGATCGCCCGCCTGCGGGCAATGCGCGGCGATGCTGGCATTGAGCCGTGCATGCGGGGCGATCACACCCAGGCAGTGCGGGCCGAGAATGCGCATGCCCTTGGCCCGCGCCGAGGCTTCCATGCGCGCAGCCGGCGAGCCGGGGCCGCTGCCGAGACCTGCAGTCAGGATGATCGCCGCGGCCACCCCGCGCCGTGCGGCAATCGAGACGATGCGCGGCACGATGCGCGCCGGCGCGGTGATCACCACCAGGTCCGGCACCCAGGCCAGATCGGTCAAGCGCGCCACCGTGCGCACACCATCGATCTCGCTGTAACGCGGGCTCACCCAGCCGATCTGCCCGGGAAACCCGGCCGCGCGCAGGTTGCGCACCACCGCGCGTCCGGCCGAGCGATCGCGCGGACTGCCGCCCACCACCGCCACGGTGGTGGGACGAAAGACCTGCTGCAGGTGATAGGTGCTCATGGGGCAACGACGACGACGGGGGAAGCGGACACGGTACACGTCGGCCCAAGCCGACGTCATCGACCCGAGGGCTGCAGGACAGCGACGGCGTCCACACACTTGTTGTGAACGATTCGCATTTTCGTTAATATTGCGTGGTCAGCCAGCTTTCAGCGCCGCCCCGCGCCCATGCCGCCAGCGACTCATTCGGAACAGGGCCCCCCATGAAACTGCTGACCTTGTCGGCGCTGCTGCTTGCCGCCTCTGCCTCTGCGCACACGCCTTATCTGGCACCCAACACCTTCGCCCCCCAGCCCGGTCAGACGGTGACCCTGGACGCGGCCTTTGCCGAGACCTTCTTCGTCCCGGAAGCGGCCTTCGACCAGAGCCACTTCAGCATCACCGGGCCCGATGGCCGCGATGTCGCACCGCTCCGTGTGCAGGCGCTCGACACCCGCACCGTCGTCGAACACACCCTGGGCAAGCAGCCCGGCACCTACCGGGTCAGCACCGGCCTGCGCGTGGGCGCGCAGTTCCGCACCTGGGAACTGGACGGCAAGCGCGAGACCGTGCGCGACCCGAAGGTGACCATGCCCAAGGGCGCCACGCTGATCGCCAGCTTCCAGTCGCGCACCCTGGCGGAAACCTATCTGAGCGTCGGCAAACCCGATCGCAGCGCGCTGGCGCCGCGCAACCAGGGCCTGGAACTGGTGCCGGTGACGCATCCCAACGACCTGTATGTCGGCGAGAGCTTCGTCTTCACGGTGCAATACGACGGCGTGCCGCTGGCCAAGCAGACCGTGGACATCAGCGAGGCGGTGTGGACCTCCGATCGCAAGCCGACGTCGATCAGCGTGACCACCGACGCGGCCGGCCGTGCAACCTTGAAGCTGGACCGCGCCGGCACCTGGTTGGCGCTGACCCGCCACCGCACCCCGGCGCCGGCCGACGCCCCGGTGCGCGAGTACAGCAACAGCACCACGCTGACGTTTCAGGTGCTCGAACAATAGCGCCGCGCAACCGCTGCGGCGGTTGCGTTGCCCTGGCGGCATGACTCCACCGGCGCGGTCCCTCCGCCCGGCATCGCGATCCACCTGCAGGCCCAGCCAACGCTACGGCCCGGCACCGTTTTCCCCATCAAGAGGCAATCCATGAACACTGGCTCCCTGGCCGGCGCGTGCCTGTGCGCGCTGCTGCTTCCTGCTACCGCTCTCGCCCAGTCCGCGCCGCGCCCGCTGCTCGGCGGCCACGGCAACAACGTGCAGGCCTTCATCACCCAGCATGACGACGACCGCGACGGCCGCATTACCACCGCCGATTTTGCGAACTTTCGCCGCAGCCGCTTCGATGCCACCGACCGCAACCACGACGGCACGGTCGACGAGGACGAATACGTGGGCGAGTTCCGCGAGCGCCGCCAGCGTGCACTGGAGCAGGAACGCAGCGCACAGGCCGCGCAGGGCAAGACACGCTTTACGGCATTGGATGCCGATGGCGACGGGCAGGTCTCGCGTGCCGAATTCGACGCGGCCGGTGCGCAGGACTGGGCGCGCGGACAGGCAGCCGTGTCGGCCGCTGCGAAGGCTGCGTCGGGCGACACAACGGCCGCCTTCGACCGCGATGGCGGCCGTCCCGGCATGCCCGACAGCGGCTCGGCCGAGGGCTTTCTCGCGCTGTACGACGAGAACGGCGACAGCAAGGTGGGCGAGGCGGAATACGCAGACCTGCGCGCGGCGCAGTTCGCGGGTGCCGACGGCGACCGTAACGGCGTGCTGTCGCCGGACGAATATCGGGTCGAATTCGAGGACCGCCTCAACCGCCGCCTCACCGCGCTCGAACTGGCCGACGACCGCCAGGTGCATGTGCGCTTCAAGGTGCTCGACACCGACAAGAACCAGCGCATGAGCTTCGCCGAATACCAGGCCTCGGGCCTGCGCACCTTCGCCCGCGTCGACCGCAATCGCGACGGCGTGGTCGATGCCAGCGACGCCGCGTTGCCTGCTCCTGCAACTGCGCCTGCCCCGGCCGCCTCCCCGGCTCGCGCCGACTGACTTTCCCGCCGCGGGCCTCGCTGCCCGCAGCGCCCGGCCCGCCACTGGCGGGCCCCACCCAGCCACGCGGCCATGCCATGCCGCCCGCAGCCAGGTCCGCGCCTTACCGCGCCCATTCCTCTTTCCTGACTGTGGATCCCACGATGACCTCGACACCGACCCTGCTGGCCCTGGCGATCGCCGCCGGCCTGGCCTTCCCGCTGCATGCCGAACAGGCACCCGCCGACGCCACCACCTTCGACCCGGTGGAAGTGAAGGCCGCACGCGACAAGCGTGCCTCCACCAACCAGAACGTCACCACCCTCGACACCGCGCAGTTGCAGCACGAACAGGCGGAAAGCATGGAAGACCTGGTGCGCTACATCCCCGGCGTGAGCATTGCCGACATGGGCCGCTTCGGCGAAAACGGCTTCAACATCCGCGGCCTGGAAGGCGACCGCGTGGCGATGACCATCGACGGCCTGTCGATGGCCGAAGGCGTGGAGACCGCGCGCGACTACGAGTTCTTCCGCGCCGGGCGCGGCGGCGTGGACGTGGATTCGCTCAAGAGCGTGGACATCGTCAAGGGTGCCGATTCCATCAGTGCCGGCAGCGGCGCGCTCGGTGGCGCGGTGGTGTTCACCACCAAGGATCCCTACGACTACCTCAAGGCGCAGGGCAACGACAGCTATGTCGGCCTGAAGACCGGCTACACCGGCCACAACGACCAACTGCTCGGCAACATCACCGTGGCCAACCGCACCGGCATCGTCGAATCGATGCTGACCTATACCCGCCGCGAGGGCCACGAATCGGAGGGCTGGTACTCCAGCACCGAGATCGACACCGGCAGCGCGCGGCGCACGCCCGACCCGATCGACAGCGAAAGCGACAACGTGCTGGCCAAGCTCGACGTGGTGCCGAATGCGCAGCACCGCTTTGGCGTGGTCTACGAACGCAACCGCTCGCAGAACCGGCTCGACAACCTGAGCCGCGTCAGCGCGCCCAGCTACGCCGAGCGCATCGGCGAGGACAGCAACGACCGCGACCGCTACGGCCTGCGCTACATCTGGAACGCGAACAACGCGCTGTTCGACACCCTCGAGGCGCAGCTGGACCGCCAGCAGACCGAGAGCCGCGGCACCACTCGCATTCTTACCCAGAGCGGCAGCTCGAGCACCCCGGCCACCGCCGCCACCACCCGCTGCACGGTGGCGCTGCCCTGCCGCCGTGCCGAAGACCGCGACACCGAGCAGACCCTGGACCGCATCGCGGTCGACTTCGACAAGCTGGTGCATGGCAACGGCTGGTCGCAATCACTGCTGTATGGCGCCGCCTGGCAACGCCGCAGCATCGATTTCAGCGCGATCGACTACCGCTGGAACAACGCCGGCATGCTGGACACCGCCACCGTCGACCCGGCGCAAGTGCCGCAGACCGATGCCGACACCTGGAGCGTGTACCTGCGCGACCGCATCGGCCTGCTCGACGACCGCCTGCAGCTCACCCTGGGTGCGCGCTACGACCATTACCGCTACGCACCGACGCTGTCGCCCACCTTCATCGATACCACCGGCACGGTGCGCGCGGTGACCTTCGCCGCACCGACCTGGCAGGCAGGCATCAGCTACGCCGTCACCCCGCAGCAGACGCTGTGGTTCCAGGCCGGGCGAGGCTTCCGGGCGCCGACCACCGCCGAGATGTACGCCCCCACCAGCATCACCGCGCTGACTGAGGTCGCCACCGGCAACACCGTCAACGTGCCCACGGTGGCCGCCAATCCGAACCTAGAAGCCGAGCGCAGCCTCAATCTGGAACTGGGCTGGCGCTGGGAGAGCGAGTGGGCGCGCGTGGGCCTGTCGGTGTTCCGCGACCGCTACGACGATTTCATCCAGAGCGAGACCGTCACCGCCAACGCCGGCACGCTCTACCAGACCTGTACCCGCGGCGTGTGCACCACGCGCAACGGCTACGCCTACACCACGCTGCTCAATGTCGGCCAGGTCGAGGTCAAGGGCGTGGAACTGGATGCGCAATTCAAGCTCGGCGACGCCTGGCTGCTGCGCGCGGCATGGACCCACAACCAGGGCGAGCTGGAAGACGGCCGCCCGCTGGACAGCATCAATCCGGATCGCGGCGTGCTCGGCCTCAGCTGGCAGGGGTTGGACGAGCGCCTGCGCGTCACCGCCAACATCACCCATGCGCTGGCCAAGAAGGCCAAGGACGTCAATGTGGAGAACGATATCTTCGGCGTCCCGGCCGAGCCGTTCCTCAGCGACGCCTACAGCGTGGTCGATCTGTTCGGCAGCTATCGCTTCAACGCGCATGTGCGCGTCAATCTGGGCGTGTACAACCTGTTCGACGAGCGCTATTCGCAATGGGCGCGCATCCGCAATGTCACCCGTGGCGATTTCTATCTGTACGGCTATGCCACCGACGACGGCATCGGCCGCTACAGCGAACCTGGCCGCAATGTGCGCGCGACGTTGTACGTGAACTTCTGACCGGCACTTGCCGCCCCGCATCGCTGCACGGCCTGCCGTGCAGCGATGCGGAATGGACCAAGCAATACGGCCTGGCCATCACCTCTCCGCGCTACAACAACGTGCCGCTGAGAATTGCGGCAGCGATGCTGAAATAGATCACCAAGCCGGTGACATCCACCAGCGTAGCCACGAACGGGGCCGACGCGCTGGCCGGGTCGAAGCCGAAGCGTTGCAGCACGAATGGCAGCATCGAGCCGGACAGCGAACCGAAGGTGACGATGCCGATCAGGGCCGCGCCGATGGTCAGCGCCACCATCTGCCAGTGCGGGCCATAGTCGTACAGGCCGGCGGTCTGCCAGATGGTGATGCGCACGATCGCCAGCAGGCCCAGGATCGTGCCCAGGGTCAGCCCGGTGGGCAGCTCGCGTAGGGCCACTTTCCACCAGTCGCCCAGGCGGATTTCGCGCAACGCCAGCGAGCGGATCAGCAGCGAGGTGGCCTGCGAGCCGGAGTTGCCGCCCGAGCTCATGATCAGCGGAATGAACAGGGTCAGCACCACCGCCTTGGACAGCTCGTCCTCGAAGTGCTGCATCGCGCTGGCGGTGAGCATTTCGCCCAGGAACAGCACGCTCAGCCAACCGGCGCGCTTCTTGATCATCTGGCCAAAGCCAATCTGCATGTAGGGCTTGTCCAGCGCCTCCATGCCGCCGAACTTGTGCACGTCCTCGGTGGATTCGGCGATCAGTGCATCCAGCACATCGTCCACGGTGACGATGCCGAGCATGTGGCCGTGCGCATCCACCACCGGGATCGCGAGCAAGTCGTGGCGACGGATCAGCCGTGCGACTTCCTCCTGGTCCAGCGCCGGGTCCACCGTGACCGGCGGGTTGACCTGCGCCACGTCCAGGATCGGTGCGTCGTCTGCGCCGGTGATCAGCCGGCGCATGGTGACCACCTGGGTCAGCACGCGGCTGTGCGGGTCCAACAGATAGATCGCATAGACCGTCTCGCGGCTGCGCTCCACCTCGCGGATGTGCTGCAGGGTGCGGCCTACCGTCCAATCGGCCGGCACCGCCACGAACTCGGTGGTCATCAGCGCGCCGGCGGTGTTGGGCGGGTAGCGCATCAAGGCCTGGATCGACAGCCGCGCCTCGGCACTGAGCAGCCACAGCAGCGGCGCGCGCTGCTCGGCGTCCAGGCCGTGGAAGATGTCGGTGGCGCGGTCGTCGGCCATTTGCCCGAGCAAGGAGGCAGCCTGTTCGGCCGGCAGTTGCGCCACCAATGCACTGGCATCGTGCAGCTCGGGTTGTTCGAGCAGTTTCACCGCACGCGGTTGCGGCAGCGCGGCCAGCACCTGGGCCGCATCGTCGCGGTCGAGGGTGTTGAGATATTCCACCGCATCGGCCGTGTTGCGCTCGGCCAGGGGTGCGATCAAGGCGTTGACGCCTTGGGCAAGGCGCAGGGTTTCGTTGTACATGGGGTTCGCCTGGTGACGACCGTCGTCGATGACAGCCGGCGAACCCAAAGCCTCAGGCGCGCGCCAGCTGGGTCATCGACCCGGGTCTAGGGTGACTGTCGCTGGACATGAGAAAGGCTCCGAGAAGTGCCTACCGAACCGGTGATCCGGGCGGCGGCGGGGCGCAGTCTGCGCGCCTGAGCCGGCTTGGTCAATGGCTCGCACAAAGCACGTTTAAGCGAGCGTGCAGTCCGCCGATCTTGCCGATGCGCAGCATGCGCAGGAGGATGCGTCTCATCGAGATGGCAGCGAGCGTGGGCCGACGGCGCACATGCGTGCTGTGGTTGCGACACCGGTGCGCTGGCCGCGGCCTTGAACACGCTTGCCGGCCAGCGCTGCCGAGGGCCACGCTTGGCTCCAGACACGCTGCCACCGACGCGCTGATCGGAAGCAGCAAACCGGCTATCGCAAACCCGTGGCCGCTGCGCATTGCCGGCGACTCTGGCACGTCGGTGCCAGCTGGTCAGCGGCAGTGCGCGGCATAATGCGCACCTCAACGGAGAGTGCGCATGCATAGCGGCGGTCTGGAACTGGCTCTGGTGCTGATGCTGGCCGCCATCGTGGCGGTGCCGGTGTTCAAGCGCTTCGGGCTGGGCGCGGTATTGGCCTATCTGGTCGCCGGTGTGGTGCTCGGGCCCGACGGCGTGGGCGTGGTGCAGGACGCCGAACGCATCAGCGGCGCAGCCGAAATCGGTGTGGTGATGCTGCTGTTCGTGATCGGCCTGGAACTGTCGCCGTCACGTTTGAAGGTGATGCGCCATTCGGTGTTCGGCGCCGGCGCCACCCAGGTGGTGGTGACCACGCTGATCCTGGGCGGCTTGCTGATGCTCGGCAATCTGGGCTGGAAGAGCGCGTTGATCGTCGGCGTGGCGCTGGCGTTGTCGTCCACTGCGGTGGGCCTGCAGCTGCTGGCTGAACGCAAGGCGCTGGGCAGCGACTACGGGCGCCTGGCGTTCGCCATTTTGCTGTTTCAGGATCTGATCGCCATTCCATTGCTGGCCGCCATTCCGCTGCTCGGTGGCAGCAAGAACGCCACGCTGGCATGGCCGGATGTGGCCAAGGCGGTCGCGGCATTGGCGCTGGTGATCCTGTGCGGGCGCTTCGTGCTGCGCTATCTGTTCAATATGGTGGCGCGCACGCGCATGCCGGAAGTGTTCACCGCCAGCGCCTTGCTGGTGGTGCTGGGCACCGCCTGGATCATGCAGGAAGCCGGATTGAGCGCCAGCCTGGGCGCGTTTTTGGCTGGTGTGCTGCTGGCCGATTCGGAATTCCGCCACGAGCTCGAATCGCAGATCGAGCCATTCGAAGGCCTGCTGCTGGGGCTGTTCTTCATCTCGGTCGGCATGGGCATCGATCTGAACCGGGTGGTCGCCGAGCCATGGCTGATCGCCAGCGGCGTGGCGATCCTGCTGGTGGTGAAGTTCTCGCTGCTGGTCGGTATCGGAAGCGTGGCCAAGCTGCCGCTGCGCAGTAGCCTGATGCTGGGCAGCGTGTTGTGGCTGGGCGGCGAATTCGCCTTTGTGGTGTTCAACGAAGCCGATCGCGTCGGCTTGCTGGAGCGCGCCAACCACGACCGCCTGGTGGCCATTGTCGGCGTGTCGATGGCGCTGACGCCGGTGTTGCTGCTGGGCATGCAGCGCATCCTCAACGGGCCGCTGCGGCTGCATGCGCCCAAGTCCGAACGCCCGTTCGACACCATCGATGCGCAAACGCCCAAGGTGCTGGTCGCCGGCATGGGCCGCTTCGGTCAGGTGGTCGCGCGTCTGCTCACCGCGCGGCATGTGCCGTTCGTGGCGCTGGAACACAATCCGGACACCGTGGAAGATTTGCGCCGCTTCGGCAGCCAGTTGTACTACGGCGACCCCACCCGCCCGGAACTGCTGCGCGCCGCCGGTGCCGACCGCATCAAGGTGTTCGTGATCGCGGTGGACGACCCGGAAACCAACATCAAGGCGGTGCGGCTGATCCGCCGCCTGTACCCGCAGGCCACGGTGCTGGCACGTGCACGCAATCGCCAGCACGCCTGGAAACTGATGGATCTGGGCGCCGAACCGTTCCGCGAGGTATTCGCCTCCAGCCTGGAGCTGAGCGAACGCGTGCTCACCTCGCTCGGCCTGGGCGAAGCGGTTGCCAAGGATCACGTCAAACGGTTCCGCCAGCACGACGAAGAGTTGCTGCATCGCCAGCACCTGGTCTATGACGACGAAGCCAAGGTGATCCAGACCTCGCGCGATGCACGCGCAGATCTGATGAATCTGTTCGAAGCCGACGTCAAGGCGGATGTGGATGCCGAACCCGCACCGGTAACGCCCGATCGCTGAGCTTTGCGTAGGAGCGCGCTCGCGCGCGATGAGGCGTTATCGGTAACGCCTCATCGCGCGCGAGCGCGCTCCTACGGGATTTCTGCACACCCAGCCGCCGCACGATCGCAGCGGCTGCATGTCGATCGCATCACTCAGCTGCGCGGTGTGCGACCTGCGGTCTTGCTGGCCGACTTCTTCGCTGTGCTTTTGCCAGCCGCAGCTTTGCTCACGGTCTTCGCTGCGGCTTTTGCGACCTTCTTCGTCGCGCGCTTGGTGACGGATGTCTTTGCCACCTTGCCGGGCGAACCGGCTGCGCCTTGAGCGGATTTTGCAGCAGGTGCGGCGGCACGTTTGGGTGTCGCCTTGCTCGCTTTCTTCGCGATCTTTTTGGTGGCTTTCTTGACCGGCGTTGCAGCGCTGCTGCGTGCTTCCGGTGCGCGGCGCGGCGGTGGCTTGCGCCCCGGAGTGAGCGCGCGCCAGGCGTGCCCGCCATTCATCGCCAGCAAGGCATCGGCGGCCGACGGGCCAGCGCTGCCTGCGGCGTAATTGGGGAAGTCGCTTGGCGGTTGTTTCCAGGCATCCAGGATCGGCTGCACGATACGCCAGGCGGCTTCCACCATGGCCGCATCCTGGAACAGGCCGGCCTCGCCCTTCATGCAGTCCTGCAGCAGGCGCTCGTAGCCCACCGTGTATTCCTTGGGAAACCAGTCGCGGTAGCGGAAGTCCATGCGCACCGGTGCCAGCGCGACCTGCGCGCCCGGGCGCTTGACGTCGAACTGCAGCGAGATGCCCTCATCAGGTTGAATGTGCAGCACCAGCCAGTCGGGGCCATAACCGCCCACTTCGGTGCTGCGGAACGGTGCCAGCGGCGCAGGCTTGAAGCGGATCGCGATCTCGGTGGTGCGCTCGCGCAGCCGCTTGCCGGTGCGCAGGTAGAACGGCACGCCGGCCCAGCGCCAGGTGTCGACCTGCAGTTTCATCGCCACATAGGTTTCGGTTTCCGAATCCTCCGGCACGGTGTCTTCTTCGCGATAGCCCGGCACCGCGCTGCGGCTCACCGCGCCGGAGGCATATTGGCCGCGTACCACGTCTTCGGGTTTGATCGGGCGTACTGCTTCGATCACTTCCGCGCGGCGACGATGCATCGCTTCGGTGGTGAAGGCGGCCGGCGGTTCCATCGCAATCATCGCCAGCAACTGGAACAGGTGGTTCGGGACCATGTCGCGCAAACAGCCGGTGGGATCGTAGAAACGTCCACGGCCTTCCACACCGATGGTTTCGGCGGCGGTGATCTGCACATGATCGATGCGGTCGCGATTCCACACCGGCTCGAACAAGCCATTGGCAAAACGGAACGCCAGAATGTTCTGCACGGTTTCCTTGCCGAGGAAATGGTCGATGCGGAACACCTGATCCTCGTGCAAGACGCGGGCGACGGTGGCGTTGAGCGCGACGGCGCTGGGCAGATCGTGGCCGAACGGTTTTTCCACGATCACCCGCCGCCAGCCCTGCCCCTCGCGCTGTTTGACCAGCCCGGCTTCGCCCAGGTTGAGCAGTACCGGTTCGAAGAAACGTGCGGCGGTGGCCAGATAGAACAGCACATTGCCCTGGGTGCCGTAGCGCTTGTGCAGTTTCTCCAGCACGCCATCCAGCGTTTGATAGGCACCTAAATCAGTAAAATCGCCGCGCAGATAATGCATGCGCTCGCGCAGCCACTCCCAGGTGTCGGTGTCGAACTCGTCGGTCTGGAATTCGGCATCGCGACTGCTGAGCAGCTCGGTCATCGACTGACCCATCATCGTGCGCCACGAACGCTCGCTGATATCGCCGTGGTCCATGCCGACGATGGCGAACTGCTCGCCCAACGCACCGGCCCGGCGCAGGTTGTACAGCGCCGGCATCACCAGGCGCTTGGTTAGATCGCCGCGTGCGCCCAGCACCACGATGATGCACGGCGGGGTGGTCTCTTGCTCATTCATGGACGTGTTTCCTTTTCGCCCATGCGTCCGTGCAGGCGCAATGCCGCATTGACCAGGGCCACGTGGGAATACCCTTGCGGGAAGTTGCCAAGCATGCGCTTGCTGCGCGGGTCGTACTCTTCGGCGAGCAGGCCCACGTCGTTGCACAATCCGAGCAGGCGCTCGAGCAATACGCGCGCCTGCTCGGTGCGCCCGAGCAAGGCGTAGTTTTCCACCAGCCAGAAGCTGCAGGCAAGAAAGGTGCCCTCGCCGGCCGGAAGGCCATCGGCGCTGTCGTCGGCGCGATAGCGTTCGACCAATCCATCGATGGTCAGATCGCGTGCGATGGCATCGGCGGTGGCGGCGATGCGCGGATCCTCCGGCGGCAAAAATCCTACGATCGGAATCAGCAGCAGCGAGGCGTCCAGCCGGTCGGAGCCATAGCTCTGTACGAAGTGACCATCCGGATGCACGCCGTTTTCCAGCACTTCGGCGCGAATTTCCTCGGCAAGCCGGCCCCAATGTGCGCGTTTTTCTGCGTCGGCATTGGTGATGCCATCGCGCGCGCCGCAATCGAACGCCAGCCAGGCCATCACTTTGGAATGCACGAAATGACGGCGCTCGTCGCGGATTTCCCAGATGCCTTCATCGGGCAGGCGCCACAGGTCTTCGAGCGTATCCAGGATCTTTTCCAGCAGCGATGCCGACGAGCCATCGTCGTCGGACGGCGGCGCCACGCCCTTTTCGCGCGCGTAATGGAACGCGCCGATCAACTCGCCATACACATCGAGCTGGAACTGATCCACCGCACCATTGCCGATGCGTACCGGGCCGGAGTTTTCGTAGCCGGGCAGCCAATCCGCTTCCCATTCCTGCAGCCGGCGCTCGCCGGCGATGCCGTACAGCGCCTGCAGTTGGTCCGGCGAACCGGCGATGGTGCGTTGCACCCAGTCGCGAAACGCTGAGGCTTCATCGCGATAGCCGGCCTGCAACAACGCGATCAGCGTGAACACCGAATCGCGCAGCCAGCAGTAGCGATAATCCCAGTTACGGGTGCCGCCCAGATGCTCGGGCAGCGAGGCCGTGGGCGCGGCGACGATGCCACCGGTGGGCAGATAGCTCAGCCCCTTCAACACCACCAGCGAACGCCGCACCTGCTCGGTCCACGGACCGACGTCGGTACAGCGACGTGCCCAGCCATGCCAGAACGCGGTGGTCCGTTGCAGCGCCTGTTCCGGATCGATTGCCGCTGGCGTGGGCTGATGCGACAGGCCGTGGCTGAGCAGAAACCAGGTGCTTTCGCCCTCGCGCAGCGTGAAGTCTGCCTCGGTGCCCAGGTCCTCGCCGTGCAGTTGCTGCGGCGAGCGCAACGCGATTTGGTCGGGACCGGCGATGGCGCGAATGCCACCCTCGATGCCGGTGACCCACGGCACCGTACGGCCATAGTTGAAGCGAAACGTCAGCCGCATGTGCATCGGCACTTCGCCCTGCACGCAACGCACGATCCGCACCAGATGCTGGTGACTGTCGCTCTCATCGCTGGAGACCATGAAGTCGACCAGTTCCACCGTGCCGGTGTCGGTACGCATGCGCGTGCACAGCACCAGACTGTCGTCTTCGTAAGCGCGTTCGCTGCGGAATGCGGCGACCGGCGACAACGCCCATTGCCCGTGTTGCTCATCGCCCAGCAGGGATGCAAAAAACGCATCGGAATCGAAACGTGGCAGACACAGCCAGTCGATGGTGCCGCAGTGGTCGACCAGGGCCGCGCTGTGGCAATTGCCCAGCATGGCGTGGTCTTCGATACGCACGCTCATCGTAGAGGCGCTTCCTTCGTGCGAGGGAACGCCCAGTCTTGCATGCGCAGTGTCGGGATCGGGTTACGACTGCGCCGGCAGACGCAGCAACGGTGGCACCGTGTGTTCCAGGCGACGGATCAGTGCAGGGTCCATATAGGCGTAGTCGTCGGGAATGTGCAGGCAAATCAACCGGCAATGGCGCAACTGCGCGGCGAAACGTTTGCGCAACAGCTGCAGGTGCCGGCGCTCCATCACCAGCACCAGCTGCGCTTCATGCAACAGCTCGGGTGTGACCTGCACGTCCGCATCTGCGGCCAGCCCGGCCGATTGCGTTTGCACGCCCGGCCAGTCGGCGAACACGCGTTCGGCGGTGGGGCTGCGCAGGCGGTTGCGGCTGCACACGAACAGCACCCGCAACGGTGCGCCGCCGCGCTGGCTCAGCGGCCTTCGCGCAGGAAGCGCGCCATCGAGGACACACCTGGTAATGCGGGCTCGAACTGGCCGGCTACATCGATGAAGCCGCGCATGATCGCGATCTCGCGCGGGGTGCGATTGAGCGCATCGCGGCGGTCGCTATCGGCGCCGGCACGCAGCAGGCGCTGCACCAGCAATGGCAAGCCATGCAGTGCGGCCAGATGCAACGGACCGAAGCCGCGTTGATCGGCCACATCCAACGAAACGTCTTCGTCGAGCAGGCGTTCGACGCCGGCCAGCACCACTTGCTCGTCGCAGGCGGTGCCCGGTTCGGCGCGCGCGCCCAGCAACAGCAGCAACGGGCTGACCCGGCCACCGGCCAGATACTCGGGGTCGGCGCCGGCCAGCAGCAAGGTGTCCAGCAAGGCCAGCAGGCGGCTCTTGTCGCGCGCGGTGAACCCGTACAGCGCGGCGCAATGCAGCGGCGCCAGGCCTTGATCGTCGTTGGCGTGCACATCGGCCGCCGCAGTGAGCAGGCGCGCCACGATATCCGGCAGGCCCAGCGCGCAGGCCAGCATCAGCACGGTAACGCCGCCGGGCAGGCGATGCTCGATCTGCGCGCCGGCCTGCAGCAACGCGGCCACGATCTCGGTCTGACGCATGCTTACCGCCGCCGACAACGGCGTAGCGCCGCTGTTGGCCGCGCGTTGCGGATCGGCGCCGCGCCCGAGCAGATGCGCCACCACGCCGAGATGGCCGCCACCGGCGGCGCGCAACAGCGCAGTGCAGCCTTGCGCGTCGATCGCATCGACCGGCAGGCCGAGATCGATCAGGCGCCGCACCGCATCGGTGTCGCCGGTCATGGCCGCAGCCGGCACATCGGCTTCGCGCAGCGTGCGGTGCGGCAGCGACCAGATACGCCAGTCGAGCCAATCGGCCAGATCGCGGCGGCCGATCGACAGCGCCACGCCCAGTGGGGTCTGCCCGTCGGCCGCGCGCGCTTCTGGCGAGGCGCCTTGTTTGACCAGCAATTTCAGCGAGGCTTCGCGGCCCAGCGCGGTGGCCAGATGCAGCGCAGTCATGCCGTGGCTGTCGCGTGCCTCGCGGTCCACGCCGTGTTCCAGCAACCACTGCTGCAGGCGCAGCCAGCCCAGCCGCACCGCAAGCGACAACGGCGGGTCGCCGGCCGCCGACGCGGCAAACGGGTCGGCGCCGCGTTCGAGCAATTCCAGCGCGAACTGTTCCAGCCCGCGCGATGCCGCATCGTGCTGCACGCAGGCGCTGAGCAGGCGGGTCAGGCCGCCGGCGCCGGCCGGCGAGACGCCATGGCGCAGCAGCACCTGCAGTGCCGGCACCGCCTCCACACCACGCGAGAGCAGTGCAAACATCGGCACGTCGCCGCAGGCATCGCGCACGTCGGCATCGGCGCCGTGGCGCAGCAGCCAGTCCACGGCCTCGGCGTTCAAGGCCAGATGCGCATCGTGCAACAGGCCGCCGAGTTCTTCCGGGCCGCACAGCCTGGCCAATGCGTCCAGACCATCGCGTTGACCGAACTGCAGGCCTTCGCGCAGCAGCACTAGGGGCGGGCGATCGGGCAGCACCGCAACGCCGGGGGTATCGCCGTGTCCATCGCTGACTGCGGCCGGCAACGGATACGCAGGATCGAGCAATTGCACGATCGCCCAGCGCCCAGCCTCGGCGGCGACATCCACTGCGCGACGGCCGTGCGCATCAGCGCTGTCGGCCGGCACCTGCAGATCGAGCAGGCGCCGGATCAAGGCCGGCGACACGCGGTCGGCGGCGCAGGCCAGCATCACTGCATTGCGGCCGTCACCATCGATGGCCAGCACATCGGCCTTGCGTGCGACCAGCCGTTCCAGCACGCCGCTGCGTGCCTGCCGCGCCGCGTCCAGCCATGGCGTGCGGCCGAGCAGATCGCGCGCTTCCAGATTGGCACCGGCCGACAACAGCGCCTCGACGATATCGCCATGCCCGGCCAACGCGGCTTCGTGCAATGCGCTGCGGCGCTGGCGGTCGCGCGCATCCACGCGCGCCTTGTGCTTGAGCAGCAGTTGCACGCCGGCCGGGTCGTCTTCTTCGGTGCCGGCGGCAGCCAGCAGCACCGGCGCGCCACCTTCCGGTTCCGAATGCGCGCCGCGTTCCAGCAGAAACTTGGCCAGCCGCCAGTTGCCGACCTGGCAGGCCATCGCCAGCGGCGAATGACCTTCGTTGTTGAGCGCGTCAAGCTCGGCGGCGGCATCGCGCAACAGCGCGGCCACGCCCGGGTCGGAACTGCGCACGGCGTGATGCAGCGGCGTGTTGCCGTCGTTGTCGGTGGCGCGCGGGTCGGCGCCGTTGGCCAGCAGCGTCATCACCGCGTCGGGGCGGCCATGCCAGCTGTCGCGCGTGGCGGCCAGCAAGGGCGTCATGCCGCGATGCGGTTGGTTGACATCGACGCGGCGCACGATCAGCTCGCGCAGCAGGCGCAGATCCGGCAATACCGCAGCCAGCGCGGGCAGGCTGCGTTGATCGCGCCATTCCGGCAGCGGCATCGCCTGCGGGTCGGCGCCGGCCTCCAGCAGCTGCAGCGCGCGGTCCACGCGTCCGCTGCGCGCGGCTTCAAAGAGTTCGGGCACCAGCTGATGCTGGGCCACCGGCTCCAACGGGCGCGGTTCGGCAGCGGCTTCGGAGAAGAAATCGGCGGCCTGCCGGGCCACCGGGGTGTCGCTGCGTGCCGGCGCGGCGGTGCGTTGCAACAGCAGATGGGCCGCCGGCAACAGCACGCTGGCGGCGATCGCCAGACTCCAGCGCAGGCTGCTCGACAACCAGCCCGGCCAGGCCAGCGCCACGGCCAGCGTGCACATCGCCAGCACCAGTGCAGCGGCCAGCAGGCCACGCCAGGCATGCAATTCCTGCGTAGCCAGCGCGTGCCACCGCGGCGCCAGGGCGCCGCCATCGCGCTCGACCTCGCCCCACAGCGGCCAGGTCCGCCACAGCCCGAGCAGCGCGGCGCTGACCGCAACGCTCAGCGCCAACGCGGCGGCCAGGCTGCCGCTGTCGCGCAAGGCAGTCAGCGGCCAGGTGATCAAGGCGGCAAGGGCCAACAGACCGACGCCCCAGATCGCCAGCAGCGGCGGCAGCGCCTGCGCGATCGCACGCGGCTGGCTCGGCAATGCGCGCGTGCCACGCGCCCACGACACCGCCAGCGCGAACGCCGGCTGCGCCAGCCACAGCGTCACCGCAGCAACGCTGCCGCCAACGCCGCCCAGCAACGACAACACCACCCCGGCCGCGCCGGCCAGCGCTGCGGCGCGCCACCGCGCGGCACGCGTGGCCTCAGTCATAGTCGCACTCGCCCGCCAGCACCACCGTCTTGGGCAGTTGCAGGTAGAAGCCGTGCTTGCCGAGCGCTTCGCGCACCGTGGTCACGTCGGCTTGCGCCAGGCGGCGCTGCGGCGTCAACGCCACCTCCAGCACAAACGCGAACGGCGCCAGTTGCGCGTGCACGGCGGCGGGAAGACCGGAGAAGTCGTCACGCATGGCGAGATAGACGAAGGTGTCCTGCTTGCGTTGGCTTTTATAGACGTAGGCGTGCATGCGCGCGTGGTCGCGCTCGTTTGAGAAGTGTGTCGCAGGATTGTGTCCCAATTGCGCCCATGGCGAAAGCGCGGCCGTTGCGAAAAATCCCAGCAGCGTCAGCGACATGACCGGCACGTTCAGTTGCGCCATCGACGGGCCGCGGACACACCATCGATATACTGAGCACACTTTTTGCCAGCCAAACCACCGTGAGCCACGCGCAGCATTCGTCCCAGATGGCCCCGGTCGCCGTCACCGCTTTCACCTCCACCACCGCGCTCGGCGCCGGGCTCCACGCCCAGGCCGCCGCCCTGACAGCCCGCCGCAGCGGTATGCGCCGCAACGATTTCGGCCTGCAACCGCTGCCGTGCTGGATCGGCCGCGTCGACGGCGTGGAAGCCGTCGTGTTGCCCGAATCCCTGCAAGGCTGGGACTGCCGCAACAATCGCCTGGCCTGGCTGGCCCTGCAGCAGGACGGCATGGCGGCTGCCGTGCAGGCGGCCGCGCAGCGCTACGGCGCCGAACGCGTGGCAGTGATCATCGGCACCTCCACCTCCAGCATAGGTGCCAGCGAAGAGGCCTATACGCGTCTGGTCGAAGATAGCGAGGGCGCGCGTTTTCCGGATGACTTGAATCGCCCGATCGTGCACACCCCGCATTCGCTGGGCGACTTCGTGCAGCACGCCACCGGCCTGCGCGGCCCCTGTATGACCGTGGCCACCGCCTGTTCGTCCAGCGCCAAGGTGTTCGCCCAGGCCGCGCGTCTGATCGACGCCGGAGTGGTGGACGCAGCCTTGGTCGGCGGTGTGGACACCTTGTGCGGCAGCGTGCTGTTCGGCTTCAACTCGCTGCAGGTGGTGGCGCCGGAGCTGTGCCAACCGTTCGATGCGCGCCGGGTCGGACTGAGCCTGGGCGAGGCCGGCGGCTTTGCCATGCTCGAACGCCCCGCCGCCGCACCGGACGCGACGTTGTGGCTGTACGGCTATGGCGAATCCAGCGATGCGCACCATATGTCCGCCCCGCATCCGCAGGGCCTGGGCGCGCAGCTGGCGATGCGCGGCGCGCTCGAACGCGCCAGCCTGGAACCGGCAGCGGTGGGCTATCTGAATCTGCATGGCACCGCCACGCCGGCCAACGACAGCGTGGAAGCGGCCGCGGTGGCGGCGATCTTCCCCGCCACCTTGCACGCCAGTTCGACCAAGGCCTGGACCGGCCACACCCTGGGCGCGGCCGGCATCGTGGAATCGGTGATCGCGCTGCTGGCCCTGCGCGACGGCATGCTGCCGGGCACGCTCAACAGCGCCGTGCCCGACCCCGCCTGCGGCCCGCAGATCCGTTTCGACAACGCCCATTCCAAGATCGATTACGCCATGAACAACTCCTTCGGTTTTGGCGGCAACAACTGCTCGCTGCTGTTCGGGCGGGCCCGCTGATGCTGGCTGCCACCATCGAAGGCATCGGCTTCTGGACCCAGGGGCTGCCCACCTGGGAGGCCGCCATTGCCCTCGTGCACGGCGGCGCGCTGCAGGAGACCACCGCACGCCCGGCGCCGCAGTTGCTGGCCGCCAACGAGCGCCGCCGCGCACCGGACACGGTGGCGGTCTCGCTGGAAGCCGCACTGGCCGCCTGCACCGCCGCCGGCCGCGATCCGGCCAGCCTGCCGTCGATCTTCACCTCCACCTACGGCGATCTGGCCATCTCCGATTACATGTGCACCACCCTGGCCAGCGACCCATCGGCGATCTCGCCGACCAAGTTCCACAACTCGGTGCACAACGCCGCGGCCGGCTACTGGACCATCGGCGCCGGGGCGATGACCCCGACCACGGCGATCAGCGCCAGCCGGGCCAGCTTCGCCCAGGGCCTGCTGGAAGCGCTGGTACAGCGCGCCGCCGGCATGGACGCGGTGCTGCTGGCCGGCTACGACGCCCGCTCGGTCGGGCCGCTGGGCCGGGTCGCGCCCAGCCAGGGTCTGCTCGGCGGTGCGCTGGTGCTGGGAGCGCCCGGCCAGGCCGGCAAGCTGCAGCTGCGGGCGCGTCTGGACGACGGCACGCCTTCCGCGGGCGAGGGCCCGCTGTCGCGGCATGTCGCCAACAACGCGATGGCGCCGATGCTGCCGCTGTTCGACCTGATCGCCGCCGACGGCGACAGCGTGGCGCTGTACGCCGGCCCGGGCCGGGTGCTGCGCGTGGAGATCCAGCGATGAGCCGGCAGCCATTGAGCCGCGAAGACACCGCGATCCTGGTGCCGGCCTTGAACGAATCGCTGCGCATCCGCGAAGTGGTCAACGATGCGCTCACCTATTGCTCCAACGTGATCGTGATCGATGACGGTTCCGACGATGGCACCGCCGATTGCATCGCCGACCTGCCGATCACCTTGATCCGGCATCCGCAGCGCATGGGCAAGGGCGCCGCGTTGCGTAGCGGTTTTGCGCAAGCCCAGCGCCTGGGCATGCGCGCGGTGATGACCATGGACGGCGATGGGCAGCACAAGGCGGCAGATTTCCCACGTCTGTTGGCCGCGGCCAACCGCCATCCCGGTTGCGTGATCGTCGGCGCACGCATGCGCAAACGCGCCACCCAGCCCACCATCCGCCGCATCGGCAACGATTTCGGCGACTGGGGCATTGCCTGGGCCTGCGGCTTCCAGCTGGTCGATAGCCAGAGCGGCCAGCGCCTGTATCCGGCCTCGGTGTTTACCCTGCCCGACGTGCCCGGCGAAGGCTTCGTATTCGAAGCGCAATTGCTGATTTCCGCCGCACGCCAGGCCGGTGCGCGCGTGGTCGCGGTGCCGATCGAAACCCGTTACGCGGGCACCTCGCCAGGCACGTTTCGCAAGAGCCATTTCCGCCTGGTACGCGATCTGTGGGAAATCACCTCGCATGTGGTCGCCCAAGCCTGGAACTACGGGCATATCTGGCGCGAATACCGCCGCGTGCGCGCCAACCCGGTGCTGATCGACGACGCTGACGGCGAGTTTGCTACTGTTCCATCGGTCACCAAGAGCAAGCACTCCCCATGAATGCACAGCGCGCAGATGTCGTGATCACCGGTGGTGGCCTGGCCGGCCTGAGTCTGGCGCTGCAGTTGCGCCAACGCGATCCCGCGCTGGCAATCACCGTGCTGGAACGGCGCGCCCACCCCGTGCGCGAAGCCGCGTTCAAGGTCGGCGAATCCACGGTGGAAATCGGCGCGCATTATTTCGCCGACGTGCTGGGCCTGCGCGAGCATCTGGAGGCCGAGCAGATCCGCAAGTTCGGCTTCCGCTTTTTCTTTTCCGACAAGCGAGAGGACATCGACCGCTGCACCGAGCTGGGCGTCAGCCAGATCCTGCCGACGCCCTCGTGGCAGATCGACCGCGGCCGCTTCGAGAATTTCCTCGGCGAGCGCGCACGCGCGCAAGGCATCACCTTTGTCGACAGTTGCAGCGTCAAAGGCGTGGACCTGTCAGACGACGACGCCGACCACGCAGTGCGCTACGAACGCGCCGGCGAACCCGGCACGCTGAGCGCACGCTGGGTGGTGGATGCCAGCGGCCGTGCCGGCCTGCTCAAGCGCAAGCTCGGCCTGGCGCAGGACAACGCGCACGACGCCAATGCGGTGTGGTGGCGCGTGGAAGGCCTGATCGACCCCAATGGCTGGTCGCAGGACAGCAGCTGGCTGCAACGCTGCACGCCGCCGGACCGCTGGCGTTCGACCAACCACATGTGCGGGCCGGGCTACTGGTTCTGGCTGATTCCGCTCTCCTCCGGTGCGCATTCGCTGGGCATCGTCTGCGATGCTGCCATGCACCCGCTGGAGACCATGAACACCCACGAGAAGGCGATGACCTGGCTGCGCACGCATCAGCCGCAGGTCGCCGCCACGCTCGACAAGGCCGACTACCGGCTGCAGGACTTCCTGTTCCTGCGCAACTTCTCCTATGGCTGCAAGCAGGTGTTCTCGCCGCAGCGCTGGGCACTGACCGGTGAAGCAGGCTTGTTCCTGGACCCGTTCTATTCGCCCGGCAGCGACTTCATTGCGATCTCCAATACCTACATCTGCGAACTGATCGGCCGCGATCGCGCCGGCAAGTCGCTCAGCCCGTACGCGGAGCTGTACCAGCAACTGTATTTCTCGTTCTACGAAAACACCTTGACCCTGTATCAGGATCAGTACGCGTTGTTCGGCGATGCGCAGGTGATGCCGGTCAAGGTGATCTGGGATTACACCTATTACTGGTCGCTGCTGGCGCCGTTGTTCTGCAGCGGACGCATCGCGCATCTGAGCTTGCTCGCACGCATGAAGACCGATTTCCTGTACGCGCGCGACATCAATCTGGCGATGCAACGCGTGCTGCACGACTGGGGTCAGCACAACAGCGAACAAAGTGTGGCCACCGGCGATGGACGACTGCTGGATCAGTATCTGATCGGTTGGTTCAACGAACTCAATGGCGCCTTGCACGACACGCTGGACGACGACGCCTTCGCCGCACGCATCCACAGCAACATCGGGCGCATGGCGGTACTGGCGCGCGAGATTCTGCTGCAGGCGCGTCAACGCCATCCCACACTGCCGGATCACGGCCTGGATGCATTGACCACCAACGCCATCGGCGAGCCGATCCTCACCGCCGCCTGGTACGCCGACGCAGCGTGAGCCTGCTCGAACGCGCCGGCAACGGCCGTTTTGCTTGATACGCGCGTTCTTGACCTTCGCGTGGTGCACGCGAAGGAGCCGATCAGACCGCACCTCAGTGGATGGCTGCACGGCATGCACTGCTCGCAACCTTGCACACCGACCATCTCGACGGGTCCTTGCCCGCCCACCGTCGCGGGACCTTACGCGGCATGGATGCCGCGTAAGAGCCTACATGGACGTACTTGCGGCGTGTCCCGCGACGGTGGGTGGGCAAGGGCCCTGCAGCAAACTCGAAGAAGTCGAGGGCGCGATGCCCTCACCGCACCAGACAGTTTGCTGATTGCTTTATTGAGCACAGGACACGGGGCCAGCCAGTTTGCGGGATGCTTGTTGAAAACTCCGCACACCGATCAACTCGACTGGTCCTTGCCCGCCCACCGTCGCGGGACCTTACGCGGCATGGATGCCGCGTAAGAGCCTACATGGACGTACTTGCGGCGTGTCCCGCGAGGGTGGGCGGGCAAGGGCCCTGCAACCAGGCCGCAGATCAGCCGCTTTACACCTGACGTATCCGCACCGTTCAATTACCTCTCAAGGCGAACGAGATATTGAACTTCAGCGCAATCTGGATGTTCCAAGCCGAGCGGGTCGAGGGCGCGATGCCCTCACCGCCTGCGGGACACGCCGTGAATCCATCCCTGGAGGCTCGGTGGCGGCATCCATGCCGCCACACGGTCCCGCAGGCGGTAAGGGCATCGCACCTGCCAACTTGGTCGAGTGCTGACGGGAACTACAAGGCAGGCCGCGCCCGCTGGGCGGCGAGCGCAGTCGTTTTGTAGCCGCTCTCAGCCCATCCCGCCATTGATGCCGATGACCTGGCCGTTGATGTAACCGGCCGCTTCCGAACACAGGAATGCGACCAATGCTGCGACTTCGTCGGGCTTGCCGACGCGCCCTGCCGGCACCAGTTGCTTGATCACCTCCGGCGCGAAACTCTCGCCGACCATCTCGCTTTCGATCACACCCGGCGCGACCACGTTGACTGCAATGCCGCGGCTGGCCATTTCGCGCGACAGCGATTTGCTGGCGCCGTGCAGCGCGGCCTTGGCAGCGGCGTAGTTGGTCTGCCCGCGATTGCCCAGCACCGCCGCAACCGATGACACACTGACGATACGGCCCCAGCGCGTGCGCGCCATCGGCAGCAGCAAGGGCTGGGTGACGTTGAAGAACCCGTGCAACGAGACATCGATGACCCGGTGCCATTGCTCGGCGCTCATGCCGGCCATCGGCGCATCGTCGTGGATGCCGGCGTTATTGACCACGATCTGGATCGGGCCGACCTCCAGCAGGCTTGCCAGCGCCGCAGCACTGGCCTGCGCATCGGCTACATCGAACGTCACCGCCTCTGCACTGCCGCCGTCGGCCACGATCGCTGCAACCACTTCATCGGCGCGGGCGATATTGCGATTGGCGTGCACGATCACGTGCCGACCTTGTGCAGCCAGCTGACGGCAGATCGCACCGCCAAGATCGCCGCTGCCGCCGGTGACGAGCGCGCGGCGCTGAGGAACGGATGTGCTCATGGAAGCCTCAATGGAAGCCGCAGAAACGACGGCGGAAAGAGCGTCATCCTAACGACTGGCAGCAAGCGCAGGAATAGATCGCCCGCATTTTGATCGCCCACCTTCCGTAGGAGCGCGCTTGCGCGCGATGAAGCGTTATCGACAACGCCTCATCGCGCGCAAGCGCGCTCCTACGGGGCCTGCGCCGCACCCAGCATCACCGTGGCACGCCCTTCGGCGAGCAACTGGTCCTGATGCATCAAGCGGAAGCTGTATTGCTGGCTGTCCTCTCCCTGCATCAGCACCTGCGCCTCGCAAACGATCGCATCCGGCAGCTTGTCCAGATAGGCCACATGCAATTCCACTGCGCGCAGCGCCACCAACATGCCCGGGCGCACCGGCTTGCCCGATGCGCGACCGAGCAAGCCGCCGTGCACGGCCATGGCTTGCGCGCCGTACTCGCATAGATGCAGCGCGCGCAGGCGGCCGTTAGAACGCAGCGGATGCGTGTCACCACGATGGGCAAGGCTGCGCAACACGATGCGCTGCGCGTCCCACTCCACCACTTCTTCCCACAGGCACATGTTGCCCTGGTGCGGAATCAATGCGGCAATCGCCTCACGTCCTTGCATGCGGTTCTCCGTTCTTTGTGCGTTCCAGCGCCGGCTCGCGCGACACCAGCAAGGCCAGGATGAAATTGAACAACACGCCCAGCGCCACCGTGCTGCCGATCGCACGCAATACCGGAATGCTGGACGCGGCCAAGAGCGCGAATACCAGCAAGGTCATCAGGCTGCACACGATCAGCGCATGCAACGTGCGCAGCTGGTCGGCGTGATCGTCGCCGGCGTGGTCGAAGAACAGCGCGTAATCCAGGCCCAAACCGGCCGCCAGGATCAGCGCAATCAGATGGAACAGATTGAGTTCGACGCCGGTGCCGCGCAGGATCGCCAGGATCAGCACCGTGGTCAGCGCCATCGGCAACAACACCCGCACGATGCGGCGCGGGCTGCGCAGCGCGATGGCCACGGTCACTGCCAACAACACTGCAGCCAGCACCAATGCACCGAGTACACGACCGCGATACGCGGCGACCAGAGATTCGGAAGCATCTTTCAGATCCAGCAACTGCGCGCCGCTACCTCGTACGGCTGCGGCCAACACCGCCGGATCGCGCAAGCCGGTCAACGACACCAGGGCGGTGCTGCGATCGCCACGCCCCAGCAGCAGCCCCCCGACCGAGGTTGCCAGCGGCGAGCCGGCCAGGTCCTTCGGCAACAGCGGGGCGGCCTGCTTGGCAGCGTCCAGATCCTGCAGGAACGGCGCAAACGCATCGCTGCGGAACGGTGTGGCGGCCACCGCACTATCGGTCAATGCGCGCGCTTGCGCGGCATCCGGCAATGCGGCCTGACGCGCACGCTGGGTCTTGGCGCTGGGCAGATAGCGCGCGGCCATGTCGTAGCCGGTCAATGCACCGTTGCGCATCAATGCATCCAGACGTGGGCGCAACTGCTCGCTGGCCTGCAGCGCGGCCTCATCGTTCGCTGCGGGCAGCGCGAGCACGTAACGCACATCGGGGGCACCCAGTTCCTGCCGCAACTGCGTGTCCTGCGCCAATGCCTTGGGCGGCACCGGGGTCAATTTCGACAGATCGTTCTGCCAGAACTGCCCCGGCGCGAACGCGATCACAGCAATGCCGATCACGGCAATCGCCGCAAGACTGATGCGCGGCCGCGGCAGGCGCGCGATGCCACGCCATAGCGCAGCCAGGGCACGCGAATCGGCATAGTCGCGCGGCGCCGGGTCGATCAATGACGGCAGCAGCCAACGTGTGGTGATCGCGGCGGTGGCCAAGCCGGCGATGGTGAACACTGCCAGCTGCCGCAAGCCGTCCACGCCGGAGAACAGGAAGGTCACGTAGGCAATGCAGGTGGAGACCACGCCGGTGGCCAGCGTCGGCCACAGATGGCGCGCGTTGTCGCGCGGATCCAGCCCCGGGCGCTGATGACTGAACAGGTGAATCGGATAATCCTGCACCACGCCGATCAGGGTGAAGCCGAACGCCACGGTGATGCCGTGCACACCATCGAACAGCAACGCCACCGCGCCCAAGCCGGCCAGACCCGCGCTCGCCAATGGCAGCACGCCGAGCACCGGAATCTTCCAGCTGCGATAGGCGACCAGCAGCAACAGCACCAGCCCCACCGTATCCAGCGTGCCGATCCATTGCGCCTCGCCCTGCGTGCGCGCGGTGATTTCCACCGCAAACGCGCCGGGGCCGGTCAAAACGAGTGTTGTTGAGGTGCCCTTGCTGACCTTGGCAAACGCCGCTTGCACCGCGTCGTACGCCAGTTGCTGGCCGGTGGGATCGAAGCCGGCTGCGCGCGTCTGCACGATCAGCAAGGCCGAGGTGCCGGCGCGGTCGAACCACACCTCGTTACGCGTCTGCGGCGCGGCGGCAGGTTGCAGGGTTTCGGCAAGATGCAGGATTTCCAGCGTGGGATCGCGCGGCAGCAACGGCTCCACCATCGCAGCCGCAGGCGAGCCCAGATCCTGCACGCGCGCCTGCAATGCCGCTTGCAAGGTCTGCCCATCCAGCGGGGTTTTATCGAAGCTGTCGCTGAGCAGATAGCGATACGGCAGCAAGCGCTCGGGAATCGCATCCAACCCCGCATTGCCGCCATTGCCGACCAGCTCGAACAGCTCTGGCTGTGCGGCCAAGGCCTGCTGCAGTGCCTGCGACTGCGCGGCCAGCGTGGCCGGGTCGCTGTTGGACAGCGACATCAACAACAGGCGCGAGCCGGGGCCTTCGCCGAGTTCTTCGATCAGCAGTTTCTGCGCGGGCGTGCGCGGGGCGGGCATGAATTTGCGCAAGTCACCGGTGACTTTCAGCGTCTCGCTCAACCAGAAGCCGGCGACTGCCAGCAAGGCCAGCCACAGCAGCGCAAGGCCGATGCGGCGGTTTGCATTTAATTTAAGCGCCATGCGAAAGCCTCACTGCGCCAGCGGAACGTCCACCGGCCGCGCGCGCGGCATCCAGCTTCAGTGACGCTTTCTTTCTGCTGAGGGCGGGCTGCAGTGACGCGTTCTTTCTGTTGAAGGCGTGCAGCACCGGCGCCTCTAATTTGCCGAAGGCAGTCGCTTTTTCCTTGCTAAGCGCGTGTCCCGACTGCGCACGCAACACCCACACGCGATGGCTCACGCGCCCGACCCATGGCACAGCGTGGTCAGCGCCGCCGCATCGGTCACGCTTGCAGCATCACGCGCCGCACCAGCCAGCAGCGTGCGCTGCGCATCGCCCTTGGCCGGCAGGCTCTCGATGCAGCGCAGCTCATCGTTGCGCCCGTACAGACGCAACTCGCGTACCTGCTTTGCCACGGCGGCGTCCTTGGGCTGCAGCGTCAGTTGCCAGGCCTGCGGCTGGCCCTGCCCACTGACGCGGTACTGCTGCTCCAGCAGCGCGCGGTCGCCGGCCAGCAATGCACCGAAGCCGGATTTCAAGCCGGCCAGTTCGGGCACCCGGCTCAGCGAAAAACGCCGTGGCGATTTGCCTTCGCGCTCCAGTACGCCTTCGTCACCACGCAAGGTGGTGGTTTCGCGATATGGCGCGCTGACCTCGCGCACCAAGGTCTGTTCGTCCGGGCGGCGGTAATGGCCCTGCACGCGCAACGGTGTCTTCAGCAGGGCCGAGCCACGCAGTTCGACGAACTCGGTACTGACCGGTGCGGGGCGTGCCAGGCGCTGCAGCACCTGGCCGACGTCCAGCGTCTCAGGCGGTGCGGCGCATAGCGGTGCGGCGCTGAACAGCAGTATCAGCATCCACGGCAGGGTGCGGCACATCGGCATGGTGGGTGTTCCAGAAATCGTAGAAGTTGAACCAGTTGTACGGCGCGTAGCGTGTGTAATGTTCCAGCCTGGCCGCGTAATCACGCATGAGTACCGCCAGCACTGGCGCGCGCTGGCGACGCGGCACATCCAGCCCTTCGCTGAAGGTCTCGAACGCCAGCTCGTAATGATTGCCGCCGCGATACAGGCCGAACGCCAGCACCACCGGCACCTTGAGCGCCGCAGCGATCAGCCACGGCGAAGTCGGGAACATCGCGTTGCGGCCGAGGAACATCGCCGGCAATGCCGGGTCGCCCTCGCGCGGGCGATCGATCAGCAACGCCACCAGCGCGCCGGCATCGGTGGCGTCCTTGATCGCCATGACGATCGAGGTCGCGTCCATGCCGGCGTCGATGATGTTGGCGGCCAGCTGCGGATTCAGCGCGCCCAGCAGGTCGGTCATGGCGCGGTTATGCGCCTTGTCCAGCACCACCTTGACCTGCACGTCGGGGCGCTCGGTGGCCAACACGCGCAGCGCATCGAAGCTACCCAGGTGCGAGCCGAAGATCAGCACGCCGCGGCCGCGATCCATCTGCGTGTGCAGCTGATCCAGCCCCGTGATATCCACCTGGAAGCGCTGCATCTGCCCGCACAGCATGTACACGCGGTCCAGGATGGTCGAAGCAAAGGTATGGATATGCCGCGCCACATCGCGCAGCGTAGCCGGGCGATCGAGCACACGCACCAGATAGGCACGCGAGGCACGGCGCTCGGGCGCACGCACCAGCAGGAAGTACAGCGTGATCGGATACAGCAGCGCGCGTGCCACCGAGCGCCCGGCGTACCGGGCGATGCCGCGGATCAGCCACAACGCAAAACGTCCGCCGCCTTCCGGGCGTTGTTTCCACTGGCTGTTCATGGCGCCGCCTCCGCGACCAGCTCGCCGCTGACCAGCAGGTCGTCGGCGCGCTGCACGCGAAAGCGCCAACGCGGGCCAGCACCGTCCAGTGTCACCGACGCAGTCTGGCCGGGCAGCAACGGCTGCACGAACTTCACCTGCGGCAAGCGCATCGCGGCGCGTGGGCCATGCGCGGCTTCCACCGCCTGCAGCACGTGATCGAGGACGACCACGCCGGGCACCACGGGGCGACCCGGGAAGTGCCCAGGCAGGCAGGGATGATCATGTGGCACGACGAAATTCATAAGCGGGTAACTCAGATCCTGGGTTGAAGCATGGCCGCCACGGCGGCGTGTGCCTGCTCGGTCAATTGCTGGCGGTCCGGCGCATCCGGCCCGGTTACCGGGATCGGGGCGCCGATGCGCACGCGGATGATGCCGGGGCGCACCCTGAACATACCCTCCACCGGCAGCACCTTGCCGCAGCCATCCAGCGCCACCGGCACCACCGGCACACCTGCATCGATAGCGGCCTGCAGTAGCCCGGCCTTGAATGGCAGCAGTGCGCCGCCACGGCTGCGGGTGCCTTCGGGAAACAGACACAACTGTTTGCCCTCGCGCAGCAGCGTGGCCGCCTGACGCCGCACCATCGCCCCGGCACGCCGGCTGTCGCGATCCAGGAACAGCATGCCGGTACCACGCGCGAACCAGTTCACGAACGGCACCTTGAGCATTTCGTCCTTGAGCAGAAACCGCAGCGGCACCGGCAAGGCATAGAACAACGCGCAGATGTCGATGACCGACTGGTGGTTGCTGACGAACAGGTAATTCTTGGACCAGTCCACGCGCTCGCGGCCTTCCACGATCACCTGGGCACCGGCGCCGCGAAACAGCACCGGCGACCACATCCAGCCGCCCATGCGCAGCAATCGATCGGGGTCGCGGGTGATCGCCAGCAACACCAGGCAATACACGATCCCGCCAGCGGTGAAGATCAGCGTAAAGGCCAGCTGCAACAGGTTGAACACGGCCCACGCCAGGCGCGACGGCATCCTTGCCAACGGCATTTTTGTCTTGTCCCTGAAAATGTGCACGTACGTCGCTGCCCCTGGCCACGCACTCAGCGCAGCAGATCGCGCCAGAACTCCGGCCCGAGCCGCGCCATCTGGCGCAAGAAGTCTGGCAGATTACGATAGGGACGCTGTGGAAACCAGCGGCCGCGCAATAGATATTCGCCCACGAAGAACCCGCCAACCACGCCATACGCCAGCAGATTGGCAAACAACGAGGCACGCGCGTCGCTGATCGGCAGCGGCGAGGCGTAGCCCAGTTGCGCCAGCACCCCACTGGGCTCGGCGCACAGGCCCAACACCAGATTCACCAGCGTCAGCGCGCACAGCAGCAGCGCCCAGGCCAGAGTGAGACGACGCGTATAGCGGTACTGCTCGGGCGTGATCGGCATGCCGGCCTGGCGATACAACCCTTCGACAATGCGGCTGATCAACGGCGTGCGCCCGCGGCGCAGGCTGCGGCCGAAGAACCAGGCGATCCAGCCGGTGAACACCACCGGCGGCGCGGCCAGCAGCAGCATCGCGTACGGCGAGTGCCACAAGGCGCTCAGGCCGGCCAGCGTCAGCACCGCCAGCGCCCAGGCCCAGGCCCGGCGCGCGACCATCGGCTCGATCAACACCATCAGCACCAGCAAGGCCCCGGCGATGACCGCCAGGTCCGGGCGATGACTGGCGTTGGCCCAGTGCGCCAACGGCGAGTACGCCACCGCCAGCAGCACGCCCAGCCCCAGCACCCACGGGGGTGCATCGGCAGGCGCTACAGTGGGCAGATCAGACGGTCTTGTTGGTTTCGACATGCGCCGACAATGCGCGCAGCGACGCAAAGATGCGACGGTTCTCGTCGTTGTCAGAGCGCAGCTGGAAGCCATAGCGCTTGCTGATCGCGAGCGCCAGTTCCAGCGCGTCGATCGAATCCAGTCCCAGGCCGGTATTGAACAACGGCGCCTCCGGATCGATGTCGGCGGGTTGGACGTCTTCCAGGTTCAGGCTTTCGACCAGGAGTTCGGCCAGTTCACGTTCGGCAGCGGTTTGCAGGGACATCCAGAAGCTTCCACAGGTGAGGGTCGGGCAACAAATTCGGAAAAATCAATCAAGGCAATCAATTCGAACAACCAGCACAGCCTCGCAAACAACCATCAGGTCGAAGCGGGCAATGCCGTTGGAAACCGCAGTGTACGTTGTCGCAGCTGCCGCTTCCGCGTACCGGCCACGACCATTGAGCGGTCACGCAGTCGGTTGGTTGGTGATCGGTTGAGCGTGGTTCGGCAACCCAGGTGCACCTGTCCGGGCCGCCGGTCAGGCTATCATGACTGCATGACGCTCGCCCGCTGCAGGTTCGTTCCAGGATGACTTCCACCGCTGTTCGCCCCACCCCGACCGCCATGCCGGCAGCCGGGCCGGCCCCCGGACCCGAGTGTCCGGATGTGTTGATCATCGGCGGCGGGCCAGCGGGCTGCGCCGCCGCCATCGTGCTCGCGCAGCAGGGCTGGCAGGTCACCCTGCTGGAGAAGGAGCAGCACCCGCGCTTCCATATCGGCGAATCGCTGCTGCCGATGAACGTACCGATCCTCGAACGGCTGGGCGTACTCGAACAAGTCCGCGACATCGGCGTGCTCAAGCGCGGCGCGGACTTTCCCAACGATGCCGGCGGCTACAACACCTTTCGCTTCTCGCGTGCGCTCGATGCCAAGGCCGATTTCGCCTTCCAGGTGCCGCGTGCGCAGTTCGACCAAGTGTTGTTCGAGCGTGCGCGTGCGGTTGGCGTGGATGCGCGCGAGCAGGTCAAGGTCGAACAGGTCAGCTTCGATGGCGAACAGCCGGTATTGCAGGCACGCGGCGTGGACGGCGAGCAGCAGTTCCGCCCGCGCTATCTGCTCGACGCCAGCGGCCGCGACACCTTTCTGGGCAACCGCTTCAAGCTCAAACGCGCCAATGCCAAGCATCAATCGGCCGCGCTGTTCAGCCATTTCCGCGGCGTGGCGCGCCGGCCGGGCGAGGATGCCGGCAACATCAGCATCTACCGGCATGCGCACGGCTGGATGTGGCTGATCCCGCTGCCGGACGACATCATGAGCGTGGGCGCGGTCTGCTACCCGGAATACATGAAGACCCGCAAGGGCGACAGCGAAGGCTTTTTGATGCGCACGCTGGCGCTCAATGCCGAAGTCACCGCGCGCATGCACGGCGCCGAGCGCGTGGCACCGGTGCACGCCACCGGCAACTACGCCTACGAATGCACGCGCATGGCCGGCCCGCGCTGGCTGATGCTCGGCGATGCCTACACCTTCGTCGACCCGATGTTTTCCTCGGGCGTGTTTCTGGCCATGCACAGCGCCGAGCGCGGCGCGGCGATGGTGGACCAGGCCCTGCGCACGCCGCAGCACGAGGCGAAACTGCAGCGTGCCTTGCAGCGCGAGCTCAAGCGCGGCGTGGATGAGTTCAAGTGGTTCATCTACCGCTTCACCTCGCCGACCATGCGCACCCTGTTCGCGCAACCGCAGAACACCTGGCAGATCGAAGAAGCCGTGGTGGCGATGCTGGCCGGCGACGTGTTCGAGAGCCCCAAGGTCCGCCTGCGTCTGCGTGCGTTCCGCGCCATCTACGCCATCACCACCTTGTCGATGATGCCGCGCGCCTGGCACTCCTGGCGGCAACGCCGGCGTCAGGCCACGCTCGGCTTCGACGGCGACACCTTGCAACGCGATACGCAACAACGAGACACGCAATGACCGCTTCCCAGGCCCAGACCACGCACGCCGTGCGCCATCCCCGCCTGCAGGTCGACTATATCGACCAGACCGACCCGTCTGCCCTGCTCACCGATCCGCAGGTGTTGGCCGTGTTCGGCTTCGGCACTGCGGCGGCGCGTCTGGACGACCCGCGTTACCTGCGCGTGCCGCTGCAGCCGTATCAGGCCAGCGTGCTGGAAGTGTGGCGCAGCGACTCGCCGGTGCGCAGTGGGCGCGACGGCAACATCGCCTGGTCCAGCGACGGGCGCCTGCAGTTCGGCGTGATCGAGATCGACGAGCAGGATGTGGACATCGAAGAAGCCGCCGCCAAGGCATATGCGGAAATCACCGCCTTCGTCACCGGCAGCCAGACTCCACGTTTGCTGCGCATCTGGAATTATCTGGATGCGATCACCCTGGGCAGCGGCGACCGCGAACGCTATCGGCAGTTCTGCATCGGGCGTGCACGCGGCCTGGGCGCGTTCGATACCGCGCAGCTGCCTGCCGCTACTGCGGTGGGCCGTTGCGATGCCGAGCGCATCATCCAGATCTACTGGCTGGCCGCCAGCGACGCCGGCACGCCGCTGGAAAATCCGCGCCAGGTCAGCGCCTACAACTACCCGCGCCAGTACGGCCCGCAGCCGCCGAGTTTTGCGCGCGCCATGCTGCCGCCGGCCGGCAGCGACATGCCGCTGCTGCTGTCAGGCACCGCCGCGGTGGTCGGGCATGCCTCGATGCACACCGGCCAGTTGCTTGCGCAGCTGGAAGAAACCTTCGCCAACTTCGACGCCCTGCTCGGCGCCGCACGCCAGCACGCCCCCGCCCTGCCCGCGCAGTTCGGCACCGGCACGCGTTTGAAGGTCTACGTGCGCGAACACGACGATCTGCCCAAGGTCGCGCAAGCACTGGACGCCCGCTTCGGCGACGCGGTGCCGCGCCTGCTGCTGCACGCGGTGATCTGCCGCGATGAGTTGGCGGTGGAGATCGATGGGGTGCATGGGTGAGTCATTACGGGCATCGGTGCTGATGCCAGATGCAGCGATGCAGCGATGCGCCAGTAACGCTGCGTGTGCGGCCGTCGCTCAGCCGTTGAGCAAGCCTAAAACCACATCGCGCGGCAGCTTGCCGGTTTCGTTGCGTGGCAATGCGGGAAGTTTGCGCAGGCGGCGTGGGAGGAACACCGGGTCGACGCTGATGCGCAGGGCGGCGAGGATCTGCGCTTCGTCCAGGGTTGGGGCGACCACCAGTGCGGCGATGCGGCCGACGGCCTGCCCGGGGTCCGGTGTGAGCTGCACGATGGTGCCGTCGACCACACCGGGAATGGCGAGCAGGCGGCGGGTGAGGTCGGCCAGGGAGGCGCGTTTGCCGGCGATTTCCAGCAGATCGGCCTGACGGCCGCGTACCTGGAAGCGGCCGTCTTCGGCCACGTCCATCATATCGGCCAGCAGCACCGGCGTTGCCAGATGCGGTGCGTGCACCAGTGTGCCGGCGGCCTGTGTTTCCAGGCGTACGCCCGGCAGCGGTGTCCACGCCGCTTCCAGTGCGGTGCGCCGCACGGCGAAGACGCAGGTTTCGGTGGAACCGAACATCTCGCGCACTTCACCGCCAAAGCGTGCTTCGGCCGCAGCGGCGATGTCCTGCGCCAGCGGTGCGGTGGCCGACACGATGCCGGCCAGTGGTGGCAACTGCACGCCCGATTCGACCAGCGCACGCAGGTGCACCGGTGTGGTCACCAACAGGCGCGGCTCGGGAATTTCCGCCAGCGCATGCGCCACGTCATCGGGGAAGAACGGCCGCCCGGCATGCACGGCCAGCGTGGTCACCATCGGCAGCAGCACCGACAATTCCATGCCGTACATATGCTGCGGCGGCACCGTGGCCACCACGTGCGGCACCGCGTCGGTGTGCGCCCACAGGCTCTCCAGCGCGACCAGATCCTGGCGCGTGCTGGTCAAAAAACTGCCCCAGGTCTTGGGATTCGGTTGCGGGCTGCCGGTGCTGCCGGAGGTAAAACCAATCGCCACCAGGGCATCGTCTGCCAGTTGCGGCATCGGGCCATCGGCCTGCGGCAACTCGGCCGGCAATTGCCAGTAGCGCGGCGGTGCCAGCTCCAATGCAAGATCGCCCAGACAATACGCATCGGCGTGGCGCGCCTGCACTTCACCGACCACCGCCGGTGCGCGCGACGACGGCAGCAGCGACACCTGGCCGCGCAGCGCGCAGGCGTAGAAGGCGACCATGAAACGGTAGCGGTCTTCGCACAGATTCACCGCGTGGCGGCCATCCGGCAGCTGCTGCGCCAGGCCGTGCACGTGCGCGATGAAGGTCGCCAGATCCACCGACTGCCCTGCCCGCCAGGCCAACGGCCGGCCGGGCACGCCAACGGCCATCGGGTGGGAGACAACAAAAGCAGGCAGGCTGGACATGTGAACCGACAGTCGCAAAAGCGCGCTAGCTTGGCCGCCACCTGGGCTGCTGGCAAGTCGCAGGGTTTGTGGCTACGCCGCAGTGCCGGATGTTCGCAGCGTCGCCGCTGGCGTGGTGAAGCGCCCTTGGCGTTGTGGCAGCTGCGCATCGCGACGTGGAATGCATTGGAAAGTAATGCGGTGAGATCGGCCAGGTCGCGCGTGCTGCCGTGCGTGGACTGCGCATTTACCGTCAGGGCGCATCTGGTCGAGCTCGCCACTGGCACAGACCCCGCCGCTTCGACGCCACACTCCACCACCCACCCCGCGCATGACCTGTGGCCCAAGCCCCCGGTCGAAGCGAGCTGCTAGGCTTGGCCGCTCTTTCGTTGCGTCCAGTCGTTTCCGATGCCCAGATTGTTGCCGCTGTCCTTGTTATTGCTGGCTGTCACCGCGCACGCGCAGTCCGCCGCACCGCTCACCATCGAACAGGTAATGGCCGACCCGGACTGGATCGGGCCGTCGGTCGATCAGGCCTGGTGGCAGTGGGATGGCAAACAGGTGCAATACCTGCTCAAACGCGAGGGCAGCCCGGTGCGCGATACCTATCGCCAGGGCATTGATGGCGCGGCGGCAGAACGCGTGGCGGACAACGCCCGCGCCGGCCTGGATGCGGCCAACCCCAGCTATGATGCGACGCGCCAGCGCATGCTGTTCGCGCGCAATGGCGACATTTTTTTGCGTGATCTGCGCTCGGGCGCGCTGACCCAGCTGACCCGCAGCAACGAGGTCGAATCGCGTCCGCAATTTGCCAGCGATGGCGGTGCGATCTGGCGTGCGGGCAACAACTGGTATCACTGGCGCGCCGATGGCGGCACCGCGCAGGTGGCGGTGGTCAAGGCCGAACGCGATCCCGATGCCGCGCCCAAGGCCGATGTATTGCGCGAGCAGCAACTGGCCACGCTGGCCACGCTGCGCCGCGACCGCGAGCAGCGCGAGGCGCTGCGCACGCAGGAAGACACCTGGCGTCGCGCCGACGCCACGCGTGCCACGGCACCGGTGTATCTGGGCGATGAGGTGGAGATCGTCGACAGCGCGTTGTCGCCGGACGGCCGCCACCTGCTGGTGATGACCCAGGCCAAGAATGCCGACGAGGGCCAGGCCGGCAAGATGCCCAAGTACGTGACCGAATCCGGCTACGAAGAATTCCAGGAAACCCGCCCCCGCGTCGGCCGCAACATGCCAGCCGCACACACACTGTGGCTGGTCGACGTGATCGCAGGCAGCGCGCGCCAGCTGTCTTTCGACGCGCTGCCCGGCATTGCCACCGACCCGCTGGCCGCATTGCGCAAGGCCGCCAAGCGCGACCCGCTCAAGGGCAACCGCGCGGTGCGCGTGGAAAGCGATGGCGACGGCAACGGCCCGGCGGTGCATTGGAGCGACGATGGCCGCAACGTGGCAGTGGAAATCCGCGCGGTGGACAACAAGGACCGCTGGATCGCCAGCGTGGATCTGGATGCGGCCAAACTGCAGCCGCGTCATCGGCTGAGCGATAGCGCCTGGATCAACTGGGACTTCAACGATTTCGGCTGGCTGCCAGACAACCGCACGCTGTGGCTGCTCTCGGAAGAATCCGGCTATTCGCAGCTGTACACGGTGGAAGGCAACGGCAAGCCACGCCAGCGCACGCGCGGCAAGTGGGAAGTGTCGATGCCGGTGCCCAGCGCCGATGGCAGCGGCATGTATTTCCTGTGCAATCAGAAATGGCCGGGCGATTACGAGGTGTGCAAGCTCGATCTGCGCAACGATCAGCTCAGCGAAGTCACTGCATTGAACGGCGTGGAAGGCTTCAGCCTGTCGCCGAATGGGCAGCAGGTGCTGGTGCGCTACTCCGGCGCCTATCTGCCGCCGCAACTGGCGGTGGTGCCGGCAACCGGTGGCCAGGCCACGGTGCTGACCGATACGCGCACGCCGGCCTTCAAGGCGCAGCCGTGGATCGCACCGCAGTATGTGCAGATGCCGTCCAAACACGGCGCCGGTACGGTCTGGGGCAAATACTACGGCCCGCAAAATCCCGAGCCCGGCAAGCAGTATCCGATCGTGATGTTCGTGCACGGCGCCGGCTATCTGCAAAACGTGTCGCAGCGCTATACACCGTATTTCCGCGAGCAGATGTTCCACAACCTGCTGGTGCAGCAGGGCTACATCGTGCTGGACCTGGATTACCGCGCATCGGAAGGCTACGGCCGCGACTGGCGCACCGCGATCTACCGCAACATGGGGCATCCGGAGCTGGAGGATTATCTGGACGGTCTGGACTGGCTGGCGACGCAGAAGCAGGGGGACCGCTCGCGTGCAGGCATCTATGGCGGCTCGTACGGCGGTTTCATGACCTATATGGCGCTGTTCCGCAGCCCCGGCACCTTTAAGGCCGGTGCGGCGCTGCGTCCGGTGGGCGACTGGATGCAGTACAACCACGACTACACCTCCAACATCCTCAACACCCCCGAGCTCGATCCGCAGGCCTACAAGATCTCCTCGCCGATCAACTACGCAGACGGGCTGCAGGATCATCTACTGATCGCCCACGGCATGATCGACGACAACGTGTTCTTCAAGGACTCGGTCGACATGACCCAGAAACTGGTTGAGCTGCACAAGGACAACTGGCAGGTGGCGCCATATCCGCTGGAACGCCACGGCTTTACGCGTGCCGATTCGTGGCTGGACGAGTACAAGCGCATCCTCAAACTGTTCAATGAGCAGGTGAAGCCGTAAGGCATGCGATTGCAGCCGGGCGATGCGTGCTGCGTCGCCCGGACGATGACATCTCATGCAGCGGCAGCATCCGGATCTTGCGGCAAGCAGCAGGTAGCGCGCGTTGCACGCGTGGTGTCGCGTACGCATCGCCCGGCAACAACGTGCCTGGCACTCACCTCCACGTACGCAACTGGCTCTAAGCTTGACGCAGGATCGGCAGATCGCTGGCGCATCGCGCTCCCCTCTGCATCGGTCTGCCGCCCGACCGGAGCGCCGCCGGCACCGCAGCGGCTTTCCATTCATCGACCGGCGCGCAGAAGGTAATCGCGATGGGCCTGTGGGACCGATTGTTTGGACGCAAGACCCCGGCGGCAAAGACGCCACGAGCCGAACCGACAGTGGCGCCGGCCACCGCAGCCGACGACACGGAAACCGAAGCCGAGATCGACCCCGCATTGTTGCCAGCGCTGACGCTATTTCAGCGCGGCGATCAGGTGGGCGCCTACAACGCCGCCCAAGCGCAGCTGCACTTGGGCGCCGATGCGCAGCGGTTGTGTGCATTGGCATTGAGCGCGCTGGACCGCTATCGCGAGGCGTACCCGCACTGGCTGGCGCTGTACGAGCTGGAGCCCACCGCACACAACGCGCTGCAGTTGGCGACCACCTCGGTAATGTGCAACGAGATCGATCGTGGCGAGCAGTGGCTACTGACCTTCGACGATTTGAACGCGCAGGAGCGCTCCACCTCGCCGGCCACCGCACGCACCAGCTTCCTCACCGCGCTGACCCGCGCCGGTCACGGTGCGCACGCGTTGCCGCATCTGGAGTGGTTGCGCGAGGCATACGCAGGAATGTCGATCACCGACAGCCATTTCCTTTACGTGCGCGGGCTACCGTTTTTCGAAGCATTCCTTGAGCGCAGCACGCCGTTGTTGCGCGAGTGCCTGCCGGCCGATGCGCTGCCGGGTTGGTACGCGCAACTGCAGCCGTCGCTGGATCCTGATGGCCAGGCTGCGGTGGCCGCACATATCGCCTCGCTGCAATGAACGCACCGCTGCCACCGTCATCGCGGTCGCATGGCGGCTTTGTCACGCCGCTGGCATGGGTGTCGTTGCTGCTCGGGCTGGTCAGCGCGATGGGCAATCTGCTGCAGATCATGATGATCGCGATCATGCCGGACGCGACGTCGATGGGGTTGCCCGACGGCATGACACTGCCGGCGTCGTGGCAATGGCTGATCGATCATGCGCTGTCGTTGTCGGTTGCAGGTGCAGTGCTATCGGCCGCGTTTGCGTGGCTCAGCTGGGCGTTGCTGCAGCGACGCGAATGGGCGCGCGTCGGGTTTGTGGCGGTGTTGCTGGTGACAGGGCTACTCAATTTCGGCGGCTTGGCGCTGATCGGGCCGTTGTTCGAGGGTGTGCAGGCCATGCTGCCCGCCGATGTGCTGCATAGCCCGGAGTGGCCGCAGTTGCAGGCGCGCCTGCAGGCGACGCGCCAGCTCGCATTGCTGCTGACCGGCGCAGGGGTCCTGGCACTCGGCTGCATCCACGCAGTGCTGGCGTGGCGGCTGTGTACGCCGGCCGTGCGCGCTGAATTTGCTGCGTCGCGCTTGGCGTGATCGTTCGCTGATTTGCTGCGTGGACAGCTTCCACGGCGTGCCAGTCGCGTCGAGGGCGCGATGCCCTCACCGCTCGCGGGACACGCCGCAAGTACGTCCATGTAGGCTCGGTGGCGGCATCCATGCCGCCACACGGTCCCGCAATCGGTAAGGGCACCGCACCAGAAAGTTTGTAGGTTGCTCTGTTGAAAGCCCCCCTATTTCTCCCTATTTCTCGCCTTGTCTTGGGAAGCTGATCGGGCGCGCCGTTACCCAAACAACGCACGTCATGCACTGCTTGCACCATGCACACCGACCATCTCCACTGGTCCTTGCCCGCCCACCGTCGCGGGACCTTACGCGGCATGGATGCCGCGTAAGAGCCTACACGGACGTACTTGCGGCGTGTCCCGCGACGGTGGGCGGGCAAGGGCCCTGCAGCAAATCGGCAGATCAGCCGCTCTACAACTGATCTTTACAACTGATCTATCCCCGCTGCTCAACCACTCCAGGACAACCGAGATTTCGGATCGTAAAGACGTTGAGATGGAGTGTAAGAGCACAGGTCAGCAGCCTAGTTGGTCGGGCCCCCGTGCCCGTCCGCTAGCTGCCCAAGCGAAGCATTGCCTCGCCCTGCGACAAACGGGCGCGTTCGTCCCGATGCACGAACCAGGATGCACCGCTTAGAATCGGGGCATGAACGAATTCGACCGTGTACGCGATTATTTGACCGGCTTGCAGGACAGTATCTGCGCTGCCGTGGAAGCCATCGATGGCAGCGCGCGTTTTGCCGAAGACCTCTGGCAGCGCGAAGAAGGCGGTGGCGGGCGCACCCGCATCCTGCGCGATGGCGCAGTGTTCGAGCAGGCCGGCATAGGCTTTTCGGATGTGTCCGGCTCGCGCCTGCCGCCTTCGGCCAGTGCGCATCGGCCCGAGCTGGCCGGGGCGACCTGGCGCGCCTGCGGCGTCTCGCTGGTGTTCCATCCGCACAATCCGCACATCCCCACCACCCACGCCAACGTGCGCTACTTCCGCGCCGAGCGCGATGGCGACGTGGTGGCGGCCTGGTTCGGCGGCGGCTTCGATCTGACCCCGTTCTACCCGGTCGATGAAGACGTGCTGCATTGGCACCGCACCGCGCAGACGCTGTGCGCCCCATTTGGCGAAGAACGCTATGCCGCGCACAAGCGCTGGTGCGACGAATACTTCTTCCTGCGCCACCGCAACGAGACGCGTGGCGTGGGCGGGCTGTTCTTCGACGACCTGGATAAGGACTTCGAACGCGATTTCGCCTATCAGCGCGCGGTTGGCGACGGCTTTCTGGATGCCTACCTGCCGATCGTCGAGCGCCGCAAGGACACGCCGTACGGCGAGCGTGAGCGCGAGTTCCAGCTCTACCGTCGCGGCCGCTATGTGGAATTCAATCTGGTCTACGACCGCGGCACCCTGTTCGGCCTGCAGAGCGGCGGGCGCGCCGAGAGCATCCTGATGAGCTTGCCGCCGCGGGTGCGTTGGGAATACGGATTCACCCCGGAACCGGGCAGCGCCGAGGCGCGTCTGATGGACTATCTGGTGCCGCGCGATTGGCTAGGCTGAACAGGCTGATTAAACACGGCGTTGAATGAAACGCTGTGTTGATTGATTGATTTAATTAAGCTCGTTTAAATTTGTGATTGCCGCCGCAACTGAATCATTCGCCTTACGCAATGAGCCGGTTATGTTGCAGAGCAAAATTCAAGCCTGAAAATAAAAAGCCCCGCAGACCAGGGGGAGGTCGGCGGGGCCAGGGAACGGAAACTTGGGGAGTAGTTTCCGCTCCGAGATCTGCTCCAGGGGATGGGAGAGATCTGCCGACAGGCGTTGCGCCCGTCGAGGGATATAACAACATTTTCTACATTGATGGATCGTGAAGATAACTGTTAAAAATATGTAGAATTTAGCGGTTATTCATTCCATCGACGCAGGCCTAATCCGCATAATGTCTGGTCTGCGCATTCAGCATATCAGCGTTATCTGCCGGGTCAGTGCGCCTCATCCCAATTATCGCCGACGCCGGAGTCGACCACGAGCGGCACGCGCAATTCAGCAGCGGCCGACATGCGCGCGGTGACCTCGCCCAGCAGCGTGTCGACGAAGTCGGCATCGGCTTCGAACACCAGTTCATCGTGCACCTGCAGGATCATCAACGCACGCTCGGCGTGATCGGCAATCCAGCCGTCTACGCTGACCATGGCGCGCTTGATGATGTCGGCCGCGGTGCCCTGCATCGGTGCGTTGATGGCGGCGCGCTCGGCGCCGGCGCGCTGGCCCTGGCTGCCGGCGTTGATGAAGTCCAGGTATAGCCGGCGGCCGAACACCGTTTCCACGTAGCCCTTGTCGCGCGCCTGCTGGCGGGTGGTTTCCATGAAGTCGCGCACGCCCGGGTAGCGGCTGAAGTACAGCGCGATGTAGTCCTGCGCCTCGCCACGGCCGATACCGAGCTGGCGGGCCAGGCCGAACGCGCTCATGCCGTACATCAGGCCGAAGTTGATCGCCTTGGCGGCGCGGCGCTCATCATTGCTGACGGTATCGATGGTGCGGCCGAACACTTCGGCGGCGGTGGCGCGGTGGACGTCGGCGCCGGACTCGAACGCGCCGACCAGGCCGGGGTCGCCGGACAGGTGCGCCATGATGCGCAGCTCGATCTGCGAGTAGTCGCAGGCGATCAGCTTGCGCCCGGCCGGGGCGACGAAGGCGCGGCGGATGCGGCGGCCGTCTTCGGTGCGGATCGGGATGTTCTGCAGGTTGGGATCGGACGAAGACAGCCGCCCGGTGGCGGCGCCGGCCTGGTGGTAGCTGGTGTGCACGCGCCCGGACTGCGGGTGGATCATCTCCGGCAGCTTGTCGGTATAGGTGCTGCGCAGCTTGGTCAGCCCGCGGTACTCCAGGATTACCCGTGGCAGCTCGTGCTGGTCGGCGATGGCTTCCAGCGCCTCTTCGTTGGTCGAGGGCTGGCCCTTGGGCGTTTTGACCACGGCGGGCAGCTTGAGCTCGTCGAACAGCAGCGCCTGCAGCTGCTTGGGCGAATCCAGGTTGAAGGTGCGCCCGGCCAACTCGGTGGCTTTTTGCTGGGCGGCGAGCATGCGCTTGGACAGGTCGGCGCTCTGGCGGCGCAGTTCGGCCGCGTCCACGCACACGCCGTTGGCTTCGATGCGTGCCAGTACTTCCACCAGCGGCATCTCGATCTCGCGGTAGACGCGCTCCAGGCCCGGCTCGGCGGCCAGCTTGGGGCCGAGCACGTAGTGCAGGCGCAAGGTGATGTCGGCATCTTCGGCGGCGTAGCGGGTGGCGTCTTCCAGGCTGATCTGCGCGAACGGGATCTGCTTGGCGCCTTTGCCGCAAACGTCCTCGTACTTGACCGTGTCGTAGCCCAGGTAGCGCTTGGCCAGGCTGTCCATGTCGTGACGGGCGCTGCCGGAATTGAGCACGAAGCTCTCCAGCAAGGTGTCGTCGCTGTAGCCGGCCAGGGCGATGCCGTGGCGGCGCATCACGTGCAGGTCGTACTTGCCGTGCTGGCCGAGCTTGCGCACGGCGGGGTCGGTGAGCAGCGGTGCCAACTGCGCCAGCGCCTGAACGCGGTCGAGCTGGGCCGGGGCGCCGGGGAAGTTGTGGCCGAACGGCAGATACGCCGCCTGGCCGGGCTCGGCGGCCACGCTCAGGCCGATCAGGTCGGCCTGCAGCGGATCCAGGCTGTCGGTTTCGGTATCGAAGGCGAACTGGCCGGCCGCGCGCAGGCGGGTGATCCAGCTGTCGAGCTGTTCGTGGGTCAGGATGGTGTCGTACTGGCCGGGTGCCGACAGCGCCGGGTCCACTTCCACCGGGGCGCTGACCGGGCCGGACACGAAGCCGGTGCCGCGCGCGCGGCCGGGTTCGGTGCGGGCGCTGGCTGCGGCGGCGCCAAGCGGCATCGGCTCGGTCAGCAGGCCGGCCTGGGCAGCGGCGCCGCCGAGTTCGCGCAGCGCCTGGGTGAAGCCGTAACGTGCGTACAGCACCGCCAGCGTTTCGGCGTTGGGCTCGCGCAGGTCCAGCGCGCGCGGGCCGCTGGCCAGAGTCACGTCGGTCTTGATGGTGACCAGTTCGCGGTTGAGCGGCAGCCGCGGCAATGCGGCGCGCAGGTTCTCGCCGATCTTGCCCTTGATCTTGTCGGCGTTGGCGATCACGCCGTCGAGCGAGTCGTACTCGGCCAGCCATTTGGCGGCGGTCTTGGGGCCGCACTTGTCCACGCCGGGCACGTTGTCGACGGTGTCGCCCATCAGCGCCAGCAGGTCGACGATCTGGTCGGGGCGCACGCCGAACTTGGCGACCACCGCCTCGTCCGAATCCATGCGGCTGCCGCTCATGGTGTTGACCAGTTCGATGCCCGGGCGCACCAGCTGCGCGAAGTCCTTGTCGCCGGTGGAGATGGTGACGCTCAAGCCATCGGCGGCCGCCTGCAAGGCCAGCGTGCCGATGACATCGTCGGCTTCCACCCCATCGATGCGCAGGATGTCGATGCCCAGCGCATGCACGATGTCGCACATCGGCTGCACCTGTGCGCGCAGGTCGTCGGGCATCGACGGGCGATTGGCCTTGTAGTCGGCATACAAGTCATCACGGAAGGTCTTGCCGGGCGCATCCACCACGAACGCGACGTAGGCCGGGCGTTCCTTCAAGGTGGCGCGCAGCATGTTGACCACACCGAACAAGGCACCGGTGGGCTCGCCCTGGGCATTGGTCAGCGGCGGAAGCGCGTGGAACGCGCGATACAGGTAACTGGACCCGTCGATCAGGACTAATTTGCTCATCGGCCAATTCTACCGCTGCACGCTCACCCCACGCCGCCCAGCGCATACTGAGCAACGACCTAGAACGGATGACGACGATGATGAGAGCAAGTCTTTTGCTGCTGCCGTTACTGCTGCTCGGCGGCTGCGCCACCAGCGGCGCCAGCGGCAACGTGCCGGCCGGTGCGGATGTCACCAGCAAGACCATGGGCAACGGCGACAAGGTCGACGAGTACCGGGTCAACGGCCAGCTGGAAATGGTGCGGGTGACGCCCGCGCGCGGTGCGCCCTACTTCCTGTACGACCGCGATCACGACGGCCATACGGATGCGGAAAAGGACAAGGTCAACAAGGTGTATTGGAAGTTGTATAGCTGGTGATTCGGGATTCGGGATTCGGGATTCGTAGAGCGTAAGCGCAGCGGCTCTTTGGCCGCTGGTGCCGGTGATGCCAACTTGTATCAGCGTTGCGCGACCGCGGTGGTGGTCTCTGCGCTTGAGATGGCCGGCATTGCCTTGGCCGCTGCGGCCAGCGCCAGGGTCTGGCGTGCGGCGAGCAGCGGCTCTTCGGCATCGCCGTAGATACCGGTCAACATCTGCAGCGCCTGCTGCGCGTGGTCGCGCGCAGCGGCGGTCTGGCCAAGCCTGCGCTCGGCTTCGGACATGCCGCGCAGGATCTCGGCGGTCTGTGGATGCGCACGGCCCAACACGCGCAAGGACGAGGCCAGGCAAGCGCGCTGTTCGACCAATGATGCCTGCACCTGCCCGGCATCCAGCAACCAGAAGGCATGGTTGCTGCGGTAGGTGATCGTGGCCCGCGCATCGTCGCCGAAGGCGGCGCGTGCGCGCTCCATCGCAGCGCGGTAATGCGGGCCGGCTTCGGCCAGCTTGCCTTGCTGACGCAAGGTGTCGGCGAGATTGCCTTCCACCATCAAGGTATCGGCGGCGTTGTCGCCGTACAGCTTGCGGGTAATGCGCAGCAGCGGTGCGAGTTCGGCCTCGGCAGCGGCAAAATCGCGCTGCATCAGCAAAAATACCGCCAGGCTGTTGCGCATCGACAGCACCAGCGGATGCTCTGGCCCACGCACGCCAATGCGCTCGCGCAGCAGGCTGCGCTGCAAGGCGATGGCCGGTGCAAGCTGCCCATTCTCGGCCAGCATGCCGGCGTAGCTGTTGCCGGCATCGATGCGGCGTTCTGCGGTGGTGGCCCCGTTGGCCAATGCGGCGACGTAGGCATGCCGGCTTTCCGCCAGCGCCTCCAGCATGCGGCCTTGATCGCGCAGCGCCCATGCCAGCCGGGCACGCATGTCGTTACCCAGGCTCTGCTGCTTCGCATTGCCGCGCGCGGCCTGCGCCATGCCGGCGCGCAGCACGCGCTCGGCCTCGCGTGATTGACCCGCACCACTGAGCGCCTGGCCCAGCATGGAGGCCGCTTCCAGCGCAGGCGCGCTGCCGGCACCCGTGCTCTGCTGCGCCAGCGCCTGCGCGGTGCGCAGATGCGCAACCGCCTGCAGATAGTCCGACAAGGCGATCAGCGTGCGGCCCAGCGTCAGTTCCACCTCGGTGCGTGCATCCGGTTGATCGGCCAGCTCGCGCGCGGCGCGCTGCGAGGCCTGCTGCAACACGCGCAGCATCAACGTCTTATCCAGATCCTGCGCGATGCCAGGGTCCACGCTGGACAACACCGAGCTCATGAAATCGCCGGTGACCTGCGCGCGTTGCGCATCGCGCGCAGCTTGCTGCAGCGACCACAACGTGGCGCCCAGACCACCCATCAGCGCGATCGACACAAGCCCGGCGGCCAGCACGCCACTGCGATGGCGTTGGGCGAACTTGCGCAACCGCAACCACCGGCCCGCCTGCAACGCGCGCGGCGGGTAGCCGTCGAGCCAACGATGCAGCTCGTCCAGCAAGGCCGATACCGACGCATAGCGTGCAACGGGCTCGGGGGCCAACGCGCGCAACACGATCGCATCCAGGCCATCGCGCAATTGCCGCTGCAGTCGGGCGTGGGTGGTTGCGCGTGCGGCGCAGATCCGCGCACGCGCATCGGCCGGCACTGCCGCCACGCGCTGCGAGGGGGGCTGCGGCAGCCCATTCTGCCCAGCCACCGGTGCCAGCCCGCAGCTCAACTCATAGAACATTGCGCCCAATGCATATATGTCGCTGCGCGCGTCCACGTCCAACGCACCGCGCGCCTGTTCCGGACTCATGTAGCCGGGCGTGCCGCGGCCATGCGCGGAGGTCATGCCCGGGTTGGCCGCATCGATGGCGATGCCGAAGTCGATCACGCCCGGCATCGGCCGCCCGTCTATCTCGCTGACCAAGACGTTGCTGGGTTTGAGGTCGCGATGGATCACGCCTTTCTGATGTGCGTGCTGCACCGCCTCGCTCACCCGCAGCATCAGCAGCACGCGCGCATGCAGCGAGAGCAGATGCGCATCGCACCACCAGGTGATCGGCTCGCCGCGCAGGTATTCCATCACCAGATACGGGCGGCCGTGCGCATCGGTGCCCACATCGTGAATCTGCGCGATCGCCGGGTGCACCATTTGCGCCAGCAAGCGGCATTCGAACTCGAACAACGCGCGGCCCTGCACATCCAGCGCGTCGGCGGCCACCAGCTTGATCGCCACCTCGCGCTCGTAAGCGCCGTCGGCGCGATGGCCCAGATACACCTGGCCCATGCCGCCGGCGCCGATCAGGCGGTCGATCGCCCATGCACCAAAGCGCGTGCCGGCCGGCAGTTCCGGCAATGGCGCGCGCAAGGCGGCCACGGCCTGTTTCAACGGCGCACGCACGCGCAGCGTGGCCTGCGATTCCACCGCCAGCATCGCCAGCAACGCATCGCGCAGCACCACATCGTCACCGGCCTGCGCACGCGCGAATGCCTCGCGCGCCTCCACCGGCAGTAAGCAGGACTGATGAAATAGCGCCTCCAGGCGTTGCCAGGAAGTGGCCACGACACTCACAGCTGCGCCGCCAGCCACACCCGCGCAAAGCGCAAATCGCGCTCCAGCGTGGGCACCGACACCTCCAGTTGCTCGGCCGCCTCGGCCACACTGAAACCCACCAGCTCGGTCAGCGCGAACGCCTTGGCCTTGCGCTCGTCCACGCGCGCCAGCTTGTCGAAGGCATCGGCCACCATCAGCAAGGCCTCCGGTCGCGGCGCGCCATCGGACAGACTGATGGTCAACGTCACCGCCTGCCCACCCCGCTTGGCGCTGGCCTGCTGCCGCGCCAGATCCACCAACAGATGGCGCATCTGCAGTGCGGCAACCGAATAGAAGTGCGCACGCGAGCGAAATCCCTGCTGCCCCTGCTCCAGCCGCATCCATGCCTCATGCACCAGCTCGGTGGCCTGCAGCCCGCCGCGCGCATTGCGCCGCAGTACCCGCAACGCCGTCTCGCGCAGCACCATGTACACCTGCCGCGCCAATGCATCGCCCGCGCCGGGCTCCTCGCGCTGCCAGGCCTGCAACAACTCGGTGATCGGCAGCTCGGACATCGGGCCCATCTCGCCTGCGTGGGAGCGCAGTATCCCGCATTGGCGGACGGGTAGGCATTTCAAAACAAAACGGTTTAGCTCGCTTGCGCCGGGCCTGGCAAACGCGCCTCGGGCCACCCAGGTCAGGCAGCCATCAAGGTGCGGGCTGCCAGGTCGGCCCCTGACATATGAAGGCCACGCAGCCCTCCACCTTCAAGGAGCCATCGGCGCCACGCTTGATCTTGGCGTTGTAGGTCTTGCCGGATTCGGGGTTGTAGATCTTGCCTTTCCACAGATCTCCTGCATCCACCAGCTCGCTGAGGATCACCGTGCCTTCCATGGGGTTGTGGCGCTTGGCCGGATCCGGATTGAACGCATCAGTCTTCCGGCTACCGGGCTTGGCCCGCAGCACCTTGACGATGGTGCCGCATAGCGACGTGCCGCAGGGCTGGATGTCGACCAGTGCCTGCTGGTTATCGGTAAACCATTTTCCGGTGATCGGTTCGGCGGCGAATGCAGGCGTGCTCTGCACGACAAGGCCGAAAACGACACAACATACTGCAGAGATGCATTTCATTGGATTTCCCCAAGCTTCGATAAGAGCAATGACGCGCGAACGTGCTTCCGCTGATGCAACGTCGCTGACACAACCGCAGCAGCGTTAGAATCAGGCGAGTCAAATCGTATCGATGCAGTCTTGGGAGATGATTAGATCACTTGCCAGCAAGCACGCATGGCCGCATCCATGGAAACTTTTGACCTGATCTCAGGCTTGCACCGATTGCGCTTACCTTGCTGATGTCGAATAGCTTGGTGAGCGAAGTAACAAGCGAACCTCGCCCACGGCTATCGCCCAGAAAAAATTTCAATCGCATTGCATCATCACAAGAGCAAATCGCTAGCTGGGCCTCCTGCAAACGCTGGCTCACTTCTCCCACTGCCTCGCCCTAAAGTACAAGGATCGTCATGCCTGTCATTCATCGTCGTGAGCTATTGATTGGCGGGCTGACGTTGCCACTGTGGTCACTGCCGATCGCTGCTCACGCAAAAACATCAAGCCCGCCTGCATCGTTCGAAACATTGCTGCGCCCAACCGTGCACACCGGTCAGGAGCAGTGGGCATTGCAAGCACGCATGCAACATCACCGCGTGCCAGGCGCGGCAGTTGCGATCCTGCGCGGGGGGCGGATCCACAGCATCAAAGGCTTCGGATCGACAACGGCGGAAACTCGCTCACCGATCGGCGAAGACACCTTGTTCTCGGTCGGCTCGGTCAGCAAGGTCGTGACGGCCGCGCTGTGCGTGAAGCTTGCCGCGCTTGGCATTGTGGATCTGGATAAAGACGTCGGCACCTGGCTACGCCGTTGGCAGATACCGCAAGGGCCGGACGGCGATACCAGCAAGATTTCCCTGCGCATGCTGCTGTCGCATACCGCAGGTTTCAACGTGCACGGCTTTAAGGACTTCGACCCAGGCGCTGCATTGCCCACGCTGGTACAGACGCTCACCGGCACATCGCCCGCAGTCAACAAGCCTTTGCAGCGGATCGATATTGCCGGCACCCGCGCGCGTTACTCCGGTGGCGGTTACATGATCGCGCAGGCGGTAATCGAAGACGCTATGGGCAAACCGTTGAATGCGATTGCCACCGAGCACCTTCTTGGCCCATTGGGCATGCGCAGGAGCCGGTTCGATGCACACCTTGCCGCAGGCACGCGCGATGTGGCGCACGCACACGACGACTTGGGCGCTCCTGTCGCACTGCCGCGGGGATGGCAAAGTTTCCCGGAACTAGCGGCCTCCGGCTTCTGGACCTCAGCCAAGGAGTTGAGCCGCCTGGTCATCGCGTTGGGTAGCTCCTACCGCAGCAGTGACGGATTTCTGCCGCAAGCACTGGCCATCGACATGATGACCGAGGTGGCCCCCGGCATCCACGGACTCGGGCCACGCCTCGCCGGGCAAGGGCAATCGCGCATCTTTCATCACGCCGGAGCCAACGACAGCTACAAGGCCTATCTCGAAGGAAATCTCGAGAGCGGCGACGGGCTGATCGTGCTGACCAACGGTGAAAACGGCGACCTGCTCCATAACGAGATTCGCAACGCGGTCTCCGATGCGCAGCATTGGCCTGGCGATTGGTCGGTGCAAGTCAGCACCGTCGATTTCACAGCCCTCCTGAAGGACTACACCGGCCGCTATGTGCGGCGGCCCAATCAGGAACCGCTACTCACCGGCGTGCTGGATATGAGCTTTCTCGGCGAGGAGGTTGTGATCTCGCAAAACAGCGAGGGACTGGTGCTGGAAGGTAAAAGCAGACCTCGCTCGCTGAAGCCGCTCAACAGCCATCGCTTTGTTGCCGATGCATCGATTCCTGCGGGAACGCCGCAGTTTCAGTTTGATCGGGGCAGCGATCGTCGTGTGGTGACGCTGAGAGTGATGGCTGGGGATGGAGTGATGGTTTTTGCGCCCGAGTGAAGCAAGCTTGGAAAGCAGCATAAAATTTCTACCATGGCGCCGATGGCTGGTAACAGAGCACGGGCATGATGCCCGAAACACGCCGTCGCGATTTAATGCTCCCTATAGTGGCAAATAAGATTGGCTGATTCGCAGGAAGTCTCGGTCATGAGTGTCACCAGAGTATGCACACCAATTGATTCGGCGTCTGGACTCATGCCGCTTGCCAACGTCTTCCAAGCTCGAGTCAGGATCAGGAATTAGATAGACGCACTATCCGACACAACGTCTTGGGGCCCCGTCGGGATCGAGACGCGTTGAAAAACCGGCCGCAATCGATTCGTTGCGGCCGGTCTTTGCCTGACATCCTGCAATCAGCTGCCTTTGATAAAGGCAATCGCCGGATCACTCGAGTTGTACCTCACGTAATGGTCGCCATTGCGATACGTGTTGACCTGATAGCTGTCGCCTGTCTTGTCGTAGAAATAGTAGTCGTAGTGCTCGGTGTTGCTGAAATACAGGATATATGCCCAGGTCCCGCCGTAGGCTCCGAGATTATAGCGAGAAATCGCAGCAATCGATTTGACCTCTGCGGTGGTATCGGTCCAATTGTTTCCGGTCAGCGGCCAAGCGACAGCAATGCCGAAATCTCTCTTCGCTTCTTCGCCTGCAGCATCGGCTTGCTCCGTCTCCTGGCTGCTGCCGTGAAACCCGATTTGGTAGGGAATTCCTTTGTCGCTGACGGCGTCGGTCCATTCGATACCGGATTCATCATGCGGATGTGGCGATGCGTTGCTCATTCGTTATCTCCTGATGGCAAACCAAGACACTGCGTTCCGGCTGGAACACTGCTACAACCTGAAAGTGATGACGATGTCGCTGCCGGCGTGTCCCGATTCCGGGTCAACGCCAGACTGGCAAACAACGCAGAGCGAGGTGGATGTGGACGAAACGATTGGAACCTAGCGTGCGGGCTGTCCACGCAGCTGCGCTCCGGCAGCTCCACGCTGCACCTACGCGAAAATCCGATATTTACCCTATGTCCAGCGGCTGGCGACCCAGTCACGCGTCTGTTTCCACGCATCTGTCTGCAGGTAAGCCTGGGTTTCGCTGGCCAGATCAGCGACATGCTTCCAGTCATCCAGTGCGTAAGGACGTTTCAGTTCGACATTGGCGCGCTTGTAGTTGCCGGCCAGCACCTGCTCGGCCTGGATGCTTGCAAGTTCGGCCGTTGCATCCATGGTCAGATTCAGTAGCGGCATGGCCGGCACCGAGCCGCTTGCCCAGGGATATAGCCAGGATTTTGCGCCCCAGTCGAGCGGGTTGCCGATCGCGGTGGATGGAATTCCTTGCGGGCTGCTGCCGGTTCCAAGCGAGAGCAGCTGGATATCGCCGACGCTGTTCACCAGGCCACTTGCAATGGCCTCGGCCACGGCGGTCATGGCCGGATTGTTGGCGAACACGCCGCCGTCGGCGAAGAAGCCATAATCGTCGTTCACTCCGGCAATCCGATAAGGCGGAAAGTAGGTTGGCGCGGCAGACGTGGCCAATGCGGCATCGACCATGCTGATCTGCCTGTACGCATTGTTGACGCCGTTGGAGAACGTGGCAGGCATCCAGTTCCCACTGGTCGCGTCCCACAGGCGCGCGGCGTTGACGACGACGAGCCGCTTCGCGTCTGCAAGCAGCGTTGCACCTAACAATCCGCTTGCGATCTGGATCAATCCATCGTTCTTGTACTGGCTGCTGAAGAAACCCGGCCCGCTGCCCAGCGTCGCGTCCACCCCTTGCTGTTGCGACTCGGCCTGTTGATCGAGAAGCCACCCGTTGGGTTCGAAAATGCTTGCGCCTTTGGTCATGTACATCTCGATAATCGTGTTGATCGAGACGTTTTGCACCAATGCCAGAGCAAGCAGGCCACCGGTGGAAGTGCCGGCAAAGCAATTTGCATGGCTGAGGATGTTGCTGTGCTGGTCCAGGTCCTGGATGAGGATCGCGGTGATCAGTCCTCGAATTCCGCCGCCATCGCAGCTGATGATATTGAACGACATTGAAGTCTCCTGGAGAGCGCGCATTGTCTTGAAACGTGTGTACGAAGGCGTCAAGAGCAAGCGATCTGACTGTCCCGCTAGCGCGGGATACCGACAGCTGTCAGGACGATTCCACGTGTGCGTGAGAGTGTGGCGACGACGCTTCTGTTTCCCGTTGCGTCACCCTAGAAGCACCTTCGTCGATCACCCGACAAATCGTCTCACCGCATTGATCATGTGATCTGCCATCGCCTTTCTGCGTGCCTTCGGTCGTGCTGAGCTCGGTATTCACTTGGCGGCCAGCATCGCGCTGCAGAACCCAGTCTTTTCGAATCAGCGAATCGGCGCGACCTCATGCAGTGCAGCGCTAGCCAGCACTGTTCCCAAGCCTGATCTCGATGCGATGCCGTTGCTAGTGGTTTTGCATTGGTCGCTGCCCAAAGCGCAGGCAGGGTCCATGCGGCGTCGCGGTGCATTGAGGAATGGGCCAGCCGGTTGGTCTGGATCGCCGTCGATCGCATCGATGCGTGACGCAGCACGGAGTTCATAAAAGACCGTGATGGGTTGGCGCCGCTTTTCTCGGTTGATCAGATAACAGGCCCCGGGGAGTGGGCCGCAGGCAGCACCCGCATGAGCAACACCGGCTATTACGGCGCCATCGTCCCGCAGGCATCGGCATCGGTGGTGGCGCACGCGCCGCTGATGATCGATCTGCTGGCCTACATCGAGCAGCATATCGGCGAGGCCGAGCTCGGTACCGAGTCCTTGCAACAGGCGTTCGCGCTATCGCGCGCCTCGTTGTACCGGCTGTTCCAGTCGCGTGGCGGCGTGGCCCGCTACATCCGCGAGCAGCGCCTGTGCACCGCGCACCGCTATTTGCAGGCCTACCCGGAGTGCAGCCTGACCTGGTTGCTGTATGAGATGGGCTTCGCCTCGGAACGGCAGTTTCAACGCTGTTTTCAGCAGCGTTTCGGCATGCAGCCGATGCAATGGCGCCGCCACTGTCGGTCTGCGCCGGCAACGCATTCGCCGCGCCGCGGCCACTACATGCCGCTATGGCGCTTCATGCGCGAGCTGAGCCAGGATGCGCAACGCGATCACGCGCCGGTGCGCCCTGGCACGCTGCCGGTCCAGCCCGCCCCGCTGATGCATACCGAAGCGCTACGGCGTCTTGCACAGCCGGCGAGCCGCTTTGCGGGTCAGCCTGAAACAATGGAAAACTGATCCGTAATCCGCGTAGGAGCGTGCTTGCGCGCGATGGGGCGTTACCGGTAACGCCTCTCGCGCTCAGGCGCGCTCCTACAACGGAACATGCGGGCTGACACCTGAGATGCACTGCGCGTGTTCTTGTGCAGCAAAACATCCGCCAGTCAGCGAATCACCAACACCGGAATCGAACTGTTGGTAAGCACTTCCACCGTCTGGCTGCCGAGCAGCATGCGGCGCACGCCGCGGCGTCCGTGCGAGGTCATGATGATCAGATCGCTGTTGCAGTCCTTGGCGGTCTGCACGATGCCTTCGGCGGCGAACCGATCCAGCACGTGATGCGAGGTGGCCTTGATATTGGCCGCAGCCGCCAGTTCCAGTGCCGGGCGCAGAATCTTCTCGGCAGCGGCCTCGCGCTCGGTGCGATATTCCGGGCTTGCCTCGTAGCCCACGCTCCAGCCCATCGCGTCGTACATGCCCATCGCCCATGGCTCTGACACGGTGACGATATCGACCTTGCCGCCAGTCGCCTTGGCCAGTTCGAGGCCCTGGAACAAACCACGATGCGACAGCTCGGATGCATCGATGGCGATCAGGATACGTTTGTACATGGTGATCTCCGAAGTGACTGGCAGCATCGCCGGTGATGGCAGCCTGACAGGGTCCAGCGACGCAGACATTGATGTGGATCAATCCAGCTGCGGCGGTTGCACTGGTGCTCAAGCAGGGTTGTAGAGCTCGCCCGACTCATTTCTGCGCATCCTGCCATGTGTTGCTCTGCGTTCGATTCGATCGCAGGGTGTCACGGATGATGCTGTGAATGCATCGGGCAGCGCACAACGGCACGCTCGTAGTGACGGTTACATGTCCAATTTACGACCGCAATACGTAGATGCAACGCGCTCGTCTGCTGTCGGATGCGTTGCACGTGTACGCATGACATGAAAACTTTCGCTGGCCGCTAGTATTGCCCAGCTCGGCAGCCTCTAGCAGGACTGGCTGAAATTTACGAATGCTCCAGTGTGATCATCATAGAAAATGTACAGCTGCGCAGTGTCGTGACGGAGGCTGCCAATGTCGATCTGCCCTACAAACACCAACGGCCGTCCTTCAACGATAGGCCAATCAGGGCCTTGCAGCCACTTCGGCGCCGATTTCAAGAAACGAAAATCCTGCGCGATCTTGTCTTTTAAAATCCTCACCAGTTCCTTTCCCTTGCTATCGCCCTGACCTTCGATAGCAAGGGAAAAGTACCAGGATGGAAGATCAAGCCATTTGGGCTGAGCTTTCAGTGTCAACTCGAGTAATTCGCCATATTTTTCACTACAGACATGCGCAACCTCGTGTTTCTTCAAGAAGCTGCAAAGTAGTTTTTGAACATTGTAGACAGAGCCGATCCGGCTGTAGTCCTGACTGATCAGATGCGTGTAGAGATCAGCTTCCTGGATGTAGGCAGGAAGTTGAACTTCATTCTTTAGAAGACGTTCGAAGGATGCATCTGACTGAATCTTCCGTTCAAATTCCTCTGCAGACATCGAGGCTTCCACAAAAGCTTTTATCGTCGCTTCCACCATCATCGCTTCGCTCCGTCCTGTGGAAATTCGCGCATCGCCACTGCCAGCCACGACGTACCCTCATCCGGCGCTGCGCGCCACCTTCTCCCGATGGGAGAAGGGAAAACCTCGTTGTCCAATCAACAGCGGCCACCACAGTGCGTCTCCCCGTAGTAGAAGAAACGCCTACATCACCGTCAGATTCGCATACGCCATCACCAGCCACTTGGCGCCGACTTCGTCGAACTGCACCTGCACGCGCGCGTGTGCACCGGCGCCCTCGTAATCCACGACCACACCTCCGCCGAACTTGGGATGTTCGACATTGGCGCCGAGCTTGATCGGTGCGGCTTCGACCACGCCGTGCACCGGGCCGCCGCGTGCCGCGCCCAGCGAGGCGGTGCGCGAGACCTGCACTTTCGGGCGCACTTCGTGCAGCAGGTCGCGCGGGATCTCGCGCAGGAAGCGCGAGGGCACGTTGTAATTGTCCTGGCCGTGGATGCGCCGCGATTCGGCGTAACACAGCACCAGCTTCTGGCGCGCGCGGGTGATGCCTACGTACGCCAGGCGACGCTCTTCTTCCAGCCGCCCGCTTTCTTCCAGCGAGCGCGCACTCGGAAACAAGCCATCTTCCAGACCGACCAGAAACACGATCGGAAATTCCAGGCCCTTGGCCGAGTGCAGCGTCATCAACTGCACGCCTTCTTCGCCGGCCTGCGCCTGGCCTTCGCCGGCTTCCAGTGAGGCGTAAGCAAGGAAGGCGACCAGCTCGGTCATGCCCTGGCTGTCTTCGTCGTCCGGGCGGGTGAAGCGCGAGGCCACCGACACCAGTTCGTCCAGGTTCTCGGTACGCGATTCCGAATCCAGCCCGCTGCGGCTTTCCTTGGCCCAGTGCTCGCGCAGGCCCGAGCGCATCAGCACGTGGTCGATGCGCTCGGCCAGTTCCATGTCGCCGGTTTCGGCATGCAGTTGGCCGACCAGGCTCAGGAACGTGGCCAGCGCATTGCGGGCGCGGGCGGCCAGGGTGTTTTCCTGCGTGCACAGCATCGCCGCTTCCCACAGCGACAGCGCATTGGCGCGTGCCAGCCGGCGCACTTCGTCCAACGTGCGATCGCCGATGCCGCGCGTGGGCGTGTTGACCGCGCGCTCGAAGGCGGCATCGTCGCTGCGGTTGCTGAGCAGCCGCAGGTAGGCCAACGCATCCTTGATTTCGGCGCGTTCGAAGAAGCGCATCCCGCCATACACGCGGTACGGCAGCTGCTCGGAAATCAGCGCCTCTTCCAGCGCGCGCGATTGCGCGTTGCTGCGATAGAGCACCGCCACTTCGCCGTAACTGCCGCCGTCGCGCACCCACTGCCGCGCGCGCTCGACCACATAGCGCGCCTCATCGACTTCGTTATAGGCCGCATACAGATCGATCGGGTCGCCATCGCCGGAATCGGTCCACAGCTGCTTGCCGATGCGGTCCGGGTTGTGCGCGATCACCGCATTGGCCGCGCCCAGAATATTCGCGCTGGAGCGGTAGTTCTGCTCCAGCCGCACCGTCTGCGCGCCAGGGAAGTCCTTCAAAAAGCGCTGCACGTTCTCGACCTTGGCACCGCGCCAGCCGTAGATGGCCTGGTCGTCGTCGCCGACCACGAACACGTGGCCGGTCTCACCGGCCAGCACGCGCACAAAGGCGTACTGGATGGCGTTGGTGTCCTGGAACTCGTCGACCAGAATCTCGCGGAAGCGCGCGCGGTAATGCGCCAGCAACGCCGGGGTGTCGCGCAGCAGTTCATGCGCGCGCAGCAGCAACTCGGCGAAATCCAACAGCCCGGAGCGGTCGCAGCGTTCCTGGTAGGCCGCATACACCTGCCGGCGCACCTCGGTCCAGTCGTCGTTGGGCTCGGGCTGGATGTGCTGCGGACGGCGGCCTTCGTCCTTCTGTTCGTTGATCCACCAACTCATCTGCTTGGGCGGGTACTTGCCCTCGTCCAGCTCCAACGACTGCACCACACGCTTGACCAGCCGCAACTGGTCGTCGCTGTCCATGACCTGGAAGCCTTCCGGCAGCCGCGCGTCCTGCCAATGCAGCCGCAGCAGCCGATGCGCCAGCCCATGGAAGGTGCCGATCCACATCCCGCGGCTGCCGTTACGCAGCTGCAGGTCGGTACGGTGGCGCATTTCGCCGGCGGCCTTGTTGGTGAAGGTCACCGCAAAGATGCCGTGGTTGGGCACGCCCTGGACTTCGTTGAGCCAGGCGATGCGATGGATCAGCACGCGCGTCTTGCCGGAGCCGGCACCGGCCAGCACGAGGTAATGCCCCGGCGGCGCGGAAACGGCCTCGCGCTGGGCGGGGTTTAAATGATCGAGCAAATGAGAGACATCCACCGGACCATTTTACCGGTTGTGGCGTCGCTGCGGCTGAGATTGCGATGAAGCGGTTTGGAATGCGAGGCTTCGCTCGGACCCTCATCCGCCCCTTCGGGGCACCTTCTCCCGACGGGAGAAGGAAACAAAGCCCCTCACCGCCCAAGCAATACCAGCACATCCCGCGCAATCGCCGTTGCCTGCTCACGCAGCTCCGGCACCGCCAGGCTTTCCCACAACGCGCCGATCCGCAGACTGCCGATCACCCGCAACTGCGGATTGGCGCGGCCATCGGCATCGATCAGACTGCCATCGGCATCGGTCCCCACCCCGATACCATGCGGCCCGGCCACCGCAATGCCCTGCCCCAGCAGCTGTTGCAGCAGCGGGTTGCGCATCGCCTGCACGCGCATTTCCACACCGGTGGCGTTGACCAGCGTCTGCACATCCAGCTGCAAGGCATGCCCGGCACTGGCGCCGGCACTCACCCGCACGCAGGCGCCAACCTGAAATGCGACATCCAGCCGCGCGCGATGCAGCTGCAGTTGTCCGCGCGCACGCATCGCCTGCAACTGCGCATGCACCGGCGAGGCGATGCGATGACGGTGCACATCCCAGTAGCGCACCACATGGCGCAGGAAGCGGCGCTGATCTGCAACCGACAGCGTCTGCCACAAGGCCTGACTCAGCGGCCGAATCCGCTCCATCACGCTCTGCCAGGGCAACCCCTGCGCCATCGCCTTGCGCGCATGCTGACGCAGCGCGTGCATGCGCGCACGCAGCGACAACGCCAACAACGGCTGCGGATCGAAATCCGCCGCGACGCAATGCGTCTGCGGCAACGGCAACAACCCATGCCGCGACACCACGTGTACCGCCCCGCGATGCGCCCGCGCGGCCAGCGTCACCACCGTGTCGACCATGCTCAGCCCCGAGCCGACGATGCACACCGCCGCGTCCTGCGGCAACGCGGCGACCGCTTCGGTATCCCAGGCTTCCACTCGCTGCGCACTCGACAAGCCGGTGGCGCCACGCAGCGGCAACGGCCGCAGCGCATTGCCCACCGCCAGCACCACGTTGGTGGCCTGCACCGCTTGCCCGTCGTCCAGCTGTAGCAGCGCACCGGAAGCATTGGGCTGCAAGGTCTGCACGCGTGCGGCATACACTGTCAGCGTCGCCGGGCTCTGCGCACGTGCGGCCTGCAAGCGATCGCGCAGATAAGGCGCGTAATGCCGGCGCCCGACGAACTGCTGCGGCAGCTGCGCGTCTTCCAGCTCCGGGCAGCAGGCCTGCGCGCGCAGGTAATCGACAAAATCCTGCGGCGCCTCCACCAGCGCACTCATCCGCGCTGCCGGCACATTGAGCAGGTGTTCGGCACGCGTGGTGGAATACGCCACGCCCTCGCCCAGCACCGGGTGTGGCTCGATCAACACAACCCGCACCGGCGCGGTCGCCTGACGCAGCAATTGCAGCGCCACCAGCACACCGGATGCGCCGCCGCCGACGATGGCGATCACTGCATCGCCGGGATCACGCAGTTCATTCATCCGGCAATTGTAGGCGATGCGTCACGTCGCACCGATGACAGCCGCCATGGCCGCTGTCATGGCCGGGATCACGTACCGCCGCGCAGACGCCGTCGTGCGATGCGCGTTGTCCGACATCCGGGAAGACGATGAGCACCGTCCGTCCAATCCGACCTGGGTAACGACGAGCGAGGTGCTCGTCGTCACGTTGGAAAGAGCCGGCTTGCCTGAGGCCTGCGCCGGAAGGCGGGCACTCTCAAACGCAGCAAGGCCTTGCCAACCTGTGCTTGCGCCCAGCAATGCGCCCGCACCCGCAGGCATCGACGCGCGTTCCAGCTGGCAATGCGCCGTCATACAACACGCATATGCAAGCCCTACATCAATGCATCCGCCAACCGCGCAATTCCCTCACGGCTGCGGCGCCAGGCCGGGCGACTACGCCACTGCTCCAGCTGCAGCTGGCGTGCGTTGGCCAGGTAATCCTGCTCGATCGCACGCAGCCGCTGCACCACGCCATGGTCGTAGCACAGCATGCCGATCTCGGCGTTGAGCGCGAACGAGCGGATGTCCAGGTTGATCGACCCCACCAGGGCGATGTCCTCGTCCACGCTCAGGTGCTTGGCATGCAGAAAGTGCGGGCGGTACAGCGCAATCTTCACCCCGCAGCGCAGCAGCTCTTCGAAATACGCCTCCTGCGCCCACGCCGCCAGGACCTGGTTGTTGCTCTCCGACAGAATCAGCTGCACATCCACACCCGAGACCCCGGCAATGCGCAACGCGCTGAGCAAGGCTTCGTCGGGGACGAAGTACGGCGTTACCAGCACCACCTTGCGGCGCGCCAGGTGGATCACCGCATTGATCGCATCGCGCGCATTCTCGAACGGATATGCCGGTCCGCTCGGCAGCAGTTGCGTGGCGATGTTGGCCTCGCACACCGGCGCGTCCGGCCACACGTCCAGGCGCTGCCCGGTTTCGGTGAACCAGTCGCTGGCGAACACCGCTTCGAGATGATTGACCACCGGCCCACGCACGCGCGCCACCAGTTCGCGATTGGGCACGCCTTCGATAAAGCCGGCCTCGGCCAGATTCTGCGAGCCGACAAAGCCCACCTGGTTGTCGATCACCGCAATCTTGCGGTGATTGCGCAGATCCATGCGCCCGCTGCGACGCCAGCGCAGGCCACCGGGCAACACCGCCAGCACCTCCACACCACCGGCCTGCAACCGCTTGCGGTAGTGGCGCAAGCCACGCTTGGCGCCCACCGCATCCAGCAGCACGCGGCAACGCACGCCGCGCGTACTGGCGCGCTCCAGTGCGGCCACCACCGCATCGCCTACCGCATCGTCGAACATCAGGTAGTACAGCAGATGCACGCGTTTTTCCGCCGTATCGATCGCGTCGGTCAAGGCCTGCAACGACTGCGCGTAGTCGTCCAGCAACTCCACCGCATTGCCCAGCGTGGGCATGAAATCGCCCTGGCGTTCGATCAGCGGCACCACCTCGGCGCTGCTGGAATCTGCCTGCGGCATCCAGCGCAAGGCATGCAAGGGCAGCTGCTGCTCGCGGATCACCTGCGAGGCGGTGGCCTGGCGCTCCACCCGCAAGCGCGACAACCACGGGTGGCCGAACAGCAGATACAGCGGCAGGCCGACCACCGGCACGAAGCCGATCAGCAACAGCCAGCTGCGCGCCGCGCCGGGGGTGGTGCGGGCCGGAATCCACAGCAGTGCGGCCAGGCGGATCGCCCAGTCCAGCGCCAGTAGCCAGGTCCCTTGCAACCAGTCGGGCAGCATCAGCGATCCGTTCTCAAGAAGACTCCGATTCTGACTGCGCCGCGTGTGAACGCAACGGCGCGATGCCGCTGATGGGCGCGCAATAGCGAAACGGCCCGCCGTGCGCATCGGCCGGCTGCACGCGCTCGGCGCAGACCTGCCGCAGCGTCTGCACGAACGCCGACTGCGCGCGGGTGGGATGCCAGTCGCTGCGCAGCGTCATGCCGATCTGGCGGCGCAGCTGCGGCCCGGTGGCGCCGATCTCGCACAGCAACCCGGCGCGGCGCTCGAACAGAAACTGGTCGCGCGACATCAGCGTGAGCCAATCGTCTTCCAGCAGCAGCCCACGGATGGTCAGCTCCGCGCCGCATTCGATGCGCAGCGCAGGCGGTTCGATGCCCTGATCGCGAAACATCTGCTCCCAGCGCGCACGCACCGGCGTGCCGGTGGTGGCGATCACCCAGGGGTACTCCAGCAATTGCGCGAACGCATAGGCCTGCCCGGCCAGCGGATGCCCGCTGCGCGCCACGATCACCGGCTCGTCGTCGAACAACGGCTCCTGCAGCACATCGCGCACCGGCAAGGGCTCGCGCAGCGCACCGATCAGCAGATCCAGCTCGCCATCGCGCAGATGCGCCAGCAATTCGGCATACGGCCCTTCGACCACGTTGACGCTGGCACCAGGATGCGCGCGCACAAACCGCGCCAGCACCTGCGGCAGCAGGATCGCCCGCGCCAACGGCATCACCCCCAGCGTGAGCCGGCCGGCGTGCTGCGAGCGCAGCGCGGCCACTTCGTCCAGCCCGGCGCGCAGCTCGGCCAGCGCCAGCCGCACCTGCCGCAACAGCCGCACCGCCACCGGGGTGGGCTGCATGGTCTTGCCGCGACGCACCGTCAGTGGCACCTCGATCACCTCGGCCAGCGCCTGCACCGCGCGGTAGATCGCCGGCTGCGAGACCCCGGCGCGCGCCGCCGCCAGCGAATAACTGCCCGCCACATCCACCGCGATCAACGCCTGCAACTGCCCCAACGAGACCCGCCGCTCCAGGCCCGGGCGTGCCGGCAGCCGCAGCGCACGCCGCGCCACCCGGATGCCACGGCCCAGCTGCTCCAACGCACGTTCGATGCGCGGCACCAGCAGCTGCGTGGCCTCGGTGGCGACCATGCCGCCCGGATGCCGATCGAACAGGCGCACCCCGAGCTGCTGTTCCAGCCGCGCGATTGCCTGCGTCAACGCCGGCTGCGACAGATTCACCTGCGGCGCGGCCGCGCTGACGCTGCCCAGCCGGTGCACCACGACCAGGGCGTACAGATGGCGAAGGTTCGGTTCCAGAATTGGCGGCATGCTCTAACTATAAGCAAAACCAATATGCATACCTCAAATGAATCTTGAGCCATCAGGCGATCGGCGCACAGACTCGGCACACCCCTAACGAGGATGGATGGATGAGCCAGGTCGTCACCCGGATCGAGCGCACCCCGCTGGCCATCGTGGATGGGCTCGCGCAGGCCGGCGTGGCCACGGTGCACGAGGCGCAGGGGCGCAGTGGCCTGCTGCATCACCGCCTGCGCCCGATCTACACCGGCTGCCGCATCGCCGGCACTGCGGTCACGGTGTCGATTCCGCCAGGCGACAACTGGATGATGCATGTAGCCATCGAGCAACTGCAGCCCGGCGACGTGCTGGTGGTGGCGCCAACCAGCGACTGCTGCGACGGCTACTTCGGCGACCTGCTGGCCACCTCGGCGCAGGCGCGCGGCTGCCGCGGGCTGATCATCGATGCCGGCGTGCGCGACGTGCGCGATCTCACTGCCATGCAGTTCCCCGCATGGAGCCGTGCCATCTGCGCGCAGGGCACCATCAAGGAGACGCTGGGCTCGGTCAACGTGCCGCTGGTCTGCGCAGGTGCGCTGGTGCAGCCGGGCGATGTGGTGGTGGCCGACGACGACGGTGTCTGCGTGGTGCCGCGCGCCACTGCCGCGCAGGTGCTGGCCGAAGCGCAGGCACGCGAAGCGCGCGAGCTGATCAAACGCGACCGTCTTGCCAGCGGCGAACTGGGCCTGGACATCTACGCCATGCGCGAACGCCTGGCGGCCAAAGGCCTGCGCTATGTCTGAGCACGTACGCGCAATGTGGATGCGCGGCGGCACCTCCAAGGGCGGGTTTTTTCTGGCCGACGAGTTGCCCGGCGATCGCGCCACACGCGATGCGTTTTTGCTGCGCGCCTACGGTTCGCCGGATCTGCGCCAGATCGATGGCATGGGCGGCGCCGACCCGCTCACCTCCAAGGTCGCGGTGGTGTCGCGCTCCACGCGTGCCGATGCCGACGTGGACTATCTGTTCCTGCAGGTGTCGGTAGAACAGGCGCAGGTCAGCGATGCGCAGAACTGCGGCAACATGCTCGCTGGCGTCGCCCCCTTCGCGTTGGAACGCGGCTTATTGCCCGCGCACGATGGCGAAACCGACGTGCGCATCTTCATGCGCAATACCAACACGCTGGCCACCGCCACCGTGCAGACGCCCGGCGGCCAGGTGCGTTACGACGGCGATGCCCGCATCGACGGCGTGCCCGGCACCGCTGCGCCGATTGCGCTGGCGTTTGCCGAGATCGCCGGCTCTTCGTGTGGTGCGTTGCTGCCGACCGGCCATGCGATGCAGACGCTCGACGACGTAGAGGTCACCCTGATCGACAACGGCATGCCCTGCGTGGTGCTGCGCGCCAGCGATCTCGGCATCAGCGGCTACGAAGACCGCGCTACGCTCGATGCAGACCAGACACTGAAAGCCCGCCTGGAATCGATTCGCCTGCAGGCCGGCCCGTTGATGCGGTTGGGCGATGTCACCGATGCCACCGTGCCGAAAATGATGCTGGTCGCCGCACCGCGCAACGGCGGCGCGATCAGCGTGCGCTCATTCATCCCGCACCGCTGCCATGCCTCGATCGGCGTGCTGGGCGCGGTCACCGTCGCCACTGCCTGCCTGCTGCCCGGCGCGCCCGCGCATGCGCTGTCGCAGTTGCCTGGCGGCAGTACACAGCAGCTGGATGTGGAACATCCGAGCGGCGCGAGCAGCTGTGTCATCACGCTCGACGCGCACGGTGAGGTGGTACGTGCCGCCGTGCTGCGCACCGCACGCAAACTGTTCGATGGTGAACTGTTTGCTTGAGCGCGGCTGCCAGCATGCGATGCGGCAGTCGGCATTACGCTGGCTTGAACCCGGGTCGTTGATGCGTGGTTTGCTGCGTCCTGCAGTCTGCGTGCCGGCTACTCACGATCGCGCGTCGCGCGTCCTCTGCGCAGTCGATCAACGCGATTCGCTTTTCGGGCTAGCCGCCCGATATCAGCGCGGCATTCCGGTTCGCTCGGGTGCGATGCATTGCTTCGCCGACAACTGCAGACCGATGGCAGTGCATACGTGGAGCTACATCGCTCCCAGACCCATGCATCCGAATCCAGACGTCCGTCCACATGCGCACTGCACATCTATCGGTCGGATGCGCAGCGCGCTCTGCGCACCTCAACGAGCATTCTCATGATCATCGACTGCCACGGCCACTACACCACCGCGCCCGCTGCACATGACGCCTTCCGCAAGGCGCAGATCGCACACTACGACGACCCGCAGTTGCCGGCACCGATCTATCCGCAGATCTCCGACGACGCATTGCGCGAAAGTATCGAGCAGCATCAGCTGCGGCTGCTGCGCGAGCGCGGTGCGGACATGACGATTTTTTCGCCACGCGCCAGCACCATGGCGCACCACATTGGCGACGAAGCGGTGAGCCAGGTCTGGACGCGGCATTGCAACGACCTGATCGCGCGCGTGGTGCAGCTGTATCCGCACACCTTCATCGGCGTGTGCCAGTTGCCGCAATCGCCGGGCGTGGCGATCGCGCACTCGATCGCCGAGCTGGAGCGTTGCGTCAGCGAGCTCGGGTTTGTCGGCTGCAATCTCAATCCCGACCCGTCCGGCGGCCACTGGAGCGGCGTGCCGCTGACAGACCGCGCCTGGTATCCGTTCTTCGAAAAAATGGTCGAGCTCGACGTGCCGGCCATGGTGCATGTGTCCGGCAGTTGCAACGCCAACTTCCACGCCACTGGCGCGCATTATCTCAATGCCGACACCACCGCCTTCATGCAGTTTCTCGAAGGCGATCTTTTCAGCGACTTTCCCGACTTGCGATTCATCATCCCGCACGGTGGTGGCGCGGTGCCGTATCACTGGGGCCGCTTCCGTGGTCTGGCCGACATGCTCGGCAAGCCGCCGTTGTCCACGCACATGATGCGCAATGTGTTCTTCGATACCTGCGTGTATCACCAACCTGGCATCGACCTGTTGTTCGAGGTGATCGACATCGACAACATCCTGTTCGGCTCGGAGATGGTCGGCGCGGTGCGCGGCATCGACCCGCAGACCGGCCAGTATTTCGACGACACCAAACGCTATATCGATGCATTGGCGATCTCCGATGCCGACAAGCGCAAGGTATTCGAAGGCAATGCCAGGCGGGTGTATCCGCGTCTGGATGCGCAACTGCGCGCACGCGGGATGTAATCCCCTTCTCCCTCCGGGAGAAGGTGCCCCGCAGGGGCGGATGAGGGTACGGGCGAAGCCTCTGGTACTCAAAGTGGCTTCGCCCCGTACCCTCACCCCTACTCCTCTCCCGCAGGGAGAGGGATGCAGTCCGCCGGGTTGTGTTGGCCCCGGAGGAGTGCCGATTAAAACGACGGTCGAGAAACCCCTAAACGCCCAAACCCCACAAACGCAAACACCCGCCTTTCGGCGGGTGTTTGCTTGGATGCAGATCGCGTAATCGGTGGATTACTTGATCTTGCCTTCCTTGTACATCACGTGCTTACGCACGACCGGGTCGTATTTCATCATTTCCATCTTCCCCGGAGTGTTTTTCTTGTTCTTATCCGTGGTGTAGAAGTGGCCGGTAGCGGCCGAGGAAATCATACGAATCTTGTCACGCTTGCCTTTTGCCATGACTGCTTACTCCTCAGACCTTTTCGCCGCGCGCACGCAGCTCTTTCAGAACGGCATCAATCCCGTTCTTGTCGATGGTGCGCAATGCATGCGCGGAGACACGAAGCTTCACCCAGCGGTTCTCGCTGGCGACCCAGAAGCGGCGCTCGTGCAGGTTGGGCAGGAAGCGACGACGGGTTCTGTTGTTTGCGTGGGAGACGTTGTTACCCGTCTGCACACGCTTGCCGGACACTTGGCATACGCGGGACATTACGCACCTCGATAAATGAATTGCCACCCATAGCCTGGGGAGCGGCGGCCCCGACAGCGCTAGGCTGCCACGCAACGTTGGGAATCAAGAACTTACGCTGGGAACGAGCCGGCAACCCCATCGCGCTGGGTGCCGCCATCCGGAGCGATCCGGGCACAGCGAGCCGCGCATTATGCACGGCTTTCCTTTGTGTCGCAAGCACTTACAGCACCCGCCCGCCAACCCCACCGCTGTCGGCACCTGGCCCGACGGCGGTGGTCGATCAGCCTCCCCACCCTACGTCAGCGCAGCGACCCGATGCAGTTCTGCCCATGCGCCGCGCGCCACCTGCCAGGCCGAGCGCAGGAACAGCAGCAGCAATGCCACCGCGATCACCAGGTCGGGCCAGCCGCTGCCGAACGCCCACACCGCCGCACTGGCAGCCAGCACCGCAAGGCCTTCGTAGACATCATTGCGCGAGCAGGCCCAGGCCGAGGCCAGGTTGATGTCGCCGTTACGGTACGGCCACAGCAGGCGCAGACACACCAGATTGGCGGCAAAATTCAGCGCGGCCACCAGCCCCATGCTCTGAAACAGCGGCAGCTGCGGGTGGGCCAGCTTCCAGCCGATCTCGGCGGCCACCGCCAGCGCCGCCAGCAGGATCAATCCGGCCTTGAGCAAGGCGACCCGCGCCTTGGCCGCCAGGCTGGCGCCCACCACCGCCAGGCTCAATGCATAGGTCAGCGCATCGCCCAGGTTATCCAGGCTGCCGGACAGCAGCGAAGCGGCGCCACTATGCAGCGCGCCGGCCAGCATCAGCGCAAAGCTGCCGGCATTGATCGCCAACACCCACCACAGCACGCGCCGCTGACGACCCTGCATTGCGGCCACATCCAGGGTCTTGCCGCACCCGCAACAGGACTCGCTCATAGCGTGCCTGCCTGCGGCGTTGCCGCGAAAACCGATCCGGATCGCCCCGCCCGCTCGCGATGCAGCCAGCGATACAGCACCGGCAACACCAGCAAGGTCAGCAGCGTGGACGAGACGATGCCGCCGATCACCACCGTGGCCAGCGGGCGCTGCACCTCGGCACCGGCGCCGACGTTGAAGGCCATCGGCACAAAGCCGAGTGCGGCCACCAGCGCGGTCATCAACACCGGGCGCAGACGGCTCAGCGCACCTTCGCGCAACGCCTGCTCCAGCGACATGCCCTCGGCACGCAAGCTGCGCACGAAGGCGATCATCACCAGGCCGTTGAGCACCGCCACGCCCGACAACGCGATGAAGCCGACGCCGGCGGAGATCGACAACGCCAGATCGCGCAGTGCCAACGCCACCACGCCGCCGGTCAATGCCAGCGGCACGCCGCTGAACACCACCAGCGCATCGCGCAGCGAGCCGAACGACCAGTACAGCAGCGCGAAGATCAGCAACAAGGTGCCCGGCACCACCCAGGCCAGGCGCTGGCCGGCGGAGATCAGTTGCTCGAAGGTGCCGCCGTAGCCGATCCAGTAACCGGTGGGCAGCACCACCTCGGCCTGCACGCGCTGCTGCACCTCGGCGACGAATCCGCCCAGGTCGCGATCGCGCACATTGGCGGTGATCACGATGCGGCGCTTGCCGTCTTCGCGATTGATCTGATTGGGCCCCAGCACGGTCTCGATCTTCGCGACCTCACGCAGCGGCACGGTGGTCGGTTCGCCGCTACGCCAGCCGGCCGCGCGACTGGACTCGTCCGCATCGGCGCGCTCGCCATCGCCACGCAGCGGGATCGGCAGATCGGCCAATGCGGTGGGATCCTGACGCAGGCCTTCCGGCAGCCGCACCACGATGTCGAAACGGCGGTCGCCTTCGAACAACTGCCCGGCCGCCTGCCCACCCACTGCGGCCGACACCGTGTCCTGCACCACTCCGGGATTGAGGCCATAACCGGCCAGCGCGGCGCGATCGGGCACCACCGCCAGCATCGGCAAGCCGGTGGCCTGCTCCAGGCTCACGTCGGCCGCGCCCGGCACCGTGCTGGCGACCTCCTGGACGCGCTGCCCCAGCTTGACCAACGTGTCCAGGTCGTCGCCGTACACCTTGATCGCCACATCCGCACGCACGCCGGAAATCAGCTCGTTCATGCGCATCTGGATCGGCTGGGTGAACTCGTAGTTGTTGCCGGGCAATTGCTTCACCGCCTCCTCGATCTCGGCCACCAGTTGCGCCTTGGGCTTGCGCGGATCCGGCCATCGCTCGCGCGGATGCATGATCAGGAAGGTATCGGCCACCGATGGCGGCATCGGGTCGGTCGCCACTTCGGCGGTGCCGAGCTTGCCGAACACATGCGCCACTTCCGGAAACTGCTTGATGCGTTTTTCCAGCGTGGATTGCATGGTGATGGCCTGTTCCAGGCTGGTGCCGGGAATGCGCAAGGCATGCAGCGCGATATCGCCTTCGTCCAGGTTCGGAATGAACTCGCTGCCCAGGCGCGTAGCCAACACCGCGCACACCACCACCGCTACCACTGCGCCAATGCCGACCAAACGACCGTGCCGCAGTGCGCGATCGAGCAGGGGCGCGTACACGCGACGCGCCCAACGCATCGCACGGTTTTCGTGCTCGGCCACCTTGCCACCGAGCAACAAGGCGATCGCCGCCGGCACGAAGGTCAGCGACAGCAGCATCGCACCGGTCAGCGCCAGCACCACGGTGATCGCCATCGGATGGAACATCTTGCCCTCGATGCCGGTGAGCGCGAACACCGGCAGATACACCGCGGTGATGATGCCCAGGCCGAACAGGCTGGGACGGATCACTTCGGCAGTGGCTTCGGCAGTGAGTTCGAATCGCTCATCGCGCTCGAGCACACGTCCCAGACGCAACTGCGCTTCGCCGAAGCGGCGCAAGCAGTTCTCCACGATGATCACCGCGCCATCGACGATCAAGCCGAAATCCAGCGCGCCCAGGCTCATCAGATTGCCGGACACGCCACCGCGCACCATGCCGGTGAGGGTGAACAACATCGCCAACGGAATCACCGCCGCGGTGATCAAGGCCGCACGCACATTGCCCAGCAGCAGGAACAGCACCACGATCACCAGCAAGGCGCCTTCGATCAGGTTCTTGGCGACGGTGACGATGGTGCGGTCCACCAGCGCGGTGCGATCGTAGACCGGTACTGCCTGCACGCCGGCCGGCAAGCTGGCGTTGGCCAGTTCCAGGCGCTGCGCGGCCGCTTGCGCCACGGTGCGGCTATTGGCACCGACCAGCATGAACACCGTGCCGAGCACCACTTCGGTGCCGTCTTGGGTGGCGGCACCGGTGCGCAACTCGCGGCCCTCGCCGACCTGCGCCACATCGCGCACCCGGATCGGCACACCCTCGCGCCGATCCAGCACGATGGCGCCGATCTGCGCGATATCGTCCACCTGCCCCGGCACCCGCACCAGAAACTGCTGGCCGTTGCGTTCGATATACCCGGCGCCGATATTGCGGTTATTGGCTTCCACTGCGCGGGCCACATCGTCCAGCGTAAACCCCAACGCCACCAGCCGCGCCGGATCGGGCGTGACATGGATCTGCCGCGCATAGCCGCCGATGGTATTGACCTCGGTAACGCCGGGCACATTGCGCAACTGCGGGCGCACCACCCAGTCCTGCAGGGTGCGCAGATCGGTGGCCGTCCACGCGCTGCCATCGGGCTTGCGCGCATTCGGCTTGGCTTCCACCGTGTACATGAAAATCTCGCCCAGGCCGGTCGCGATCGGCCCCAGCTGCGGCTCCAGATCGGCCGGCAATTGCGACTTGACCTGCTGCAACCGCTCGGACACCTGCTGCCGCGCAAAATACAGATCGGTGCCATCGGTGAAGACCGCCGTCACCTGCGACAAGCCATAGCGCGACAACGAGCGCGTGGACTCCAGCCCCGGCAAGCCCGCCAACACCGTCTCCAGCGGAAACGTCACCCGCTGCTCCGATTCCAACGGCGAATACCCTGGCGCGGCCGTATTGACCTGCACCTGCACATTGGTGATATCCGGCGTCGCATCGATCGGTAAGCGCGAAAAACTCCATGCCCCGATCGCAATCAATACCCCCGTCAACGCCAGCATTAACCACCGCTGCGCGATCGCGAACCGAATGATGTTAGTGAGCATGATGCGCACCTCCGCGCACACTCTGCGCAACTGCGTGCGCAGCCACACCGATCAGTGCGTGCGTGCCTGCGCTGCGACCGCGTCGATGACTGAAAAAACGTGTCACTGAAGCATGGAAGCGCTGTTCGCACGCACGTGCGTGCGGTCGAGGAAAAAGCAAACCGGAAACGCAGCGATCAATGATCATGCGACGCCCCCGACTTCTCGATATCCGCTTTGACCAGATAACTCTGCTCCACCACCACCGCGTCACCCGCCGCCAAACCCGACACCACCTCCACCTGCTGTGCATCGCGCGCGCCCAGTTTCACCGGCCGCACCTCGTAGACATCGCCCACCCGCACGAACACCACCTCCCAGTCGCGGAACTGCTGCAATGCCCCCACCGGCACCACCATCGCCGCTGGCTGCTGCGCCACCGTCACCCGCGCCTTCACCGCTGAGCCCGGCCGCCACAGACCATCGTTGTTGCGCAACACCGCGCGCGCCACCGTGCTCTGACTCGCCGTGGCCGTACCCGGCAACACGCGCTCCAACGTGGTCTGCGCCACCACGCCATCGCTGATGCGCGTCACCGTCACCGGTGCGCCGGCGGTGATGTGCCCCGCATCGGCACCGAAGATGTGCAGATCCACCCACAAGCTCGACAGGTCGGCGATCTCGAACAACACCTGGCCTTCGCCCGCATTGCTGCCCAGGCTGGCGTTGCGGGCCAACACGGTGCCGCTGATCGGTGCGCTGACCGAGTAGGTAGTCAGACTCAGATTGCTCTCCACCGTGGCCAGCACCTGACCGGCGCGCACCTGGTCGCCGACATTGACGCGCAAGCTGCGCACCGGACCGGGAAAGCGCGCGGTGGCCTGCGCCTGCGCACCTTCTGCCGGCGTCAGCAGGCCTTGCACTTCGTGCTGGTCGGCAATGCTGCCGGGGCCAACGGGCGCAACACGAATGCCGGCGTCCTGCGCGATCTTCGCCGCGATGGTGGTGCGGCCTTCGTAGCTGGGATACGCCCAGCGATGCGACTTGCCCTGCACGGTGGCGCGCACCTCCACATCGAACGAATGCGGCTCGCCGACCGTGCTGTCGGCCAACAGGCTGCCATCGTCGCGCGCGCGCAATCGATGCACTTCGTTGACGCCGCCGAGCCGGGTCAAGCGCACCTCCACATTGCCGGCGCTGGGCGGCAACGGTTTGCCGTCGCGATAGAGCCAGGCTTGGTACGTGGGTGGCGTGCCGTCTTCTGCAATGGCCAGCTCCACGCTGTCGCCGTCCTGTTCGAGCAGGCGCCCGCCGTGTGCGCCTTTTTCGGCTTCTTCGCCATGGGCATCGGCTTCACCCTCGGCACCGGGCGTTGCGTGGTCATGGGCTTCTTCGCTGTTGCCGCTGTTGCCGCCGCAGCCGCTCAGCAGCAGCGCCAGCACAAGCAGCGCAATCAAAAAACGTTTCATCGGAATTGGTCCTGGTTGGCGCCGGCGCAGTGCGTCGTGCGAACGAACGAAGAAGGTCTGTGCTGGATCCGCGGTAGGCGCGGTAGGCGCGGTAGGCGCGAGCATCGCTTGGCGACTACTGGATGCCGATGCGGTTGCGAACGCGGCTGCGAATGCCGATACCGATACCGGCGCAGCAGATCCAGGCGGACGCGTGCATTCAGGGCGAAAATACGCAGCGGACGTAGCGCTCATGGCCCCACCTGCGTAGCACTGTCGAGCACAAACGGCTGCCCGGTCAGGCGCTGAATCTCGATCAACGCGGTCTGCGCTTCCAGTGCCGCGGCCAGTTGCTGCTGGCGTGCATCGCTGCGCTGCGCCTGCAGTTGCGCCCAGTCCAGATAACTGGTGGCACCGGCGCGATACGCACGCTCGGCAGCGGCATCGGCACGCGCAAGCGCGGGCAGCACATTGCTGCGCATCCGCGTCACTTCCAGCTGTGCGGCGCGGTAGCGGCCATGCGCATCGGCCAGCGTGGTGTACAGCACCAAGGCCTGCGAATGCCGCTCGATGTCCAGAAGCGACAGCTCCGCCTCGGCGGCGCGGATCTCCGGTTGCGCGCGCGCGGCGCTGCCCAGGGCCAGCGAGACGCTGCCGAGCAGCGCGGTGGCATCGTTGCCCTCGAGCCGGCGCACGCCCACCTGCCAGTCCAGGTCCGGGCGCGCCTGGCTGCGTGCCAGCCGCACCCGCGCCTCGCGCACGCGCTGCTCGCCGTTCAAGCGCGCCAGTTCGGGCGTGGCATCGAGCAGCTGCGCCAACACCTCGAACTCGGGAATGGCCGGCAACTGCAGCGGGTCGCCGGTGACATCGCCAAAGTCCGGCGTGCGCTGCCCCCACAACACTGCCAGCTGGCGGCGTGCGGCCAGCAGCTCCTGCTGTGCGCGGTCGCGCTCCAGTTCCGCGCGCGCCTGCAAGGCCTGCGCGGTCAGCACGACCGATTCAGGTGAGGCGCCGGCCTGCAGCCGTTGTCGCGCGGCACTGACGGTGCGCTGGCGCTGGGCAAGCGTTTCCAGCGCAACCGCATGCCGCTGCGCGGCCATGCCGATGGCCAGATAACGCCGGGCCACTTCGGCCAGCACGTCCAGTCGTGCCAGCGCCCGCTGCGGCGCCAGCGCGTCGATGCGTGCCTGGGCCAGCGTGCGGCGCGCGTCGAGCTTGCCGCCGCGTTCCAGCACGCCGGCCAGGGTGACGGTGAGTTCGGCCTGGTCCAGCGCGCGGGTCGGGCCGGTGCCGAACACGTTTTCCAGTTCGGCGCCGATACGCAACGGCGGGCGCAATGCGTCGCGCTCGGCTTCGGCGGTGAGGACCGCGCGCTGACCATCGGCCAGGCGCAGATCGGGGTGCTGCCGGGCGACGCGCGCAATGGCGTCGTCCAGGGTCAGCACGAGTTTGGGCGGTACGTCCTGCGCCATGGCGCACGGCACGACCGCGAAGACGGCAAGTGCCGTCAGTCGCAACCACATGAGGGTGTCTCCGGAATCGGGATCGATGGACAGGCCGGCAGCTGCCGGCGATGCATCAAGCCGCGATCGGAGGACGCAATCCGGTCTCGCTCAGTTGCGAGCGGTAGTGCGCGAAGACGGCCACAGGCTGGGCCTGCGTATGCGTGGACAGCGGCAGCCAGGCCAGCGCCGGCAACACCGCCGGATTCTGGCCGTGGCAGTAGCCGCTGTGCATCAAGGCGTGCATCAGGCCGGCACCATCGCGCTCGCCGGCATCGCCTTCGTCGGCACCGTCATGGCCGTGCGGCGCGGTGTCTTCCAGATGCATCTGGTCGTGCGCCAGCGCATGCACATCGCCCAGCGCGCAGGCCACCGGTGCGACCAACACGCCCATGACCAACACCGCCAACGCCATCAGGCGCAGCAACGGGTGCAACAGGCGGGCGCGGCGAAGCAACATGGGCGCAGCGTATCGGGGCCGGGGTAGTTACACAATCGCATGCACGGTTTAGTCGGAAGCTCAGGTCAAAAGCTTAGTGAGTCGAGGGCGCGGTGCCCTCGCCGCTTGCGGGACACGCCGTGAATCCATCCCTGGAGGCTCGGTGGCGGCATCCATGCCGCCACACGGTCCCGCAATCGGCGAGAACACCGCACCAGAGAGTTAGTCGGTGGCTTTGTTGAAAGCCATGAACACCGACCATCGCGACTGGTCCTTGCTCGCCCACCGTCGCGGGACCTTACGCGGCATGGATGCCGCGTAAGAGCCTACATGGACGTACTTGCGGCGTGTCCCGCGATGGTGGGCGGGCAAGGGCCCTGCAGTAAACGCAAAGAACTCAAGTGCGCGGTGCCCTCACCGCTCGCGGGACCTTACGCGGCATGGATGCCGCGTAAGAGCTTACATGGACGTACTTGCAGCGTGTCCCGCGATGGTGGGCGGGCAAGGGCCCTGCAGCCAAACCACAGACCAGCCGCTCTACAGTGGTCCTGTCAGCCACTCCCCCAGGGCATCACAGCGCCGCGTTTCGGGCCCGCTTGGCGTCAGCCGGGCGCGCCTTGCTGTCGGCGATAAACGCCCGCACCTGCTGCTCCAACACCGGCAAGGTCACCGAGCCCTGCTTCAGCACCGCGTCGTGGAAGGCCTTGATGTCGAAGCGATCGCCCAGCGCCTGTTCGGCCTCGCCACGCAGCTTGACGATGGTGATCTCGCCCAGCTTGTAGCTCAGCGCCTGGCCCGGCCAGGAGATGTAGCGGTCCACCTCGGTGGTGACCTCGTGCTCGCTCAGCGCGGTGCGGTCGCGCAGATAGGCCAGCGCCTGCACGCGGCTCCAGCCGTCGTGGTGCACGCCGGTGTCGATCACCAGCCGGCAGGCGCGCCACATTTCGTAGGTGAGCCGGCCGAATTCTTCGTACGGGGTCTCGTAGATGCCCATCTCCTGGCCGAGCTTTTCGGTGTACAGCGCCCAGCCTTCGCCATAGGCGGAGATGTAGTTTTCGCGGCGGAACGCCGGCTGGTCGCCCTGCTCCAGTGCCAGCGAGCCCTGCAGCGAATGACCGGGCGAGGACTCGTGCAGGGTCAGCGCCGGCAGGTTGTACAGCGGCCGCGATGGCAGGTTGTAGGTGTTGACCCAGTACGTAGTGGCGCCACCGCGCCCGGCAGTCCAGAACGGCGCGATATCGTCCGGCACCGGCTTGATGGTGAAGCGCCCGCGCGGCAGCGTGCCGATAAACTTGCCGACCTGCCCGTCCACGCGCTTGGAGATCCACGCGGCGCGATCGAGCAACTCCTGCGGGGTCTTGGCGTAGAACTGCGGGTCGGTGCGCAGGAAGGCCAGGAACTGCGCAAAGCTGCCCTTGAAACCGACCTGCCTGATGATCGCGTCCATCTGCGCCTGGATGCGCGCCACCTCGTCCAGGCCAATCTGGTGGATCTGCTCCGGGGTCAGCTCCAGCGTGGTGTATTCGCGGATCTGCTGGCGATAGAACGCCTTGCCGTCGGGCAACGCTTCGGCCGCCAGCGTGGTGCGCGCCTTGGGCATGTAGTCGTTGCGGAAGAAGCTCAGCAGCTTGGCGTAGGCCGGCAGCACCGCCGTGCTCAGCGCGGCCTTGGCCTGTTCGCGCAGTTGCGCCTGTTCGGCGGCCGGGATCTGCGCCGGCAGCTGCTTGAACGGTGCGTAGAACGTCGACTCGGTGGGGTCCTTGACCTCGGCGACGGTGGCGATGGAGACATCGCGGCCATCCAGCACCGCGCGCGGCACGCTGAAACCGCGTGCCAGGCCGGCGCGCATGTTGGCGGTCTGCTGGTCGAAGTAGCGCGGCACATCGTTGAGGCGCGCGATATAGGCGCGGTACTCGGCCGCAGTTTTCATCGGCCGCTGCGCCATGAAGCCCAGGTTGGACCAGAACGAGCTGTCCGAATTGAACGGCATCTCGTACAGGCGCAGGCGCACCTCGGCGGCGAGGTTTTCCACCTGCGGAGGGTAGATGGCGTAGTTGACCTGGTTGGCGGGCGAGAGTTGTTTCGGGTCGACGCCGTCGAGCTGCTTGAGCACGCCGTCCCACACCGCCAGGCGCGCCTGCTGCGCCGCCGGGCCGACATCGGGCAAATGCGTATTGTCGCCGGTGGTGTCGCTGTCTTCGTCGGCCTGGCCGGTCTCGGCCTGGCGCCATGCCCACTCTTTTTCGTAGATGGCGCGGAAGCGCGCATCGGCGGGGCGCTCGGCAGTCAGCGTGGCAGGCGGTGCCACCGGTGCCGGTGCGGCGGCCTGCGCCGAGGTGGCGGCGAAGCTTGCGCCCAGCAGGGCGAGCGAGAGTGCGGCGGCGAGAGGAGATGTCACGTGCGGGCGGCCTGCGTCTGGATCGAACGCGCAATGATGGCAGCGCAGGCGCTCGTTGCCATGGGCCGGAAGTCCCAGCGTGGGGATTGGGGATTAGGTGAGGGCTATGGCCGGTCGCGCGCCCCGCCACGTCGGGTCCCTTTCCCTGCAGGCGGGAGAAGCGACCAGGCGCCGTGGCTTTTTAGCTCTCCCGATGCACGCGGCCGGGGCAGGCAGGCCGCCGCTTCAGCCCGTCTTGCGCACCACGACCAGATGCCGCTCGCCATCCAGGCCGGGCACCTGCAGCGGATGCACGTCAGCTACGCTCCAGCCGGCGGGAAGTGCGGCGATCTCCTCATGCGGGTAGATGCCCTTCATCGCCAGCAGGCTGCCGCCAGGGCGCAGCAGGTGACCTCCGACGTCGATGATACCCGCCAACGTGTCCAGCGCCCGTGCGGTGAGGTGGTCGTAGGCGGCCGGCTCGTCCAGCGCCTCGGCGCGCGACTCGGCCACGCGCGCATTGCCCAGCGCCAGGTGACGCAAGGCCTCGCGCATGAAGCGCGCTTTTTTGCCGTTGCTTTCCACCAGCGTCACCTGCAGCTGCGGGCGGGTGATCGCCAGCGGGATGCCGGGCAGGCCGGGGCCGGTGCCCAGATCGGCCAGGGTGCCGCTGGCGATGTACGGCTGCATGGCCAGCGAATCGAGCAGATGGCGGGTGACCATCGCGCGCGGGTCGCGCACGGCGGTGAGGTTGTAGGTCTTGTTCCAACGCACCAGCAGCGTCAGGTAACGCAACAGCGGCGCGGCAAACGCCGCATCTAGGGATTGGGCCTGCAGGCCGTTGGCCAGCGCGGCGGCTACATCGGGGGGAAGTGCGGCATCGTTCATGGCGCGATTATCGCAGCTGGGTGGCGTGCAGGTGCGTGGGTGCGGTGGACAGCACATGCGGCGTTCCAGACCGACCACACCCACCTTTAGTGACGTTGCCTGATCGTTGGATCGTTGGATCGTTGGATTGCTGGATTGCTGGGTTGGCTGGCTGGCTGGCTGGCTGGCTGGCAAGCATCACCGACCGGTGCGACACCTGCCGCCTCACCGCCGCAGCGTCTTTCGAAGATCGCGCTATCTGCGTCGCCAGCGACACAGCTGCCGCTGCCATTGAACGGACATCCGCCCGTCGCACTATGGTCGCGTCCGCTAGATCGCCTTTGTGCCCATGTCCTTGATCGACCCGTCTTCCGTATCGCCCCTGTCCGGTTCCGACAACACGACACCCACGGTGGATCACAGCCGCCGGCGCATTCTCATCGGCGGCGCCGGGCTGGCGACTGCCGGACTGCTCAGCCCGTTCGCGCGCGCAAGCGGCAGCCCGGAACCGTTCACCCTGGGCGTGGCCGCCGGCGACCCGCTGGCCGACGGCTTTGTCATCTGGACCCGGCTGGCACCGCGCCCGCTGGACCCGGATGGACGCGGCGGGCTGACCGCACCGGTGCGTGTGCGCTGGCAGGTGGCCAGCGATCCGGGTATGCGCAGCATCGTGCGCCAGGGCGAGACCGTCGCCAGCCCGGCCTGGGGCCATGCGGTGCATGTGGAGGTCGCCGGCCTGGCCGCCGATCGCCCGTACTGGTACTGCTTCCAGGCGCTGGGCGCGCGCAGCCCTATCGGCAGCGCACGCACCTTGCCGGCGCCGCATCAGTTGCCGGATGCGGCGCGGCTGGGCTTTGTGTCCTGCTCGCACTGGGAGCTGGGCTATTTCAGCGCCTACCGCCATCTGGCTGCCGAGCAGCCGGACCTGGTGTTCTTCCTCGGCGATTACATCTACGAATACAGCAACCACGGCGAGGCAGCGAACAAGATCGTGCGCCCGCACGGCAGCGGCGAATGCCTGGATCTGGCCGGCTACCGCAACCGCTATGCGCTGTACCGCACCGATCCCGACCTGCAGGCCCTGCACGCCGGCAGCGCCTGCGTGGCGACCTGGGACGACCACGAGGTGCAGAACGATTACGCCAATCGCTGGTCGCAGGATCCGTCGATTCCGGTCGACACCTTCCTGGCCCGGCGCGCGGCCGCGTATCGCGCCTTTTACGAGCACTTCCCGCTGCGCGCGCGCAATCGCCCACATGGCGCCGACATGCGCATCTACCGATCGCTGGACTACGGCCAGCTGGCACGCTTCTACGTGCTCGATGGCCGCCAGTACCGCAGCGAACAACCCTGCCCGCAGGCCAACGGCTGGCGCGGCGGCCATGTGGTGGACGACAGTTGCCGCGAACGCACCGACCCACGCCGCACCATGCTCGGCTGGGAACAGGAGCGCTGGCTGCATGGCGCCTTCGCACAATCGCCCGCGCGCTGGAACGTGATCGCGCAGGATCTGCTGGTGGCACCGATGAACCAACACGGTCGAGACGGCGTATTCGGGCAGTGGACCGACGGCTGGGACGGCTACCCGGCCACGCGCACCCGCATGCTCGACGCAATCGCCAAGACCCGGCTACGCAACCCGGTGTTCTGGGGCGGCGACATCCACTCGTACTGGGTCACCGACTTGAAGGCCGATCCGGCCGACCCGGATTCGCCCACGCTGGCCACCGAATTCGTCGGCACCTCGATCACCTCCGACGGCCAGAGCAACACCGAGCTGCAAGCCACCATGGCGCTCAATCCGCATGTGCACTACGCCGAAGGCGAAACCCGCGGCTATGTCTCGGTGACGCTGACGCCGGGGCGGATGGAAACGCGCCTGCAAGGCATCTCCGACCGCCGCGACCGCCAGGCCACGGTCTCGACGTTGAAGCGCTTCGTGGTCGAAGACGGCAAAGCGGGGGCAGTGGAGGCGTGATCAACTATAAATATCTGCATCGACAAGATTATGGGCCAGGATTGATCCATGCCTTTCGAACTCGCCCCTGGAAAAACAACACCTCCAGGGAAGCGCTGAACAACGCATTGCAAATACGGTTGCCCCCACTTCGGATAGTGCGGCTCGATCACCCCAGCAGGTCCCTCCACGGCACCGCCTGATCCATCTCCGACAAAACATATCGCGCCGTGTCCGCTTGCGCTTGCCGTTGTACTCCGCCTCGCCAAAGGTCAGCTGCATCGAGATCGTCTGCTCGGTTCATTTGTCGATTGTGGCAGGTCAGGCTGCTTTGCTCATCAGGCTGATTTGATCGGACCTTCCCTAAGTGACTTCTAGGACATCAACAATCGCGGTTATCCGATTTCCTTCTAGCAACTCGAATCGAACACCGGGGCGCAATTTCTCTTCAGGCGCATGGGGCGAAAGAAATCGCGCATCAGCTTCACATGGCTGGGCATCTACGTCTCCATTAATATCCAGCACAACAGTCCATGCGTCAGATAGCCAAGATAAATTATTTCCAGGAAATCGCGCTACGGTGACGTACTGCCTGGACGTTGGTAGCGCTTTACGCTTTTCATCGGACCAATGAACCAGCACTGGGTATATACGGGTCATGGCAGCTCTCTAATGACTGCTTGCTCAAGTTGATTCAGCTCCCCGTATCGAGCTGGTCCGATACCATCTAGTCTTTCCATACGCATAAGCTGATCTCCAGCGGATTTGGGAAGCTTCACTTCCAATAGTTTACTAGTTCCCTTGCCATTTAAGAGATCACCCCATCGCTTTGCGTTTTCCAATGTCTCTGCGAACCACTTACCTCCTAAAGAGTTAGGTCCCGCTGTAAATCTACCGGTTGCACCAATCGAAGCAGCTTCAGCCTCGCTCACCGCTCGGTATAGTGTAGTTGTTCCCCGTGCCGCAGTATTGCCCCCAAGGCCACCACCAGCGATAACTCCAATGGCTGCAGTAACGAAACCCTCGTGCGTCTCCCGTGCCTCCTCCAATGTCGCAGCATTACCGCCAACGCTTTCGATAAGTCTGGCTTGACTCGATGGCGTCTTGGCTCGTTGCCCAAGCACAGATGCAAATGACCTAGCCGAGGTCTGTAGTCCTGCGATACCGCCCTGATCGCAAACACTCTGAATCCGCGTTCCAGTACAACCCACCCGCCCATCGGGATCAAAGAACTTGTACGGGCTGCTGTTTGCGTATCGATAACGATTGAACTGAGCGAGCGGATCGCTTAACGCAGTTACTGGATCAACACCGTAGAAGACTCCAGTTTCGGGATCGTAATACCGCTGCTGCATATAACTCAGCCCGGTCGCCGAGTCAGCCACATGTCCGGTAAATCCCGGCCCATCCACCGCGGCCTTATTGACCATGCCGCCATACGGCTCATACACCGTCCGCTCGATCACATTGCCTGCGGCATCGGTGATCGCCACCGGTGAGCCCAAGGCATCGGTGTGGATGTACTCCACCGTTTCGGCAAGACCTGCAGCCGGCCAGGCCAATGCCAACAGCAGCGCCGCACGACGCGTGATTCTCTTCAGCATCCTGGCATCCTCATTCCATCTCGCCCTGGGTCACCGGAAACGGTGGGCTCGACCATGCCGAACAACCACCGGCATTGCAGGCGCGCACCGTGTACTCGTAGGCGCAGTAGGCATTGCCGTTTGCACTGACATAGGTGTTGGGGCCGGTGTAAAGCGCATTGCCGCCACTGCTCTGCAATTGGTACTCCACTGCATCGGCGACCGCAGACCAACCGGCTTCGCACCAGACCTGCACCGGCGCGGTGCGCGTACTCAGCCAGTTCGCTGTCTGCATGGCCGGCGTCGCCGGTGGCGGAGAGACCGTCACCGTGACAATGCCCGAGGTCGGTCCACAGCCGGCAATGTTGCAGGCCCTGGCGCGGTAGCCGTAGTTGCCCTTGCCTTTGCTGGTGTCAAAGCTGGTGGCAGCGCCCGCATACACCTGCACCCATCCTGCGCCATTGCTGTCCTCTTCCAGCTGGAAGCTCTCGCTGCCGGATGGAGTGCTCCAACTCACCGTGTACGCGTTACCCGGCACCAGCGAGGGGGCCGACAGTGCGGGCTCCAGGGTGGGCGGGGCGACAACCTGCACCGTGACAGTGCCGGACCAGTTACCGCACCCGGCACGATTGCAGGCTGCCACCCGGTAGCCGTAATCGCCGGCAGTGCGGGCACCGCTCTCGAAGGCCTGTTGGGGGCCCTCCTGCAGCGTGGACCACGCTCCACCATTGGCACTTTCCTGCAGCACATAGTGAGAGGCCGCGCCTACAGCCGACCAGCTGACGGCAAAACCGCTCTGGGTGGCACGTGCAGGAGCACTCGTTGCGGGCGCACTGTCGGGCGGGTACACCACATTGACACTGGCGCTGGCGGAATAGGACGTACAGCCGATGGGATTGCAGGCGCGTACCCGATAGCCGTAAATCCCCGCCACGCGTGCTGCAAAAGCCCTGGACAACTCTGCACCGGTGTAGCTTTGGCTCCAGGCACCATCGGCAACGCTCTCTTCCAGCTCATACCCGGTTGCACCCGAAGCGGCGGACCAGGCGATGCTGTAATTGCCGTTGTCGCCAAACTGAGGCACCGACAGGTCGGGCACGGTCGACGGTGGCAGCTCGATCGCCACTGTGGCGATGTTGCTCCAGCCTCCACAGCTGTCGCGGCATGCACGGACGCGATACTGGAAGCTGCCAGTCGATTTCCCGGTGACGGTGAACGTCAGCGCGCTTGCGTTGTAGATGCCTGTCCAGCTTCCGCCGCTGGCCGCTTCCTCCAGTTCGTAACGGGTTGCCGCGCCCACTGCGTTCCAGGTCAACGCGTAGTCGCCCTGATTGACGTAACCCGGGCCGCTCAATGCCGGAACATTCGGGGTCACGCTGCCCGACACCTGCGCCACCAGGCTGCCGTTGAGCTGGATGTAATCCACGTCCTTACCGGTGCGCTCATTGCGCTGCTGCCGCAGGACACCGGCATTGTCGTAGAACGAGTAGATCGCGCCGCTGGCGGAGGCCTGAGCGCGGATACGTCTTCCCTGCGCATCGTATTGATAGGCCTCCACTGCACCGACCTGACGCAGGCGGTTACCGTAGTCGAAATCGTAGGTCACGCCGTTGCGATTGTTCAAATTGCCCTGCACGTCGTAGCTCAATCCGACCAGCGTCGCTCCGCCGACGGCATCGACCACGTTGGTCAGGCGATTGTTGCCATCGTAAACATGCATGCGATCACGCGTTCCCACTTTGGCCGCCTGCAGGTTGTCCAAGGCGTCGTAGTTGTAGCTGGCGTCACCAAAAGCAGCAGAGGTTACGGTTTTCAACCGATCCAGGCCGTCGTAGGTCATGTCGCGGCTGGTGTTGCCGCCCGTTACGCCATCGCTGATGGCCATCACATTACCCACCGCATCATAGTCATAGCCATCGTCGAGCACCGCAGTGCCACCAGCCAGATCGGTACTGCGATCGGGGAGACCACGCACGTTCTGTCCCAATGTATGCACCACGCCATTGCCGTAGACGAACCGCGACATGCCGCCGTTGGCGTAGTAGGTCACCTCGCTGGCAAAGTTGCCGGCACGGGTCGGGCGGCCCAATGCATCCGGCGCATAGTCCACAACACGCCCACTCGGGTAGGTATGGCCCGACAGCGCGCCATTCGCATCGTAGGCATAGCTCATGCTCCTGAGCCCAAGTTCGGCGTGCTGCTGAGACTCCTGAACCAGCAGGCGTCGGCGGTTGTACTGGTAGCTGTTGATCACCGGCAACGCGTCGCTGGTATTGGACGTGCTGATGGAGGCAGGCAGGCCGTCTGGGGTGTAGGACCAATCCTGATCTCCCCGACCATCAGGAAAGCGCAGTTGAAACAAGCGATTGCGCGCATCGTAGTTGCGCACCACGACACGCCCACTCGCTTGCGCCGCTTCGGTATCGCACTGGGTCGCGCTGGTCAGGGCGGTGCCCGATGCAGACCAGGCAAGATTGCCGGCTGCATCGTAGTCCTGCACGGTGGCGCCGGATTCCGGCTCGATGGTCTTGCACAGCTGGCGATACCCATCGTAGACATAGCGACGGGCCAGCTGCTGGCTGCCATCCCCGTTACGTCGGTTGATCGAGAGTGGAGTTCCGAGCGCATCGCGCTGGATCTCGGTAATCACGTCTTCGGGTTGGGAAATCGTCAGCGGCATCTCGTACTCCGGCCCGGTATAGGCAAGATGCCGGGTCGTGGTGGAAAGACCTCGCGGATTGGTCACGCGGACGCTGAGATCGCCGATGTACTCGGTCGTGGTAACGAGCGGCCAGAGTTCCGATGCCTGCGTCATGCTGATCGGACGCCCAAGCGCATCGTATGTATAGGAAGTGCCTGAGAGTGCCTGGTTGACGTCGTTCACTGCACGCGACGGATACGAGGTAAACGCCTTCTGGCCAGTGACGTCATAGCGAGTGACCACGGCGCTATCGGTCTGCCCTTGTGCCACCTCCGCAGCCATTACGGGGCGAAATAACGCATCCAGATAGGTCTGGGTTGTGTGCCCGCCCTGCGTGCGGCTGTGCAGCCAATGCCCGGCAGGCAGGCCGAGATTGGCTGCCTCCATGCGTTGCAGCGCAAAGCTCACTGCATTCCATGCCGTGCTGTCGCCTTGCGGATATTGGATCGACGCCAATCTCCCCATACCGTCATAGGTATAGTTGGTAGTGAACCCGTTCTCATCGGTAAGTGCGGTAATCCATCCGTTGTCGTCGATCACCACCGCTCGCGTCGCGCCATTGGGCGCTTCAGCAGTGCCGGGAAACTTGATTTGCTGCGGTACACCGAACTTCCAACCACTAAGCAGGGTTGTATTGCCACGCCCATCGCTGACGCTGGCGACCGTTCCATCAGCGGCGTAGCCCACACTCTGGGCAAGCCGCCCAAACGCATAGAAACGCACGGGCAACCCACTTGCAGTATCAAACTCGGCGCGGCTGCGCTGGATATCGCCGACGGTCTCTTGCTGGTCCTGTCCCAACAACCACAATCCAGCGTCGTCGTAGTAGGCCTTGGAGGTAGTTCTGCTCTGGCCGGCAGAGTTCGACTCCACTGCAGATCTCTCGCGGGCAAAAGCATCGAAAGCTGTAATCTGACGGACAAACTGCACACCATCCTGGGTTGTGCTGGTGCTCTGCACGGGCCGGTTGCCATGCGACATGATCTCGTCACTGCCATAAACATAACTGGTACCAGCCAATGCCGGAAACGGTGCGTCTGCAAGCTGCGACTCTGCAACGTAACTGGTGGTCTCCACCTTGACATTGACATCGTTGCGCGTGGTCACTACGCCCAGCAACCGACCATCGTTGTAGCGGACTTCCTTGCCGAACTCGTAACGCTTGACCGTGCCGTCGGGTCCGGTTTCCACTGTGAATTTGTGTTCTGCGCTGCCTGCCGGATACAGCGGCCAGCTATCCACCGTGACGTCACGATCGTAGCGCCCACCTAAATTGAGATAGTCGTACTGCCATTGAGCAGTCGGCAGCGCAGGGCCGCTGATGGTCTTGGATTTGAGAGTGTAGGCGTCGCGATACAGCGGCGTCTGGTTCCATCCATCCTCCAGCGTGGCGCTTTCCCCGTTTTCCTGACAATCGAAACGCACACCCATCCGACCATGTCGGATCGGGCGCAGGCTAAACGTTGCGACTGCTCCAGAAGGGTGTTTGACGGTATAGATCGCTTCGTTGTCGAGGAGGATCCCCATTTTGGCGCACAGATCCATGCGTACCCGATAATTGGACTCCGGCTCGTCCTGAGTTTGCTGCTGCTTGTATAGCAATGCCGGTGGCGCGATCGCATAGCCCCACGCTGTTCCATCCGGCAAAGTGACCGAGATCAGCCGGGAGGTAGTGCTGTCGTACTGGTAGCTCCACTGGCGCGTACCGCTGGTCATACTGGCGACACGCCCCGCGTTGTCGTAGCCGAGCACAATGCTACGTCCATCGTTGGCATGGATACGCTGCAGCTGCGCGCCACTCCATTCATAGCGAACCCAGTTGCCGAAGCGGTCGACGACCTGGCTCGGATACAGAAATACCTTGTTGCGGCGAAGCACCGCATGCGTATCTGCCCCAAGGGTTTGCTTATGTGCCTGGTCGTTATGGTCGCGTACCACCATCCAGTCGAAGTAATACTTGCTACCGTCGGGCGCATGCCCCACGAAGCCCTGCCCTGCCTGTCCGCTCTTCAAGGCACCCAGGCACGAGAAGAACCAGCCGTCCTTGGTATTCCAGCGCACAGCCTCGGTAAACGTCGGCCTGACCTCGCGCGCGTCTCCTGATGCACCAAGCAGTTCGCCGCCTCCACCTCCGGGCAACGACAGCCAGTTGCCGTCCCAATACTCGAAATCGGCAAAATCAATATCGAGGGTTCCGCGAACATTTCGGACCGTGACAATCGGTGGTCCGCTCACACTGTCACAGCGCTGCGCAGGCGCCCAACTGCCGGCAGCTGCCGTGGCCGCATCGTCTCCAAAAACGCCTGAAAGCGAAGGGATATCCAGCTCCCAGTCGCCAAACGCAAGATTGTTTTTGGGATTGCTCGGGTCAAGCCTGCGTCCGATGGACACCGGTAAGCCGTTATTTCCCGTCAACGACAGCTCGGTGGCAGAGAAGGACACCGACCCGTCATAAAGATTGACCGATTCGCCAAAGATATCGCCCTTGAGCGGCTCGACCAGTTCCGCATATTTCAGCCGGTTGCCATATTCCTCATGCCAACTTGGAATCTCTGCATGCAGTATCGAAGGACAGCACGCGAGCGAGAAAATCGTCACCCCGGCTCTTGCGAAATTCCCCGCAAACAGGCGTGCAGCACCGCAAGTCCGAAGAATTCTCCAAAATTGGCCGCACTTATCATCAGACACGCCTGGCTTCCTGCTCATCCCTGACCTCTGCGCTGTAGTGAATATCCACTCATGACCGCCATCCCAGCCAGTGAACCAGCTGGCGCTTCGCGCGATGACCTGTCCTTGGTGCCTCAGACGAGTCTGTTCCGCAACGGGAACACCGTCAAGAAAATTCAAAACCCAATGCACATTGAAAAAGCGAAAGACGCCCATGTAGCGGCACCTCAAGCGCTCACCACTTCATTGCCAGCAACGCAGCGCTGAGGGGTGAATTCGAAATGCTCCAATCGCGTTGCTATGCCTGAAAGATTCGCCTAGCTATCGTCGCGCCAGACACGCGCCGGTAAGACTCATGCGCTAGATCTGGATGCCGGACCTAACTCGTCAAGGACATCCCATGACCGCTTCCGATCCCGCCCGCCGCCGCGTGTTGCAAGGTTTAGGCGCCGGCCTGTTGTTGCCTGCCACTGCTGCTTGGTCCACGCGCAGTCTGGCCGCGCCCTCCGGGCGGCCGATGATCACCGACGGGGTGCAGAGCGGCGATGTGCTGGACGGCCGCGCAATGCTGTGGAGTCGCTGCGATCGGCCGGCGCGGCTGCGGGTGGAATGGGATACGCGCCCAAGCCTGCGGCAGGCGCGTCGCGTGGATGGGCCGGTGGCGTTGCCGGCGCACGACTTCACTACGCGGGTGGACCTGGGCGCATTGCCACGCGACCAGGACATCTTCTACCGGGTGCGCTTCGAAGACGCCGACAGCGGTGTGTTGAGCGCGCCGGTGCACGGCCATCTGCGCAGTGCGCCGCACGCGCGGGGAGATGTGCGCTTTGTGTGGAGCGGCGACACCGTGGGCCAGGGTTTCGGCATCAATCCGGACATCGGTGGCATGCGCATCTACAGCGCGATGCGCGAACGCAATCCGGACTTTTTCCTGCATAGCGGCGACACCATCTATGCCGACGGCCCGATCCCGGCCGAACTGATCGTCGAAGAGGGCAAGCGCTGGCGCAATCTCACCACCACGGCCAAGAGCAAGGTGGCCGAAACGCTGGACGAATTTCGCGGCAATTACCGTTACAACCTGCTCGATGAAAACGTCCGTCGCTTCAATGCCGAGGTCGCGCAAATCTGGCAGTGGGACGATCACGAAACCACCAACAACTGGTCGCCCGGCAAGCAGATGGACGAGCGCTATCAGGTGCGCGATATCGATGTGCTGGCCGGCCGTGCGCGTCAGGCATTTCTGGAATACGCACCGATGCGCGGCGTGCGTGCCGATGGCGACGGGCGCATCTATCGCAAGATCGGTTATGGCCCGCTGCTGGATGTGTTCGTGCTGGACATGCGCAGCTACCGCGGCGCCAACAGCGACAACCTGCAGCCGCAGCCCGGCGCGGACGCTGCATTTCTCGGCACGCAACAACTGGCGTGGCTGCAGCGCGAACTGGCCGGCTCACGCGCGCAATGGAAGGTGATTGCCGCCGACATGCCGATCGGCCTGCAGGTGCCCGATGGGCAGGACGCCGCAGGGCGTGCACGTTGGGAAGCGATCGCCAATGGCGACCCGGGCGTGCCGCGTGGCCGCGAACAGGAGATCGCCGCGCTGCTGCGTTTCATCAGCGCAGCGCGCATCCGCAACACGGTGTGGCTGACCGCCGATGTGCACTACTGCGCGGCGCATTACTACCATCCCGATAAAGCGGCGTTTCAGCAGTTCGAGCCGTTCTGGGAATTCGTCGCCGGCCCGCTCAATGCCGGCAGTTTCGGCCCGAATGCGCTGGATGCCACCTTCGGCCCGACGGTGATCTTTCAAAAAGCACCACCTGCACCGAACATGTCGCCGCTGGCCGGATTTCAATTCTTTGGCGAAGTGGAGATCGACGCACACACCGGCGTGATGACGGTGACGCTGCGCGATCTGGACGGCGTGGCGCAGTTTCGCCAACCGATCTTGCCGCATGGGCATGGTGCAACGTAGGCAAACGCATTGCCCGCGCTTGCCAGCGGGGCGCGCTGGTGCGGCATGCGAGGTCGCAGAAACGCTGCATCATCTCTCAGGTTGTGCCGATGCCTGCTGCTGGCGACACAGCCGCCAGGTCGATCGCCGCTTTCAGTCGGTGGCCAACGGATAGAACGCCAGCGCCGCGCGGCAGTCCGGTGCAGCCCACCATTCGTGCAACTGCCACTGTGCGGCTTGGCCAAGCTCCGGGTCGCACCACTGCAAGTGCAATGCACCATCCGGCGCCAGTGCATACGCAAGCCGATGCAGACCGAACGACAGGCCATGCCCGTAGGCCTTGAGTAGCGCTTCCTTGGCGCACCACAGGCGGAAGAACAGTGCGTGTTGCGCGTCCGGCTCCAGCGCAGTCAACAGTGCGATTTCGTCGGGATGGAAGAAGCGCTGCGCGATGTCCAGCAGGCGTGGGCGTGCGCGAATGCGCTCCAGATCCACGCCCAGCCGGATACCTTCGCCCAGCCCGACCAGCAGATACTCGCCGCTATGGCTCCAGCCGGTATCCCGGTTGGGCAAGGCCGGCTGCAGCGATGGACGCCCGCGTACATCGCGCTGCAAAGGCACGTTTTCAGGGGCGATGCCAAGTGCCTGACCCAGCAACTGCCGCGCCTGCGGTTCGCCGCGTTCGCCGTGCCGATGCGGGCGCAGCCACAGCTGCACCGGGCCATGTCGCCAGCTCGCGTGCGCTGTCACGCTGCGTCCACCAAACCGAACACTCGGCAGCGGGATATATCGCGCTCGACAGGTACTTCACGCCCGGCTGCGTTGAATGGCGGCCATGCACCACTTCCGGTGCACGCGTACAAGGAGATCGGCAACATGGGCATCATCATCTGGTTGATCGTCGGCGGCATCGTGGGTTGGCTGGCCAGCATCATCATGCGTCGCGACGCACAGCAGGGCATCATCCTCAACATTGTGGTCGGCATCGTCGGTGCGTTGATCGCAGGTTTCCTGTTCGGTGGCGGCATCAATCAAGCCATCACGTTGTGGACCTTCGTCTGGTCGCTGCTGGGTGCGGTGATCCTGCTGGCGATCGTCAATCTGTTTACGCGTGGCCGTGTGCGTTGATTGAAACGCAGTGTGATTGAAACAACGCCCGGGCTTGCCCGGGCGTTGTCGTTTCAGCCGCCGGTGACATCAACCGCTTGCCGGCGCGCGATCGGACGGATGGTGAACCCCATCTTCCACCGGCACGGCGATGTTCAACGCATAGGGATTGACGCCTTCCAGGCAACCGACGTTGTAGCCGTATTCGTTGGGATTGGAACGCCGCCGATGGTGCGTATAGATGCCGCACACACTGCAGAAATAATGCGCAGCCGCGTGCGTGTTGAACTGATACAGCCGCAGCACATCTTCGCCCTGCAGCACATGCAATCCATCGAGCGTGACCGAGGCGACGATGGCGCCGCGGCGGCGGCACATCGAGCAATCGCAGCGGCGTGGATCGAGCAGGCCATGCGGTAGATCCAGATCGATCTGCACCGCGCCGCAATGGCAACTCAGTCGATGCACCGGCCCGAGCGTGACCTCGCCCACCTTGTAGGTGCTGCGCCGTAGCGTGCGCTCGCTCATGCGTCGAGGTCTGCCAGCCGCACCCACGCGGGTGCGTGATCGCTGGGCCGCTCCCAGGTGCGCGGTTCGCGGTCGATACCCGATTCCACCGCGCGTGCGCGTAGCGCATCCGACACCAGGGTCAGATCGATGCGCAGGCCAAGATTGCGACGGAAGCCGGCCTGGCGGTAATCCCACCAGCTGAATTGCTCGGCATCGTCGTGATGCAGACGGAACGCATCGTGCAGGCCCAGCGCGAGCAGTTTTTCCAGCGCCGCACGCTCGGCGGTGGAGGTGAGGATGTGGTGCTCGTTCCACACCGACGGGTCGTGCACATCGCGCGCATCCGGGGCGATGTTGAAATCGCCCAACACCACCAGCTGCGGGTACTTTTGCAGTTCCTGCGCCAGCCAGTCATGCACTGCGGCGAGCCAGCGCAGCTTGTAGGCGTACTTGTCGGTGTCCACGTCCTGGCCGTTGACCACATACAGATTGACGATGCGCACGCCATCGACGGTGGCGGCGATCACGCGCTGCTGCACGTCGTCGAAGCCGGGGATGCCCATCTGCACATCCAGCGCCGACGAGCGCGACAGGATCGCCACCCCGTTGTAGGTCTTCTGCCCGCAGAACACGCTGCGATAGCCGGCCGCCGCCAATGCCGCATCCGGAAATTTATGGTCTTCCAGCTTGGTTTCCTGGATGCCGACCACGTCGGGCGCAAACGTGCCCAACCACTGTTGCAGATGCGGCAGGCGCACGTTGAGCGAGTTGACGTTCCAGGAGGCAATCTTCATGGCGCGGACCGTGGTTCAAACCACCAATGGTACCGCGCCGCTCGCTTGTCGCTTAAGGCTGCGGGGCGATGCGCACCCCGAGCTGGTTGGCGACCGGGCGTTCGCGCCCCGGGATGCCGGTGTGGATGGGGCGGTTGAGCATACGCACGCGCCCGTCCACGCGCGCAGCCAGGGTGCTGGAGCCGCCGCCGTCCAGATTGATGGCGGAGGTGGCGCCGAGTCGCTGCAATACTGCGGTGAGCGCATCCAGGGTCATGCCGGCGCTGTAGCCGGGCTGGCGGCCGTCGGCGACCACCATCCACAGCGTCTTGCGTGCGCGATCCAGTCCCAGTGCGCTGCGTGGCTCGGGGCCGTCGTAATACTCGGCGCGGCTGGCTTCGCGTGGCTGGCGCTTGCCGTCGAGCAGCAGCAGCGGGCCGGCACCCACGCCCATCCGCGTGCCGGAGGGGCAACTGCCGCGCACGATGCGCACCGCATTGCGCGCGCTCACGCACAGTGCTGCGTTGACGCGTGTATCGGTGGTGGCGGCGGCCGAATCGAGGTGGCCTTCATTGATCGACAGACCTTCGGCAGTGACGCCCTGCCCTGCTGCGGGCACGAATGCCTTGTCGAACAGATGCCCGCCATCGAACGGCAGGAAGTAATCGGCGTTGATCGCCAACGCCAGCTCGCCATCGCGCACGAACGCGGTAGTGGGATTGGCGAGAAATTCGCCACCGCCGCCGCGCTCGCCGCGCGTGCCGACCAGTTGCAGGCCGGGCGTAGAGAGATCGATTTCGGCGATGTGCAGCATCACCGGTTGCGGTGCGCTCACGGCTTGCCGCCAGTAGCGCACACCCGGCGCCAGCGTGATCGGCACCCCGGGTGCGGGCACCGGCTGCACCAGCGGTTCGATACTGATGCGATCGCGGGCGTGGGCCTGGTCCAACGCAGCCAGCACCGCGTCGATGCGTGCCGGCGGCGTGCGCAGCAGCAGCCGTTGTGTAGGTGCGAGTTGCAACACCTGCACCAGGCCTGCACAGCGCGCGCCGCTGCAAGCAATGCCATCGATGCCGACACGTGCCGGGCCATCGGCATCGTCGGGCACCTGCAGGGCGATGCGATTGCGCTCGGCCGGTTTGCAGCGGCTCACCGCCGCCAGCACATCGTTTGGCCATTGGCCCCAGCAGTCGCCGCTGACGATGGTTTCCATCGGCACAAACTGCGCGTCTGCCTTCGGCATTGCACCACCGTCGGCATTGGCGCTGCCGGCCAGCGTTGCCAGCAATGCAATCAACAGCGCCGCTGCGCCGCGTCGATCAGAACGCATAGTCCACTCCCAGGTAATACGCACGGCCGTTGTCGAGCTGCTCGCGCATCAATTGTTGGTCGGCACCGATCACCCGCGTCAGCCGCGCATTGGTGAGATTGCGGCCTTGCACGGTCAGGCGCAGTTGCTTGCTGAAACTCCACGCCAGCTGGGCGTCGTAGCTGGTGATCGCAGCGTAATAGCGGTCGTTGACGCGGTTGTCGGTGGCGGCGGACAGCAGCTGTTGGCCGGTGTAGTTGGCACTGACGCGCGCACTGAACGGGCCGATGTCGTACAGCAGCGAGGCGTTGGCGCTGCGCTTGGGCGATTCCATCAGGCCGGGCAAGGCGCGGCGGCTGCCGTCGGCCATCTGCACATCGGCGGTGCGCGGGTCGAGCAGGGTTGCGTTGAACATCGCGCCCAGGTTCGACCACGCACCGGGCAGGAAGTCGAAGCGCGTATCGATGGCAGTGAATTCGATGCCCTGCACCTGCGCATCGCCGGTATTGATCGCCTGGGTGGTGGTGACCTGATAAGTACCAAGCAACCCGCCGGGATCGCGCTGGGTGTCGGTGCTGGTCAGGCGCACGATTTCATCGCCGATGCGCTTGTGGAACAGCGCCACCGACAGCTGCGCATCGCTGTCCGGATACCATTCCAGCGACAGATCCAGATTGTCCGCACGGCGTGGACGCAGCAGCGGGTTGGCGATGCTGCGATTGATGGTCAAGCCTGTGGCGTCCACCACCGGGCTGCTGTTCTGGCCGATGTCGGCGTAGGTGGGCAAGCCAATGGTGCGGCTGCCGGCCATGCGCAGTTTCAACGCCGGCGTAATGTCCCAGGCCAAGTTCGCCGACGGCAGCAGGAAGCGGCGATCGCTGTCGGCCGATTGCTGCACGTAGTTTGTGCTGCTGCTCAGCGGCTGCGGCACCGCGCTAAGAACTTCGCGCTGCAGGTATTCGTTGCGCAGGCCGAACGTCGCCAGCGTGCGCTCGCCATGCCAGGTGCCCATGAGATAGGCGGCGCCATTGCGCTCGTCGATGCGGAAATCACTGATCGCGCTGTTGCGTGCATTGGTGTTGGCCAGCACGTAGGCGCCTGGCGAAGCAGCGGCAAAGGCGGCGACCTTGGCCGGGTCGATCAGCAACAGGCAGCTGAAATCGGCGTATGGGCAGATGCGCGCATCGTCGGTGCCAGTCGTTGCCAGAGTCACGCGGCCGGATGGATTGCGGCGGACTTCATCCAGGTTGTAGCGCTGCTGCAGATCGCGGTACTGCAGGCCGGTACGAACGCCCCAGCCGCGCGCGTCGGCATCGGCGTTCTGGCTGTAGTCCACTTTGAACGTTGTCGTGTCGGTGCTGCTTTTTTCCACGCGGGTCAAAAAATACTGCTGCGTGTAGTTGGCTGCATTGCCGTAATAGCCTGGGTCGTTCAAGACGATACTCGGGCGTGCATCGTCGCCGAGCGCATATCCAAAGCCCAAGCGCGACGAGGCGGCGGCACTGAACACGTCTTCGCGGGTGTCCTGCTGATACTTGCCGGTGGCGCGGTTGAGCAGTACATCCACATGGCCTTCCGGGTTAAGCCGGAAGCTGCCGCCGAGCTGCGCGTAACGCAATGTGCGGGTCTGATCGAAACGGTTGGCATCCACCTGCGCGCTGCCTTGCGCGTAGCGGCCAGTGCTGGTGTCGCTGATCGTGGCGTTGCCGACACGATTGATCCATTGCGAACGCCGTTGCTCGTCGTTGCTGTGCTCGAACGCGCCGGCGCTGAAGGCCAGTTTCACGTCTTCGCCGTCGTCGTATTCGAGTTTGCCGAACACGCTGCGGCGCTGGCGCACGTTGTCGTAACTGAGCGGACGGAAACGATCCGGCGCGATCGCCAGCCCGTCCGTGTCCAGGCCGGGGTGAGGTTTTGGCGCACACCGTTGGCGTAATAGCTGTAGCTGTCGATGGCGGTATTCAACGAGGACGAATCGCGGCGAAAGTAATCGGCCGACAGCACCACGCCGAAGCGGTTGTCCGGCCCGAAGGTGTCGCTGAAACTACCCTGCACCTGGCCGGACGGCGTGCTGCCCTGCAGATGCCGGCGGTTTTCCCAATCGGCTACGTTGGCGCGCACGGTGGCGAAGCGGCCGTCGTGATCGAAGGCACTGCGCGTGCGCAGCGCGGCGATGCCGCCGATGGCATTGCTGTCCATGTCGGCGTTGAAGGTCTTGTAGATGTCTACCTGCTGCGCCAGCGAGGCGGGAATCACATCCAGCGACTGCACGCGCCGGCTGGTTTCGGTGGAGGGCAGCGCCACGCCATCGATCAACACATTGTTGTAGTCGGGGTTGAAGCCGCGCAGGCTCATGAATTGCGCTTCGCCGCGGCCGTTGTTGACCACCATCGACACGCCCGGCACCCGCTGCAACGCCTCGCCCAGGCCGAAGTCCGGGATCGAGCCGATATCGTCGGCGGCCACGCCGTCGGAGACCACCGCCGCCTCGCGCTTGGCGCCGATGGCCTGGCGGATCGACAGGTGCTGGCCGGAAACCTGCACCGCATCCAGCTGCACCGGGGCGGTGTCGCTGGCCGTGTCGCCAGCGGGCGCGGCAGGAACGGTCTCGGCGGCGTAAGCACTCAGGCTGGCGCCCACACAAAGCGCCAACAGGCAAAAACGGGGACACGGACGAGTGCGTAAACGTGACATGGGATGACCGACGATGGCAGAGCCCGCCAATTTAATAACTTACTGTGAATTAATTATTTCAGCCGCAGCGGTTAAGCTAGCTTCCCCCCGTGACACCGCACGCCATGTCGTCCATTGCCACTTCTGCCTTGCCGCTGCACTCGCCGCCCTTCCCGGGCCTGAGCCTCAACGAGCGCGACATGCTGGAACGCCTGCGCCTGGCCGGCGTGCTCACCCGCGCCGACCTCAGCCGCGGCACCGGGCTGACCGTGCAGACCGCGGTGCGGCTGATCGAAGGCCTGCAGGCGCGCGGCATGGTTCACATGGGCAGCGGCGTGGCCCGCGCCGGGCGCGGCAAACCGGGCGTGGCGGTGTCGTTGAACCCAGGGCATGGCCACACCTTGGGCATCTCCATCGCCACCGATGCGCTGACCCTGGCACTGATTGATTTTTCCGGGACGGTGCTGGCCGTCACCGAGGTCGCGCTGACCGACACCACCTTGTACGGCGTGCTGACCCAGCTGCAGGCGGCCGATGCCGCCGTGCTGGCGAGCGTGGACCATGCAGGCCCACGGCTGGGCATCGGCGTGGCGATGAGCGGGTTCTTCACCGGCGTGGACAGCTTCATCAATCCGCCCGAGCCGCTGCGCGCGTTGGGCCAGGTCGCGCTGTGTCCGTGGCTGGCCGATGCCTTTGCGCAGCCGGTGTGGATGGACAACGACGGCAGTGTGGCCGCCGCTGGCGAGGCGATGCTGGGCGTGGGCCAGCGGCATCGCGATTTTGCCTATCTCTATCTCAGCTACGGCCTGGGCGGCGGCCTGGTCATCGACGGCCAGGTCATGCGCGGTGCGCGTGGCAATGCCGGTGAATTCGCCGGGATGTTGCCGGCGCAGAAACTCGAACGCGCCACGCTGGAGTTGCTACGCGAACTCGTCGCCGAAGACGGCATCGCGCTGCCGGACGTACGCGCGTTACTGGCCGCCTACGACCCGGCATGGCCGGCGATCGAGCGCTGGATCGCGCGCAGCGCGCCGGGCGTGTCGCTGATCGTCTCGGCAATCACCGCGGTATGCGACCCGGAAGCCATCGTGTTCGGCGGCCGCCTACCCGCGGATCTGGCGCAGCGGCTGATCGCCGCCGTGCAGATCGACAACCAGCCCCGCCGCGGCCAGGGCCGCCCGATGCCGCTGCTGCTGCCGGCCGAAGCACCGGCCGATGCCTGTGCGATCGGCGCGGCGACGCTGCCACTGAAGGCGCGCTACTTCCGTTAGTGCCCGCCGGCAGCGACGTCGCCTGCCGTGCACGCCGTGCGTCAGTCGCCTTGCCGCTGGGGTGACGGCAGCCTGCTCGACGCGTCAGCGAGCGCAGCAGCTTGCATGCAGCTCCCGTGCAAGCATCACCACCTGCCGCTCCGTGGCGGCATCCATCTCCTCAAACATCTCCTCACCGCGCAACGGCGCTGCAGCCGGCAACGGATGTCCGAACGGCTGCTGGGACACCAGTCGCCAGGCGTCGCCGTACAGCGGCTCGGCGGTCGCCAGCAGCGGCGAGGACACGAACTGATCCAGCACCGGCATCGCCGCCCGGTTGCCCTGCATCGCCATCGCCTCAAGGTCGGCCAGCACTTGCTCGGCGTCGGCACGATCGGAAGGGGAGAGCGGTTGCGGCCTGCCGTCTGCGGCGACGGCGGGTTGGCGCTCCAACAGCAGGCGTGCGCGTCGACCCAGCAATTCGAGCTGCGCGTCGGTATTGCCGCCGGCGGCGGCCTGACGCAGCAGTTGTTCCACCTGCGCGTACTCGCCTTCGCCAATGTGCCGGCAAGCCGCCAGCTGGGCAGCATGGTCGCGTGCGCGTTGCGACACCACGGCGCGCGCACCAGGCTCCGCCAGGTCCGCATCGCCAACGGACGTCGCGGACCGCGCCGCCTCGGCAAGCATGGCGCAGCGGCTATAGGTCTGCGCGCGCGCATAAGACACCGCGGCACGCTCGCCCGACGCGGCAGCGGCAGTGCTGTGCGTCGTCTCTGCACCACCGGCTTGCGTCTTCGCTTCGGTCTGAAAGGCCTGCGGCGATCCAGTGCCACAGGCTGACAAGGCGAGCGCGTGCGGCACGAGGATCAGCCATCGGGACAGCGCGCCTTTTCCTCTCATTGCCGGATACGCTGCGCATCAGCATCAGCATCGGCGCTGCGCTGGCTCTGGTCAGAGGATGCCAGCGCCGCTGCTTCCGCAGAGCGTTCCTGCACCAGCTGAGCGACGGCGCGATCGCGCAGTTCTTCGCGCAGCTGCGCTTCGATCATCCCGCCCACGGTGTCGAGCGTGGCGGTGTGCTTTTCCTCCAGACGGATCAGGTGATATCCGCCAGGGCCGCGCACGGGGCCAGACACGTCGCCCACCGCCAGCGCACGCACCGGCACCTCGAACGGCGTGTCCAGGTAAAGGCCGAACATCGACGACAGCTGTCCCCCGTCGGCGGCAGTGGCGCCATCGTCGGATTCCTTGGCGGCCAGTCGGGCGAAATCGCCTCCACGCTCGATGCGACGGCGCAGCATCTGCGCACGCTCCAGGGCCTGCGCCTGGCTCAACGGATGACTGCGCCGCGGCGCCAACTCGGGTTGTTCAGCGATGAAGACATGGCTGAGTCGGAATTCGTCGAAGTCGCCCGGCCGCTCGGCAAAGCGCTTTGCGATATCGGCCTGCGACACCGTCACGCTCTGCAGCAGGTGATCGCGCTCGGCCTGCGCGAGCACAGTGTCGGCAGCCTCGCGCAGCAGGGCAGCCGTTTGCGGATCATCGGCAAGGCCTTGGCTCCTTGCGCGTTCGGCCAGGATCGCGCGTTCGATGGAAGCAGCGGCGCTGTCCGCATTTTCGCGGCGTGCATGTTCTGCTGGCACAGCCTCTTCCCTCCCATCTGCGTCTGTCGGCGATGCAATGGCGGCCTGCGTGGTCATGCAGGCACCGAGCAGCAGCAACACGTAGCGCGTCGCGCGTGCAGGACCCACAGCAACGTTGAACAACTTGGACATGAGATCTCCCTCAGAAACAGCGGCGATTGACTATTTCCGGTCATCCGGTGCGACAACCTCGGCCGCACCGGATGCCGTCAAGGCGTTACGGTGCGTAATGCGAAATGCGCCGCCCGTTGATCTTCAGCGTGCGCATGGTCGACTTCGGATCGTCGGTGGTAATCAGCCCGAACCGCTGCGACATCAGGAAACCGATATCGCCGCGATGGTCTGCGGTATCGGATTTCCCCTGATACGAGGAATACAGTTGCGACAATCGGTAGCAACACGAACCGTTGTTGCTGATGAACTCGCCGGCACCCGGGCCATCGGGAATGGCCTGGAAAATGGCGATACGCTTGCCCTCGGCACGCGCTGCGTTCTTCTGGCCTTGCAACAGGCCATCATCCTGCTTGACGTTGATTTCTAGCGTGTGGGCATAGCGTTGCCATTCGACACGACTGGCCGGCACATCGATCTTCGACAACATGTTGGTGGTGTAGACCGGAATGGCATGCACATACTTCGCGTTACCGGCAAACGCGGCCGGGTGCGGGAACAACGTGGCGTTGACCTTCATCGCCACGACCTGCTCGGGATGATTGGGAAATGCCTTCAAGGCAGCGGTGTGTACTGCGCGCACGCCATCGGCGGTCTTGACGTCGAAGATCAGCGGCAGCTGCATGTTGTTGCGCTTCCAATACGCAAACAGCTCGTCCAGGCTGTACATCTCCCACCCGGTGACGGTGCCACGGTTCGGCGTGAGCAGGTGCAGTCGCTTGATGTTGGCCAACGACAGGCTGCTGACGAGCGGATTGGCGCCCAGGTTGGTGCTCGGGTTGTACTTGCCGCCCCCTACGACGGTGTACACGTCGGTGGTGCGCCCAAGATTGAAGTCGTGGCTCAGCACCGGCATGCCGTCCTGGGTCACCTTGACGTCCAGCTCCACGCCATCCATGCACTGCACGTCGGCATTGAGCACGGCGCGGCTGGAGTTTTCCGGAATCGATGGATCGCCCGAGTATTTGCCCCACAGGCCGCGGTGGGCCAGCACCAGGGTATCGGCGGTGAACTTGTCGTTGAGGATCTCCGCCATCTTGTTGGCGGTATTGCCGCACGATGCAGCAGCAAGTTGCGGCATGGCGGCCAGCACGGCCAGCGCGCCGAGCAGGCGGCAGGCACGGGCCAGGGGATGTGGAGCGAGGGTGGTAGGCATGGTCTCTGTGTCCCGGTTCGTAGGTGCAGGAAGGGCAAGGGATGGACGAGAGTCGACGGGTCGACGCAATCGGCGAACTCGCTTGCAGCGCACTCGCCAGCCGGTCGATACCGGGAGTGAGGCCAGGCCGTGCGTGATCAGCGTTCGGCTTGTTCGCCAATTTAGTCACTTACCATGAATTAATTATTTCTGCGGCATGGCGATCTGTCGCGCATGCGCAGTGAGGCGCGGCGATGCGAAGCGATGCTTGAACTGGCAGGCGCGCATCACGATGCGTGAGGCGACAAGCCACCAACGTGGTCGGCACCTGCCGGATCCACTGACTGATGTAAACCCGCATGCCCAGGCAACAGCGTTGGTGGGACCTCGCGGCGCGCGCCACCCAAAACGCAGACCGCCGGCACAAGGCCGGCGTTCTGCGATACATCCAGCGATGGGCCGATACGTCAGTGACCCGACGGACCGGTGGCACCCAGGCCGGTTTCGGCACGGATCTGCTGCGCCTTGAACGCGGAACGTTCGTTGGCCGCCTGCGGGCTGCGATCCAGGATCGAGAACAGCCAGATGCCGACAAAGCCAATCGTCATCGAGAACAGCGCTGGCGAGGTGTACGGGAACGGCGCCGAGCCAGCTGCATTGCCCAGCGTATCCACCCACACCGACGGCGACAGCACCGTCAGCACCAGCGAGGAAATCAGGCCCAGGAAGCCACCGACCACCGCGCCGCGGGTGGTGCAGTTCTTCCACAACAAGGACAGGATCAGCACCGGGAAGTTGGCCGAGGCGGCGATGGCGAACGCCAGCGACACCATGAAGGCCACGTTCTGCTTCTCGAACACGATACCCAGCAGCACCGCGATCACGCCCAGCACCAGGGTGGTGACACGCGAGACCTTCAGCTCCGAACCCGGCGCCGGATTGCCCTTCTTGATCACCGTGGCGTACAGGTCGTGCGACACCGCCGAGGCGCCGGACAGGGTCAAACCTGCGACCACCGCCAGGATGGTGGCAAAGGCCACCGCCGAGATGAAGCCCATGAACACATTGCCGCCCACTGCATTGCCAACCAGCACCGCCGCCATGTTGGCCGCGCCCTTGCCGCCGTGAATGGTGCCGGTGGCAACATCGGCAAACTGCGGGTTGGTCAGCACCAGTGCGATCGCACCGAAGCCGATGATGAAGATCAGGATGTAGAAGTAGCCGATCCAGGTGGTGGCCCACAGCACCGACTTGCGTGCCTGCTTGGCATCGGGAACGGTGAAGAAGCGCATCAGGATGTGCGGCAGGCCGGCGGTGCCGAACATCAGCGCCATACCGAAGGAGATCGCCGAGATCGGGTCCTTGACGAAACCGCCCGGCCCCATGATCGACAGGCCCGCTTTGGCTGCGTCCTCCGGCGACGCACCACCGTTGGCCGCAATCGCGGTCTTGACCCGCACGCCCTCAGCAAACAGCGCCTCGAAGCTGAAGTTGAAGTGCCACATGATCGCCACGGCCATGAAGGTCACGCCGGTCAGCAGCAACACCGCCTTGATGATCTGCACCCAGGTGGTGGCGGTCATGCCGCCGAACAGCACGTAGACCATCATCAGCACGCCGACCAGCGTCACCGCCACCCAATAGTCCAGGCCGAACAGCAACTTGATCAAGGCACCGGCGCCGACCATCTGTGCGATCAGGTAGAACAGCACCACCACCAGCGTGCCCGATGCGGCAAAGCTGCGGATCGCGGTTGGCGCAAAGCGATAGCCGGCCACGTCTGCAAAGGTGTACTTGCCGAGGTTGCGCAGCCGTTCGGCCATCAGGAAGGTCAGGATGGGCCAGCCGACCAGAAAGCCGATCGCATAGATCAGGCCGTCGTAGCCGTTGGCCATCACCGCTGCGGTAATGCCCAGGAACGAGGCCGCCGACATGAAGTCGCCCGCGATCGCCAGGCCGTTCTGGAAGCCGGTGATGCCACCGCCGGCGGTGTAGAAGTCAGAGGCCGATTTGGTCTTGGCCGCTGCCCACTTGGTGATCCACAAGGTGCCCAGCACAAAGAAGCCGAACATGCCGATCGCCACCCAGTTGGTGGGTTGCTTGTCGACCTGGCCCATGTCGCCGCCGGCGGCCAGTGCGAGGCCTGCCGGCAGCAGGCCGGCCAGAATCAGGAGAAGGCGCGAAGTCTTGCTCATTTGCGGGCTTCCTCCAGGATCTGCGCGGTCAGCTGGTCGTAGGTGTTGTTGGCACGACGCACGTAGATGGCGGTGATGATGATGGTGAACACCATCACCCCGATCGCGATCGGAATGCCGATCGAGGTCACCCCGGCGCCGATCGGTTTGGCGAGGAATTCCTTGTCGAAGGCGATCAGGCCGATGTAGCCGTAATAGGCGAGCAACATCAGCACGGTCAGCGTCCAGCCCAGCGTGTTGCGTTGGCGTTTGAGCGCGTGGTACTTCGGATTGGCATCGATCTTGGCGATCAGTGCTTCATTCGAGACGGTCATGGTCTGTCTCCTGGAGTGCGGGCGGCACGGCCCGCCCACATGCGTGGCGGGCCACCGGCGGGGTGAATCTTAGAAGCTGTACTTGGTGGTGAACTGCAGGCGCGAGATGTCGCCGGAATCGCCGTTTTCAGCTTCGCGGCGGCCGTACATCAGCTCTGCACCCACATCGACCTTGGGCAGCGGCGAATAGAAGACGTTGGCGCGGATGCTCTGCTGCGACTTGCTCGCCAGCCCGCCGGTATTGGCGATGTCGTGGTCGTAATCCACGCGCGAATACATGATGGTGCTGCGCAGCTTGGCGTTGTAGTCGTGGCGCCAGGCCACCCAACCGGCCACGGTGCTGACGGTCTGGATGTTGCCGTCCATGTCGATTTCCACGTCCGAGCCGTTGCCCAGACCCAGATAGCGCCCCAAGCCTTCGCCGTAGCTGAGCTGATAGCGCAGGTCGTTGTTGGAGTTGATGATCCAGCGCCCGCCGCCGGCGATGGCGCCGCCGAAGTCGGTGTCGTTGGTCAGCGCGCTGCGCGTGCGGTACTGGCGCGCGATCGCCGACAGCCCGAACGTGCCCCAGGTGCCCTTCCAATTGTAGCGCGCGGTCAGGTCCGGCATCGCGCCATGGTCCGAGGCCAGGATGGTGTTGCCACCCTGGTAGGGCGTGGTCAGCGTCTCGGGATTTTCTGCCGACACACTGAAGGCACCGCGGGTGTAGCGAATCTGGGTCTGACGGCTGAACAGCGCACCGTCGGTCGGCCCAACGATGTCGGCCGCTTCGGGCAGGATCGTGGAATCGATGAAGTTGGACCAGGTCTGGCCGGCCAGCCAGTTATTCCAGCTCATGTAGGCGTGCCGCAAAGTGCCGCCGTACAGATTGTTGACCTGGTTGGCCAGCGCGTTGCCGAAGAAATCCAGTTCGATGAAGCCGGTGAGCTTGTCGCCATTATCGGTGACGGTGTCCACGCCCAGATTGAAGCGCGAGAACTTGGCATGGAAGTCGGTGTCGGTGCTGGAGGCCTGGCCGCCGACCGGCGTCTGCGTCGGGATATACAGGTACCGCCCCACCGCGCCTTCGGGCAACGCGCCGTCGCTGGTGCGGGTGGTCATGAAGTCGGCCTTGATGAAACCGCCAAAACGAAACGTTGTCCCCGGCAACGCGTTCGGCGTGATGCTGCTCAGCTGGATCGGCTTCTTGCCGGCAGGCACTACAGGTGCGGCCGGCGTCTGCGCCTGCAAGGTGCGCACCTCGGTCACCTGCGTCTGGGTCTGGGCAATCTGGCCCTGCTGTTGCTGCTGTGCAGAGACCAGCATTTGTACCTGACGCTCGAGCTCGGCAATGCGCGTTTCCAATGCCTTTTCCTTGGCGGTTTGCGCGAAGGCAACGCCCGGCAGAATGCTCGCCACAAACAACGCAGCCGCCAACGGATGGCGCACCAATGGTGCAGTACGGTGTTTCATAGACCCCTCTCCCCAATGAAGGCCTCGCGCTTGATGGCGATGCTGTGCGGAGCGTGAGGCAGTCCGCACTTGCGAGCCTATTCGCCTTTGGTCGTAGCTGCAACGCAGCATTCCACAAGGTGACCGATCGTCGCACTAGAACCGGGAACGGATTTGGGATAACGCGCTCTGGCGGTTAAGACCAAGGTCTAAGGCCCGGTTGAACGCCGGGACAGAATGGATACGGCACACTGATTGTCTACCGAGGGCGGCTGTCGCGCTCTCTTCCGACAAGTTCATCGCAAGTGAGGGTGCCATGGCTGATGTTTATCCCGTCGATCCCGCGTTCGCCGCTGATGCGCGCATTACGCGCGAGCAGTACGCAACGCTGTACCGCGAATCGATCGAACACCCCGAGCAGTTCTGGGGCAAGGCCGCGCAGCGGCTGGAGTGGTTCAAGCAACCCACCCAGGTAAAGGACGTCAGCTACGCGCTAGACGACTTCCATATTCGCTGGTTCGGCGATGGCGAACTCAATGCCAGCGTCAACTGCCTGGATCGCCAGCTGGCCACGCGCGGCGACAAGACCGCGCTGTTGTTCGAACCCGACAGCCCGGACGCCGAATCCTATCCGGTCACCTATCGCCAGTTGTACGAGCGCGTGTGCAAGCTCGGCAATGCGCTGCGCAATCTCGGCGTCAACAAGGGCGACCGCGTCACCATCTACATGCCGATGATTCCCGATGCGGCCGTGGCCATGCTCGCCTGCGCGCGCATCGGTGCGGTGCACTCGGTGGTGTTCGGCGGGTTTGCCGCCAACTCGATCGCCGACCGTGTGATCGATTGCCAGAGCAAGCTGATCATCACCGCCGATGAAGGCCTGCGCGGCGGCAAGAAGATTCCGCTCAAGGCCAATGTCGATGCGGCACTGAAACTGCCCGGCACCAACACCGTGGAAACGGTGCTGGTGGTGCGTCACACCGGTGGTGCGGTCGAGATGCAGGCACCACGCGATCGCTGGTTCCATGATGTGGTCGACGGCCAGCCGGCCGAATGCGAACCCGAGCGCATGAATGCGGAAGATCCGTTGTTCATCCTCTACACCTCCGGTTCCACCGGCAAGCCCAAGGGCGTGCTGCACACCACCGCCGGCTATCTGTTGTTTGCCAGCTACACGCACGAAGTGGTGTTCGACCTGCGCGAGGACGACATCTACTGGTGCACCGCCGATGTGGGCTGGGTCACCGGCCACAGCTACATCGTCTACGGCCCGCTCGCCAACGGCGCGACTGCGGTGATGTTCGAAGGCGTGCCGAATTACCCGAACGTCTCGCGCTTCTGGGATGTGATCGACAAGCACAAGGTCAGCATTTTCTACACCGCGCCCACCGCGATCCGCGCACTGATGCGCGATGGCGAGGAGCCGGTGAAGAAGACCTCGCGCAAGAGCCTGCGTCTGCTCGGCAGCGTCGGCGAGCCGATCAACCCGGAAGCCTGGCGCTGGTACTACGAAGTGGTCGGCGACAGCCGTTGCCCGATCGTGGACACCTGGTGGCAGACCGAAACCGGCGGCATCCTGATCTCGCCGCTGGCCGGCGCGGTCGATCTCAAGCCGGGCTCGGCGACCCTGCCGTTCTTTGGCGTGCAGCCGGCGCTGGTCGATGCCGAAGGCAAGATTCTGGAAGGCGCCACCGAAGGCAATCTGGTGCTGCTGGATTCGTGGCCGGGCCAGATGCGCTCGGTCTACGGCGACCATCAGCGTTTCATCGACACCTACTTCCGCACCTATCCGGGCAGCTACTTCACCGGCGACGGCTGCCGCCGCGATGCCGATGGCTATTACTGGATCACCGGCCGCGTGGACGATGTGATCAACGTGTCCGGCCACCGCATCGGCACCGCCGAAGTGGAAAGCGCACTGGTCTCGCACCCCAAGGTCGCCGAGGCGGCCGTGGTCGGCTTCCCGCATGACGTCAAGGGCCAGGGCATTTATGCCTATGTCACTTTGATCGCTGGCGAGACCCCGAGCGAAGAACTGCACAAGGAGTTGATCACCTGGGTGCGCAAGGAGATCGGCCCGATCGCATCGCCGGATCACCTGCAATGGGCACCGGGCCTGCCGAAGACCCGCTCGGGCAAGATCATGCGCCGCATCCTGCGCAAGATCGCCGAGAACGCACCGGACCAACTCGGCGACACCTCGACCCTGGCCGATCCCTCGGTGGTGGATTCGTTGGTGAGCGAACGGTTGACGCGCTGAGGGGCCGGGATTGGGGAGGTGGGATTGGGGATTCGCAGAAGCGGGTTCCCACTCCTTTGCCATTCCTCTCCTTGATATCCGGTAGCAAACGGCAATCCGGACGCAGACGGCGTTGTCAGACCGGCTGTTGCGAACCCCAACTCCCGAATTCCAAAATCCCGTGCTTTTGCAAATCCCGAATCTCCAATCTCCAATCCCGGCCCCTCAATGACCACCCTGCTGATCGCTGACGACCATCCCCTGTTCCGTGAGGCCTTGCGCGGGGCGGTGCAACGTGTGATGCCGGGGGTGCTGTTGTTCGAGGCCGACACGGTGGATGCGTTGTACACCCTGGCCGATGCGCAACCGGATGCCGATCTGTTGTTGATGGATCTCAACATGCCGGGCGCGCAGGGGTTCAGTGCCTTGGTGCACATGCGTTCGCTGCATCCGCAGTTGCCGGTGGTGGTGGTTTCGGCACGCGAGGAACCCACCGTGATGCGTCGCGCAATCGACCATGGCGCGTTCGGTTTCATTCCCAAATCCGCAGACTCGGACACCATCGGGCGCGCGTTGGCCACGGTGCTCGATGGCGAGCGCTGGATCCCGGCCGAAGCGCAGAACCTTCCACCCACCTGCAGCGAAGAACGTGAAGTGGGCCAGCGCCTGCGCGATCTCACCCCGCAACAATTCCGCGTGCTGCAGATGCTCGGCGCCGGGCGCCTCAACAAACAGATCGCCTACGACTTTGGCGTGTCCGAAGCCACCATCAAGGCACATGTCACCGCGATCCTGCGCAAGCTCGGCGTCACCAACCGCACCCAGGCGGTGCTGATGGCCGGCAAGCTTGCCATAGATGCCGACGGCATCGTGCTGCCGCCGCCCGAGGAAGACTGAGCCGGCCGGCACACTGCTGCGGCCATCAGTCACCACGTTTCGGTGCATCCTCACACCGCAATCAGCGCAAAGATCGGCCGGTGCAGACCTTTGACGTGCGTTGCGGCGCGGGCACGTGCCACACCTCGTTGTCGTGTTCGTCGCTGCCTTCGTAGAGGGCGTAGCGCCCATCGTCCTGGCGATGCATGGTCGGGCTGAAGGTGATGAAATCGACACGGCCGTCCGGGCCGATGAACTGCATCTCGCCTCCGCACACGAAATTGGACCCCGGTTGCTGACCAAGTGCAGCGCAGGTCACCTGCAAGGTCTCCGCACGCACGACGCGGCTCACTTTTGGCCTGATCAGGCCGCGGTCTGCGGCATCGCAGAAATAATCGGCGATGACCGTGCGCATCTCACGCTGCGACGGCATCCAGGGCGGGCAGCTGTAGGCATCGGCTGTGCAACTAGGGACGAGGCCTGCACCTTCAGGGTGACCCGGCGCAGCAGCGAACGCGGTTGGACATGACAGCAACAGGCATGCAGCCGCAGCCAGCAGGAAAATATGGGAAGGCATTGCGCGTGCGGGTTCGGCATGGGGAGGAGCAATCTACCTTATGACCACGGCGCCCGTTCCGGCTGATGCGTGCACTGCATTGCGTCTGCAACGCAGTGCGCTGCATCGCAGCGTGCGATGCGTGCGGCACACCGCGACTGGTCCGGCGCCAGGCCTCGCCCTGGTAGACGCCAGCACCGGATGCTGCGCATACGCTCACTCTGCCAGCACTTTCAAGCGCATGGCATGCTGTACGCCTGCGGCGCGTCGGTGCGCGCCGGTCTCCAGGGGATCCATGCAGACGTTTTCTTTATCGCGCAGCCCGCTTGTGCTGGCCCTCGTGCTGGCTGTGCTCGGCTGCGGCAGTGCGCAGGCCAACGACAGCAGCTTCGGCGACGACAACGGCACCATCCGCCTGTTGCATCAGCCCGATATCAGCATGGACAAGGAAGCCTTGCTGCTCAGCGAGGAGCGCGTGCAGGTGGACTACGTGTTCACCAACAACAGCGAGCGTGCGTTGACTGTGCCGATCGCTTTCCCGATGCCGCCGATGTATTTCGGCATGGCCGACCACAGCGAGCTGACCGATTTCAAACTGTGGGTGGACGGCAAACCGATCGCCACCACGCGCAAACTCGTCGTGCTGCTGGACGATGGCAGCGACATCTCCAAGGCGTTCGCGGCGAGCGGCTGGAGTGCGGACGATGTTGCGACCTTTACCGAATCGGGCACCGTGCCAAAAGGACGCAAGCCATTGCCCGCGCGCTGGATCGACCCCGACCAGCAGCCACGCTTCACGCTCAGCGAGTATTTCGTCTGGCAACAGGTCTCTCCTGCGCGGCGGAGCGTGCAGATCCGGCATGCGTACGCGCCCAGCGTGTCCACCGGCGTGCCGCAAAGCAGCGCGTTCCTGCTGGAGTCGTATGCGAAAGACACCTGTATTGAGCCCGCGACCAGAACCAGCATGCAACGCCGCGAAGGTGAGCACGGCCTGGGCTGGGCCAACCTGCGCTACGTGCTGACCACCGGCAAGAACTGGAACGGCCCGATCAAGGATTTTCAGCTGACCATCCGCAAGCAGGCGGCGAGCGACATGCTCAGCCTGTGCTTCGACGGCGCGCTGAAAAAGATCGACCCGCTGACCTTCCAGTTCAAGCAAACCGACTTCGTGCCGATGCGCGATCTCAACCTGTTGTTCTTGCGTCGTCAAGAGTGACGCACATGCGCGCCGACTTGCACATCGACAACGCATACATCCATCCGCAGAGCGCAATAACGATCGACACGCTAAACCCATGCTGCGCAAAGGCGGCACACACCCAGCCGCATTTCTAGCAAGCCCAAGCGCCCTGGCGTGATCGCATCCACACCCGTGTACCGCGCGCCATCTCAGTTGTCGATATCACCATTGACCATCAGCTGATGCCCGGGCAAGTCTCGGACTCCCAGGACGCTTTGCGGAGATGGCATGACACGACGTGTTCCCTGGCTCTGGATCGGCTTGCTGGTGGCGTGTGCATTGATCGCAGCACTGGCATGGCAGAACAAACAACTGCGTGCGCAACAACAGCGGTTGCAGACCCGCATCAGCACACCGTATGACGGCATGTACGTGCCACGCATCGAAGTGACCGATACGCAGGGCCAACGTCATCTGCTTGGCGCGCCGCAGGGCCAGGCGCAGGTGCTGTTCTTTTTTACTACCACGTGTCCGTACTGCCAGCGCTCGGCACCCACTGTGCTGCGTACGGCGCGGCAATTACAGGCCAATTTGCCGGGCCGGCCGCAGTTGCTCGGCGTGTGCCAGTGCGATGCGGCGCAGGCCGCGCGCTATGCGCATGTGCATGGCTTCGATTTTCCGGTGGTCACGTTGACCGATCGTCGCGCGCTGATGTTGTTTCGTGCGCGCAACGTGCCGCTACTGATGGCCATCGATGGGCAGGGGCGCGTGCGCCATTCCCATCTGGGCGTCTTCGATACCACGGAGCGGGTGCAGGACCTGGTTGCCGCATTGCGCCGCACGGACGCGCCAGCGGCTTTTGCAACGGTGAAGGAGTAATGCATGAAGAAGCGTTGGGTAACTTTGCGGAGTGCGTTGATGGCGGCGACGTTTCTGGCCAGCACCGGTTTCGGTGCGTTCCAGGTGATGGCAGTCGATAACGCACAGCCGAAAACCGAATCGTGTAGTGCATGGGCCTGCAAGGCGGAGTGTCCGGAGTTCGGCGGCGATTTGGGACAAGGCAACGTCTGCTACTGCTGCGGTTAAGAGCGGCGATCAAAACCACTGAGCAGCGGCCAGGCGGTCGCGGCAGGTGCTCGCTACGTTTATTAGCCACTAGGTTCACGGCGGGGCCCTCGGGCCCCGCCGTTTGCTTGCCAGCATCACTGCGTGCCGCAGACCGCGGTTGTGCCAGGCCAACTTGGGCCTTGGGCAGGACCGACGCGCTGAACCAACACCCGCCGTTATGCTGCACTGCAGCGTGATCTGTTCACTTATGATTGCGATATTCATATGCGAACAGCCCGGCACCGGCCGGCTGGTGGACGTCGCGATGCCCAGCTGCTGCTTTCCAGATTCCGTATGCGCCTGCCTGACCATCGCAAACCCTGCGGAGCGTTGCGCGTGAGCGTTGTGCGAAAGCGGTTAGGCAGCACCGACGTGCAGCTCTCGGCGCTGGGCTTTGGCGCCGCACCGATCGGCAATCTGTACACCGAAGTCGACGAGGGCGACGCACTGGCTGCAGTGGCCGGCGCGTTCGAGGCAGGTATCCGCCATTTCGACAGCGCGCCTTATTACGGCTATGGGTTGAGCGAGACGCGGCTGGGCCATGGCCTGGCCGGTGTGCCGCGCGCTGCCTACACGCTGTCGACCAAGGTCGGGCGCTGCATTTACGACGATGCGCAAGCCGCTGCCGGCCGTGACGGCTTTGCGGTGGCCGGCCGCCGCGCCGCGTTCGACTACAGCGGCGACGGCGTGCGGCGCGCGTTCGCCTCGAGCCTGGAGCGCCTGGGCACCGATTACATCGACGTGCTGCTGCTGCACGACATCGGCGCGCTGACCCACGGCGACAACCACGCCAACGTGCTGCGCCAGGCCTTGGAGGAGGCCTTGCCGGCGATGGCGGAGTTGAAGGCGGCCGGTGCCTGCGGGGCGATCGGGCTGGGCGTCAACGAGCAGGAGGTGGCACTGGAGGTGTTGCCACGCTTCCCGCTCGACTGCGTGATGCTGGCCGGCCGCTACACACTGCTGGAACAACACGGCGCGCGCGCGCTGCTCGAGCAGGCGCAGCAACGCAACGTGGCGATCCTGTCGGCCGGCCCGTACAGCTCTGGCCTGCTCAGCGACGCGCGCGGCCCCGGCGCGACCTACAACTACGCGCCTGTCGATACTGCCACCTTGCAGCACGCGCAGCGCCTGTATGCGGCCTGCGCGGCGTTCGATGTGGATATCGGTGCGGTGGCGCTGCAGTTCCCGCTGGCGCATCCGGCAGTGACCACCGTGGTGGCCGGCATGCGCACCGTGGCCGAGGTGCAATCGGCCGCCGCGCGCCTGCATGCGCCGATCCCGCCAGCACTGTGGCAACGCCTGCGCGATGATGGCCTGCTCACTGCGGAGCTGCCCACGCCATGAGCCGCATCGACGCGCACCTGCATTTCTGGCAGCTGGCCCGTGGCGATTACCACTGGCTCACGCCCGAACTGGCGCCGCTGTATCGCGACTTCGGCCCAGCCGATATCGGCCAGGCGCTGGACGCCGCCGATATTGAGAGCGTGGTGGTGGTACAGGCCGCCGCGACCGAGGCCGAAACCCGTTACCTGTTCGAGCTGGCGCGCGCCGATGCGCGTATTGCCGGCGTAGTCGGTTGGGTCGATTTCGCCGCGCCCGATGCCGCCGCGCGCATCGCCGCGCTGGTGCACGACGGCGGCGGTGTGCTCAAGGGCCTGCGCCCGATGGTGCAGGACATCGCCGACGTGCAATGGCTTGCCCAGCCCGACCTGGATGCCGCCTTCGACGCATTGCTCGCGCACGACCTGGCGTTCGACGCCTTGATCCGCAGCGTGCATGTGCCGGGGCTGCAAACGCGCCTGAAGCGCCATCCGGACCTGCGCGTGGTCGTCGATCACGGCGGCAAGCCGCAGATCGCTGCGGGCGAATTCGTTGCCTGGGCGGCCGGCATGGCCGCGTTGGCGCAGCATCCCACTGTGCACTGCAAGCTCTCCGGCCTGCTCACCGAAGCGGCGCGCGGCGCCGGCGTGGAGGCGCTGGAGCCGTATGTCGGCCATCTGTTCGCACGCTTCGGCCCGCAACGCCTGCTATGGGGCAGCGACTGGCCGGTGCTGACCCAGCGCGCCGATTACGCGCAGTGGGTCGAGATCGCAAAGCACCTGGTCGCCAAACACGCCAGCGGCCACGCCGCAGCGGTGTTCGGCGACAACGCACGCACGTTCTATCGTCTGCCACGGCCGGCGGCCCCCACCCACGGAATCTCTTCGGTATGACTGTCTCGATCTCTACAACTCCCAACGACCGCCTGCATGGCAAGCGCTGCCTGATCACCGCCGCCGGCGCCGGCATCGGCCGCGAAAGCGCGCTGGCCTGCGCACGCGCCGGTGCCCAGGTGATCGCCACCGATATCGATGCCGCCGCCTTGCAAGCGCTGGCGGCCGAATCGGAGGCCATCACCACCCAGCTGCTGGATGTCACCGATGCCTCGGCGATTGCCGCACTGGTCGCGGCGCACGGCCCGTTCGATGTGTTGTTCAACTGCGCCGGCTTCGTGCACCAGGGCAGCATTCTCGATTGCGACGAGCCGGCCTGGCGCCGCTCGTTTTCGATCAACGTCGATGCGATGTACTACACCTGCAAGGCGGTACTGCCGGGCATGCTCGAGCGCGGCCGCGGCAGCATCATCAACATGTCCTCGGTCGCCTCCAGCATCAAGGGCGTGCCGAACCGCTTCGTCTACGGCGTGACCAAGGCCGCCGTGATCGGCCTGAGCAAGGCCATCGCGGCCGATTACGTGGCGCAGGGCGTGCGTTGCAACGCGATCTGCCCGGGCACCATCAAGACGCCGTCGCTGGGCCAGCGCGTGCAAGCACTGGGCGGCGACGAACAGGCGGTGTGGAAGAGCTTCACCGACCGCCAGCCGATGGGCCGCCTGGGCGACCCGCGCGAGATCGCGCAACTGGTGGTGTATCTGGCCTCGGACGAGTCCTCGTTCACCACCGGCCAGACCCACATCATCGATGGCGGCTGGTCCAACTGAACGCGGCAGCGCATCGCTGTGCTGTTCACTGCAACGTGGGCGCGGCCAGTGCCAGATGCGCTCTGTATCGCTCGTCCGCTTTGATTTGAGCACGCCGTCCTTACCCACCCGATGCACGCGCGCTAGGTTTGCTAGCCGCTCCATTCCTCACCTGCAAAGGAAGACTGCATGAAACTCGTACGCGTTGGCTCCCCCGGCCAGGAACGTCCCGGCTTGATCGATAACGAAGGCCGTATCCGCGATTTGAGCGGCGTGATCGATGATGTGGCCGGCGAGCACATCACTAATGCCGGTCTGGACAAGTTACGCGCGCTGGATGTCGCAACGCTGCCGCTGATCGAAGGCGACGTGCGCTACGGCGCGGCCGTCGGGCAGATCGGCAAGTTCATCTGCGTCGGTCTGAACTACGCCGACCATGCCGCCGAATCGGGCATGGACGTGCCCAAGATGCCGATCCTGTTCATGAAGGCCACCACCGCGGTGAGCGGCCCCAACGACACCGTGATCATCCCGCGCGGCTCGGTCAAGAGCGACTGGGAAGTGGAACTGGGCGTGGTGATCGGCGATGTGGCGCGCGATGTCTCGGTGGACGAAGCGCTGAACCATGTGGCTGGCTATGCGGTGATCAACGACCTGTCCGAGCGCGAGTTCCAGCTCGAACACGGCGGCCAGTGGGTCAAGGGCAAGAGCGCCGACACCTTCGGCCCGATCGGCCCGTGGCTGGTCACCCGCGATGAAATCGCCGACCCGCAGAACCTGTCGATGTGGCTGGAGGTCAACGGCCACCGCTACCAGAACGGCAGCACCCGCACGATGGTGTTCGGCGTGGCCGAACTGGTCAGCCACATCAGCCGTTACATGACGCTGATGCCGGGCGATGTGATCAGCACCGGCACCCCGCCGGGTGTGGGCCTGGGCCAAAAGCCGCCGGTGTATCTGAAACCAGGCGACGTGATGGAGCTGGAGATCGAAGGCCTGGGTCGCCAGCGCCAGCCGGTGGTGGCGCATCCGCGTGATGCGGCCTAAAGCCCCCTTTCCCTTTTCAGGATTTTGGTCGCATTGCGTGCCAAGTTGCGCTCAACGCAGGTGGTAATGCCTCTGCACGACGCAACCTAAAGCCCCTCTCCCCTCGGGAGAGGGGTTGGGGTGAGGGTACGTAGCGACGTATCCGAACAATTCGTCGCGCTGTCACCCGTTGTTGTTAGACGTGACGTGTCGGCGCTTGTGTTGATGCGTCATGCGTAATTTTTTCTGCGGTGCGGCTGCGCGTTGAATGACTAAGCGCTGTAGCGTGCTGATATCGATGCGTCGTTAATCGTTTTAGTGATTTGCCGATCTGTGTTGCAAACGCATGTGGCACTGCAGCGCTTCAACACTTCCGGCGCTGCGCGTTCGTACCCTCACCCCAACCCCTCTCCCGGAGGGAGAGGGGCTCTGGCGACCGTCTCCGTTTCCGTTCTCCGTTTCCGTTTTATTTCGCACGTTTTATTCCCGTTTCCATCGCCCAGGACCTCCATGAGCACCATCATCGCCCTCGATACCCACGACGTCCGCTTCCCCACCTCGCGCGAGCTCGATGGGTCGGATGCGATGAATCCGGATCCGGATTACTCAGCCGCGTATGTCGTGCTGCGCACCGATGCACCGGACGACCTGGCCGGTTACGGTCTGGTGTTCACCATCGGCCGCGGCAACGATGTGCAGACCGCCGCCGTGGCTGCACTGGCCGAACATGTGGTCGGCCTGCGCGTGGAAGACGTCATCGCCGATCTGGGCGCGTTCGCCCGCCTGCTTACCAACGATTCGCAGCTGCGCTGGCTGGGCCCGGAAAAGGGCGTGATGCATATGGCGATCGGCGCGGTGATCAACGCCGCCTGGGATCTGGCCGCACGCGCGGCGAAAAAGCCGCTGTGGCGCTTTATTGCCGAGCTCAGCCCGGAGCAGTTGGTCGACACCATCGACTTCCGCTACCTCACCGACGCGCTCACCCGCGACGAAGCGCTGGCGATCCTGCGCGATGCACAACCGCAGCGCGCGCAACGCATCGCCACGCTGATCGAACAGGGCTACCCCGCCTACACCACCTCGCCTGGCTGGCTCGGCTACTCCGACGAGAAGCTGGTGCGGCTGGCCAAGGAAGCGGTGGCCGACGGCTTCCGCACCATCAAGCTCAAGGTCGGCGCCAACGTGCAGGACGACATCCGCCGTTGCCGCCTGGCGCGTGAGGCGATTGGCCCGGACATCGCCATGGCGGTGGACGCCAATCAGCGTTGGGATGTGGGCCCGGCGATCGACTGGATGCGCCAGCTGGCCGAATTCGACATCGCCTGGATCGAGGAACCCACCAGCCCGGACGATGTGCTCGGCCACGCCGCGATCCGCCAGGGCATCACCCCGGTGCCGGTTTCCACCGGCGAACACACCCAGAACCGGGTGGTGTTCAAGCAGCTGCTGCAGGCCGGTGCGGTGGACCTGATCCAGATCGACGCCGCGCGCGTCGGCGGCGTCAACGAAAACCTCGCCGTCCTGCTGCTGGCCGCCAAGTTCAACATCCGCGTCTTCCCGCACGCCGGCGGCGTCGGCCTGTGCGAACTGGTGCAACACCTGGCCATGGCCGACTTCGTCGCCATCACCGGCAAGATGGAAGACCGCGCCATCGAATTCGTCGACCACCTGCACCAGCATTTCCTGGACCCGGTGCGCATCCAGCACGGCCGCTATCTGGCCCCGCAAGCCGCCGGCTTCTCCGCCGAAATGCACCCTGCCTCCATCGCAAAGTTCAGCTACCCCGACGGCCGCTTCTGGGTCGAAGATCTGGCGGCGGCCAAGGCGTAATCGAACACGCCGCACAACCAACTGCATCCACTGTAGGAGCGGCTTCAGCCGCGATGGGCTCTCTCGATTGCCTGATCGCGACTGAAGCCGTTTTTAGAGTGGCTAACAACACGTAGCGAGCAGTCGCCAGGGCGTGCGGACGGCTGATCTGCTGCCTGGCTGCAGGGTCCTTGCCCGCCCACCATCGCAGGACACGCTGCAAGTACGTCCGTGTAAGCTCTTACGCGGCATCCATGCCGCGTAAGGTCCCGCGACGGTGGGCGGGCAAGGACCAGTGGAGATGGTCGGTGTGCATGGTTGCAAGCGGGCATGAGGTGCGTTGTTCTGATAACCGCGCACCGATTCCCAACGAAGGCCGAGCAACGAGCAGGCTCTAAACAAAGCAACCTGCAAACTCTCTGGTGCGGTGTCCTCGCCGCTTGCGGGACCGTGTGGCGGCATGGATGCCGCCACCGAGCCTACATGGACGTACTTGCGGCGTGTCCCGCAAGCGGTGAGGGCACCGCGCCCTCGACCACTCAGCCTTTGACCTGGGCTTCTGACGGCATCTATCAAAAGACGCAAGAAAACACCCTGTTTCGATGCGCCGCACCAGCACAGCAGCGGCAAAGAGACGCAAGACCAACGCTCTACTGCGGAGTCAACACATCCGCAGAAACAGACTGGGCGAAACCTAACCCCGCCCCACACCAACCGCCTCACTCAACGCAAAAATCCGCCCGGCCTCGCGCCACTTTTCCCCCGGCGCACTGCCAGACAACGGCTTTTGAAACCGCCACATCAGCTCTTCCCAGGCTTGAATCCGCGGATCACTCGCATCCCGCGCCGCCTTGGCCGCCGGATCGTAATCGTCGCCAACTTCCATCAACATCACCAAGCGATCGCCGCTGCGAAAGATCTCCAGCTCCAGGATCCCCGCCTGGCGCAACGACGCCACCACTTCCGGCCACACCTGGGTCGGTTGATGCCAGCGCTCGTACTCGGCGATCAACTGCGGATCGTCGTGCAGATCCAGCACGTAGCACAGACGCCGCACACTCATGCGCCTGCCCCAGCAATCACCGGCGCAGCGCGACGCGCGCGCAACGCGAACAACAGGATCACCGCAAAGCAGCCGCCCGGCACCACCATCGCCCAATGGATACCGGCCATGTCAGACACCGCGCCCATCACCGCAGTGAGCAGCGCACCGCCGATGATCGACATCACCAACAGCGACGAACCCAGCTTGCGTGCGTCGTCGTGCATGCCATCCAGGCCCAGCGCAAAGATGGTCGGGAACATCACCGACATGAACACGCTGGCCGCGACCAAGGCGTACAAGCCGGTCCAACCGGGCAGCGCAATCGCCACCGCACACAAGACCAGATTGATCGTGGCAAAACTCGCCAGCAACTTCGCCGGCGCCAGATAGCGCAGCAGCGCGGTGCCGATGAAGCGGCCAGCCATGAACAGCACCAGCGAGATGGTCAGATACGTGGCTGCGGTTTTTTCCGGCGTGCCCGGCACCGCGTCCTGCAGATAGCGGATCAGATAGCTCCAGATGCCGACCTGCGCGCCCACGTAGAAGAACTGCGCCACCACCGAAAACACGAATAGCCGGTTACGCAACAACTCGCCAAAGCGCGCGCGTTTGGGCGCCGCCTCGCCCACACCCGCATCGCCGGTGGGAAAGCGCACCAGCGCGATCAGGATCGCCCACAGCACCACCACCACGCCGATCACCAGATACGGCGTCTGCACTGCAGACGATTCGGTGGCGAAGAACGCCGCGCGCGCGGCCGGCGTCATCGCGGCCAGCTCGGCCGGGCTGTGCTCCACGCCGGAGAAGATGAAGTGCTGGCCGACCAGCACGCCGGTGATCGAGCCCAGGGGGTTGAACGCCTGCGCAAGATTCAGCCGCCGCGCCGCGCCCTCTGCCGGGCCGAGCACGGTCACCAGCGGGTTGGCGGTGGTCTCCAGAAACGCCAGGCCGCTGGCGATCACGAACAGGGCCAGCAGGAACAGCCAGTAGGTATGCACCTGCGCAGCCGGATAGAACAGGAACGCGCCGCACGCATACAGCAGCAGCCCGAGCACCACCGCGGCCTTGTAGCTGTAGCGACGCATGAACATCGCCGCCGGCATCGCGAACACGAAGTAGCCCATGTAGAAGGCGCTCTGGACCAGCCCGGCCTGCAGGTCGGACAGCTCGAACGCCTTCTTGAACTGCTTGATCAGGATGTCGTTGAGGTTGTTGGCCATGCCCCACAAAAAGAACAGGCTGACGATCAACAACAGGGGAACCATGGCGGTACGCGCCAGGTTGCCGCGCGGTGACGCGGCAATGTCACTGTGATGCATGCGACCGATCCCCTCCCAAGGCTGTGGCGCTTGCGTTGCTGTGCGGCGAGCGTACTGCGCACGCCAGCGCCATGCAAATATAAAATCTTTGTTTATATTTGCACGCACGTGCCATACCTCACCCCTGCCCGCGATGCCTGTACCCTGGCGCGCCGCAGCCTTGCCTGGAGCCGCAAACGGATGAGCACCGAACCCGCCAAGTACCGCGCGCCCGCCCTGGACAAGGGGCTGGACATCCTCGAGCTGCTCGCCCGCCAGGCGCAGCCGATGAGCATGGGCGCGATCTCGCAGGGCATCGGCCGCTCGCGCGGGGAAATCTTCCGCATGCTGCAGGTGCTGGAGGAGCGCGGCTATCTCACCCGCGACGGCGAAAGCGACTATGTGCTGACCAACCGTCTGTTCATGCTCGGCATGCAGCAGCCGCAGGTGCAGAGCATCAGCGAAGCGGCGTTGCCGGTGATGCGGCGACTGGCCGATGCGATCTATCAGCCCTGCCACCTGGTGGCGCCCTCTGGCGACCAGATCGTGGTGATCGCGCAGATGGACGTGCCCAGCGATCTGGGCCTGGTGGTACGCCCGGGGCATCGCCGCCCGTTGACGCATTCCAGCTCCGGGCTGGTGCTGTACGCCTTCCAGCAGCCGGAGGTGCAGGCACGCTGGCTGGAGATGCTCGATGCCAGCGAGGTGCCGTTCGAGCGCGCGCAGTTCCTGGCTGCCGCCGCGCAGGCGCGCAGCGATGGCTACGCCATGCAGCCCAGCGAAGCGGTGGTGGGCGTGGTCGATCTGACCGCGCCGATCCTGCAACGCGGCAGCGCCACCTACACGCTCACGGTGCCCTTCATCGAACGGCGCCCTGAGCTGGTTGGCCCGCAAGCGGCATTGCAGGCCTTGTGTGCGGCCACGGCAGAGATTTCCAGCGGGCTGCACTAGTCGCGCAGGAGCGGAGCGCCGCGCGTAACGCACCTGCGCCCGGGCCGCCGCCGATCGCCCCTATACTCGGCGCGATCGACCAAGCGGGATCGCATGTCCAGCATCAAGTTCGGGATGTGGAGCACCATCCTGCTGCTCGGCAGCGCGCATGGCGTGCTCGGCGCCAGCCTGTTGCTGCTAGCCCCGGTCAATCGCATCGCCAACCGCTGCCTTGCCGCACTGCTGCTGGTGGTGGTCGCCCTGATCACGCCCTACACGCTCGGCTATGCCGGCGCCTACGATGCCTACCCGGGCCTGACCTACGCACCGTTCTTCTGGGAGCTGGCCATCGGGCCGCTGCTATGGCTCTACGTCCGCCAACTGGCGCGTCAGCACTTGCCGCCTCGTTGGGCGCTGCATCTGCTGCCGGCGCTGCTGCAGGGCGGTTACTACACGTGGCTGTTCACCTGGCCGCTGCAACGCAAATGGGCCTGGAACGCTGCCATCCATGTGCCCTGGATCGCGCCGCTACAGGACGCGCTGGTGCTGGCCTCGCTGGCGTTCTATCTGCTGCTGGCCTGGCGCGAATACCTTGCCTATCAACGCTGGCTGGAACATCACAGCGGCGCGCGCGAGGAACTGCGGCTGCCGTGGCTGCGCGGCTTTCTGCTGGCCGCCGTGTTGCTGGTGCTGTTGCGGCTGGGCTTCACCGCCAGCGACCGGCTGTGGCATCGGCTGTCCTACGTCGATGAGTTTCCGCGCTATCTGGCCACCGCCGCGCTGATCTACTACCTGGGTCTGGAAGGCTGGCGCCACGCCAGGGTCGACTATCCGCCACGCGATGCGGTGCTGCCACACGATGCGCCAGCAGACCGAGCAGGCGAACCAGCGCCCGCTCCCGTCCAGGACAAGGACTGGCACGCGCTGGGGCAACAGGTCGCAGCGCAAGTCACCGCGCACGGCTGGTGGCGCGAGCCGGACCTCAGCCTGCCCGAGCTGGCGCGGCGCCTGGGCACCAACAGCAATTATCTTTCGCGCGCGCTCAACGAGGGGCTGGGACAGACCTTCAGCACGTTCCTCAACACGCTGCGCATCGCCGAAGCGCAGCGCCTGCTGGGCAGCGATCAGGACATCCTCGACATCGCATTGGCGGTCGGCTTCGGCTCCAAGGCCAGCTTCAACAGGGTGTTTCGCGCCTGTGCCGGCTGCACACCCAGCGACTACCGGCGCACGCAACGTCGCATCGCTTGAAAATCGCTCAGCGATTGCGTGTTTGAGTCGTCTGCCAAGGCACCCCTGACCATGCTGGCGGCTTCTCACACAAGGAATCGCCATGTCACCGCGCCTGCGCCATCTCGTTATGTCGCTGATCCTGCTGTCGATCTGGTTACCGTGCGCCGGCGGGGCCGCAACGCCGCCATCAACGCTGCGCAGCGACAGCCCGCTCGCAGGCCCGGCGCTGCTCGCCGATATCGATGTATTGCAACGCGCCTATGTCGCGCTGCATCCGGGTCTGTACCGCTACTCCACCGAACAGGAAATCACGCAGCGCTTCGATGCCTTGCGTGCCGAACTCGAAAACGGCGCAACGCTCGCTCAGACCTACCTGGCCATCTCTCGCCTGACCGCCAGCGTGCGCTGCGGCCATAGCTTTCCCAATTTCCTCAATCAACCCGAACCGGTCCGGCACGCCTTGTTCGACAACGACAGGCAGTTGCCCTTCCACTTCCGCTGGCTGCAGGGCCGGATGGTCATCAGCCGCAACGGCTCCGATCAGCCCAGCCTGGTGCCCGGCACGGAAGTGCTGGCGATCGATGGCATTGCCCCGGCGCAGATCCTGGCCGCGCTGATGAGCGTGGCGCGCGCCGACGGCAGCAACGACGGCAAGCGTATCGCCCAGATGGAAGTACAAGGATTCGCGCGCATCGAAGCCTTCGACGTTTACCTGCCGCTGCTGTTTCCGCAACTTTCGGCTGACCCGTTGCTGCGCGTGCGCGGGCCAGGGGCGGCGAAGGAACGCGAAGTGCGCGTCCACGGCCTCAGTGCGGCGCAACGCCGCGCGATGATTCCCACGCGCAGCGACGACAGTGCAGCACCGCCATGGCGTCTGGACCTGGCAACACCCGGCGTGGCGGTGCTGCAGATGCCGACCTGGGCGGTGTACGACAGTGACTGGGACTGGCAGGCATTTTTGGCACGCAGCTTCGCCACATTGGCCGACCGCAAGATTCCAGCGTTGGTGATCGATCTACGCGGCAACGAGGGCGGGCTGGATGTGGGCAGCGCCTTGCTTGGGTATCTGTCCGCACGTGAGATAGCGGCGCCGCAGATACGCACGCTGGTGCGCTACCGGCGCCTGCCCGACGCGCTGGCGGCGTACGTCACCACCTGGGACACGTCCTTTCGCGACTGGGGCACGCGTGCGGTTGCCTACGACGCGCGTTTTTACACGCTCAACCCTGCATCCGATGCAGATGCGCAAGCCCGCACGACACCGCATGCGCCGCCCTTCGACGGCAAGGTGTTTGTGCTGATCGGCCCGGGAAACAGCTCGGCCACATTCGCGTTCGCGCAGCGAGTGCAGCGCAGTGGGTTGGCCACCCTGGTCGGCCAGCCCACCGGCGGAAATCTGCGCGGCACCAATGGCAGCGCGTTCTTTTTCCTGCACTTGCCCAACTCGCAGATCGAAGTGGACCTACCGCTGGTCGGACAGTTTCCAACCAGCGCACAACCAGATCGCGGCGTGTTGCCCGACGTGCAGGTAACCATCACCGCGCAAGATCTGCAACACGGCAGGGATGTCGAAATGGACGCCGTCAGCACCTTGCTGCGCACGCCTTAAGCGCAGCCGCAGGTACACCGCAGAGCTCTCGCATAGCCACGGCTATAAAGATCAGACCGACCTTCGCGTGCAGTGCAGGCGCACCGAACGCGGCCATGCGTTGGTACACTGCGCGCCCCTTGGGGAGTAGCCTGCTTCTGCATCGTCGGAAGCGCCTGCATCAACATACTCGGCCCTCGCGCCGTGGTGCAGGCAACCAATTTCGGTTTGGCGAGACCAGCGGCATGCGTGCACAACAACGGTTGGCGCGGGCGCATGTCGTTGCGATCGTGCCCAACCCGAGAATGTCGATGTCCCCTTTTTCCATTGTGTTGATCGGTTTCGCAATGTCGACCGATGCGTTTGCTGCAGCGATCGGCAAGGGCGCAGCGATGCGCAAGCCGCAGTGGCGCGATGCGCTACGCGCCGGGCTGATCTTCGGTTGCATCGAGGCGATCACCCCGGTGATCGGCTGGCTGCTGGGGCGTGCCGCCTCCAGCTATGTGTCTGCCTATGATCACTGGATCGCCTTTGTACTGCTCGGCGCATTGGGCACGCACATGATCGTGGCCGGGCTGCGCCAGGAACCGGACGATGTGGACGAGGCGTCTTCCGACACGCCGAAACGGCATGGATTGCTGGCCTTGGCCACCACCGGTTTTGCCACCAGCATCGATGCGATGGCGGTCGGCGTAAGCCTGGCGTTTCTCGACGTGCATATCGGCGTGGTGGCGTTGGTGGTCGGGCTGTGCACCTTCAGCATGGTCACCGCAGGCGTCATGCTGGGCCGCGTGCTCGGCAACCTGATCGGCAAACGCGCCGAGATTCTCGGTGGTTTGATTCTGGTGATCGTCGGCAGCGTGATCCTGTACGAACACCTGAGCGGCGCTGCGTAAGCGCAGGTCAGCTGTTCGCAGGAGCGCGCTTGCGCGCGATGAAGCATCATCGATAACGCCCCATCGCGCGCAAGCGCGCTCCTACGCTGCATGGCCTTGCTATCCGCCCGAGAGGCATGCCGCATTTTTACAATGCCGCGTGTATCCCTACATATCGCGGCGCTGCACGCGATGCGCTGGCTCAGCGCTTTTTCGCATCGTGATGCGCGCTCAAGAACGCACGCAACGATGCCGGCTTCACCGGCTTGGTCAGCAACCGATAGCCACGCGCACGCGCGAGTTGCTTGAGTTCGTCGCGGCCATCGGCAGTAAGCAGTGCGCCGGCGATCGGCGCAGTTGCGGCGGCCTGCACCGCGTCCAGCGTGTCCAGGCCATCGAGCCGGTCGTGCAGGTGGTAATCCACCAGCATCAGGTCCGGTTGTTCGCGCGCGCGCTCCAGCGCCTGGTCCACGGTGCTGGCGGTGATCACTTCCACTTGCCAGCGGCCGAGCAGTGCGCACATGCCGTCGAGAATTTCGCGGTCGTTGTCCACGCACAGCACGCGCAGGCCCGCCAGCGAATCGCCGCTAGGCAACGGCCGCACCGCAATCACCGGCACCACGGGCGGCAGCGGCACCGCGGCCACGCGCGGCAACAGGATTGAAAACATGCTGCCGCGGCCGACCTGGCTGCGCGCACTCAGATCGTGATCGAGCAGACGCGAGATGCGTTGGCAGATCGACAGACCCAGCCCCAAGCCCTGCTCGCCCCAATCGAAGGGCTGCTGGTAGCGACGGAACTCTTCGAAGATCTGCCGCATATGGTGTTCGGGAATACCCGGGCCGGTGTCCCACACCTGCAATTCCACCTGCTCGCCGCGCCCGCGCATGCCCAGCACGATGCGGCCCTGGCGTGTGTAACGCAGCGCGTTGGCAAGGAAGTTCTGCATCACCCGGCGCAGCAGGCGGCGGTCGCTGCGCACCCACAATGCGCGGCTATGCACCTGCAACTGCAGGCCGCGGCTGGACGCCACCGGTGCGTACTGCGCGGCCAGCTCGTGCATCAGCGCGCTGGCATCAAAGTCCTCGACGGTGGGCCTCAAGCCGCCGGCATCCAGCCGCGAGACGTCGAGCAGGCCATCGAGCAGTTCCTCGGCCGCACGCAGCGAGGCATCCACACGCTCGGCCAGATGGCGTTGTTCTTCGTTGTTCTGATGGCTCTCGCGCAAGGCCGAAGCGAACAGGCGTGCGGCATTGAGCGGCTGCAACACGTCGTGGCTGATCGCGGCCAGAAAGCGCGTCTTGGATTGCTGCGCCAGCTCGGCCTCACGCGAACGGTCGGCCACGCGTTGTTCCAGGTTTTCGTTGGCGTCCAGCAGCGCGCGCTCAGCGCGTTTGTAGTCTGTGATGTCGTTGTAGCTGGTGACATAGCCGCCGCCCGGCAGCGCCTGGCCGCGCATTTCGATCACCTTGCCGTCGCTGCGGGTGCGCTCGAACACATGCGGTGAGCCGGCGCGCATGTGGCGGATGCGGCGATCGATCTGGTCTTCGGTATCGCCCTCGCCTAACTCGCCGCGCTCGGCGTTGTAACGGATCAGATCCGCCACCGGGCGGCCGACGTACAACATGCCGTCCGGATACCCGAACAGCTGCTGGTAGCGCCGATTCCACGCGGTCAGGCGCATTTCCGGGTCGACCACGCTGACCGCCGCGCTGATGTTTTCCAGCGTGGTGGAGAGGATTTCGCGATTGAAGCGCAGCTCCTGGCCGGCTTCGTCCAGCACCGCCACCACCTCGCCCAGCTCCATGCCCGAGCCGCGCAACAGACTGGTCAGCACCAGGCGCGCGGAGGCGGCGCCGATAGAAGCGGCCAGGAGACGCTCGGTAAACTGCACCCAGGCGCGATCGGCCACCACGGTGGGTTGCAACTCGCGTTCCAGCAGCACCGCCTGGTCGACAAAGGCGCGGTGCGCATGCCGTTCGCCCACCACACGCTCGGCCAGCGCCTGCAGATCGGCCACGCGTACATGGCCTGGCCAATCGCCGGCCACCGCCGGACGCTGCGCATACGGGTCCAGGAACGGCGCCGCGCGCAAGCGTTCGTCCACACCCGGACGCCAGCGCGCCGACACCAGCATCATCGCGCCGACGTTGATCAGCAGCGACCAGAACGTGCCATGCGCCAGCGGGTCCCAGCCACGCATGCCGAACAGTTGCTGCGGCTGCAGCCAGGCGATGCCGAACGGGCCGTCCACCAGCCACTCCGGCTGCAACCAGCCCGCACGCGTGGCGGCCGGCAGCAGCAGCGTGTAGATCCAGGTCGCAAAGCCCAGCACCATGCCGGTCTCCACGCCCTTGCGGCTGGCGCCGCGCCAATACAGCCCGCCGATCACCCCCGGCGCGAACTGCGCCACCGCCGCGAATGCCATCAGGCCATAGGCCGCCAAGGTGGTGTCGTTGGCCACGCTGCGGTGATAGCCATAGGCAACCAGCGCCAACAGCAGGATGGCGACGCGACGGATCCACAGCACCCGCGAGGCCACTGCCGCGCGCGCATCGGCGCTGCCACGGCGGCGCAGCAGCACCGGCATCACCAGGTCATTGCTGACCATGGTGGCCAACGCGATGCTGGCCACGATCACCATGCCGGTGGCCGCCGAAAACCCGCCCACGTACGCCACCAACGCCAGCACGGTATTGCCCTGGCTCAGCGGCAATGCCAGCACCATCGCATCGTCGGCCACCGCGCTGCCCTTGCCGAACAAGGCCACGCCGGCCGAGGCGATCGGCACGACCATCGCCGAGATGATCACCAGATAGGCGCCGAACAACCAGCGTGCGCGACGGATGTCGCCCACATCGCTGCATTCCACCACCGCCACATGGAACTGGCGCGGCAGGCAGATCACCGCCAGAAAGCTCAGCAAGGTTTGCGAAATGAACCCCACCGACGGCGTGTGTTCGAACAAGGTACGCGCCGACTCGGCGATGGGCACCTGGTGGTCGCTCAGCCACACCCAGGCGAACAACCCCACCGCAACGATGGCGATCAACTTGATCACCGACTCCAGCGCGATCGCCAGCATCATGCCGCGATGGTGCTCGGTGGCATCGACCTGGCGGGTGCCGAACAAGGTCGCAAACAGCGCCATCAACAGCGCCACGTACAAGGCCGGGTCGGCGAAGATGCCGCGCCCGGCGCTGCTATGCCCGGTCAGCACTTCCAGGCTCATCGCCACCGCTTTGTACTGCAGCGCCAGATACGGAACGATGCCGACCAGCGCGATCACCGCCACCAACGCGGCCAGCCGCCGCGAGCGGCCGTAGCGCGAGGAAATGAAATCGGCGATGGAGACGGTATTTTCGGCGCGGGCGATCAGCGCCAGACGCTCGATGATGCGCCAGCCGAACAGCAGCAACAGCAGCGGGCCCAGGTAGATCGGCAGATAGCCGATGCCGTTGCGCACCGCCGAACCCACCGCACCGTAGAAGGTCCACGACGAGCAGTACACCGCCAGCGCCAGGCTGTAGACCGCGGGGCGCAGCCACGGCCGCTCCGGGTACAGCGGACGGCGGTCGCCCCACCACGCCACGCCAAACAGCAGCGCGGCATAGCCGACGGAGACCAGCAGCAGGATCCAGCTCGAGACCAATGGGTGTCCTAGGCGGTGCGGTGCGAGCCTGGGAGTTTACGCAGTGGGGATTGGGGATTGGGGGTTTCGCTGCAGGGCGGCTGATCTGCGGCTTGGCTGCAGGGCCCTTGCCCGCCCACCATCGCGGGACACGCCGCAAGTACGTCCATGTAGGCTCTTACGCGGCATCCATGCCGCGTAAGGTCCCGCGACGGTGGGCGGGCAAGGACCAGTCGGGATGGTCGGTGTGTGTGGCTGCAAGCCATGCATGAGGTGCTTCTAATTGGCTAGCTATCGTGTCGTTCTACAACCCGCACCGGCAAGCCCACGCAACTTGCGAGACGCTCAGTTTTTTACCCGGCGACCGACCAACTCTCTGGTGCGGTGTCCTCACCGATTGCGGGACCGTGTGGCGGCATGGATGCCGCCACCGAGCCTCCACGGACGGATTCACGGCGTGTCCCGCGAGCGGTGAGGACACCACGCCCTCGACCACCCAGGCGTTTGACTGTATCCAACAAGATGCGGCTATTAAAACCACTGCGCTCATCCCCAAACGAGCGTTCGCTACGGTTTGTTAGCCGCTTCTAGCCAGGCAGGCGCACCTGCACCTGATACGTGCGACCAGACACGATGTTGTAAACGCGCTGATCCGGGCAGGCTTTGCCGTCCACCAGTACCTCGATGTCGTGGCGCCCCGGCTCACGCGTCAGCGTCACCTCGAACTGCGCGCCACGGAACTGGCGCGTCACCTGCGCGTGCGGCCAATGCGAAGGCAGCTGCGGGCGGATCGCCAGTGCGTCGCCCTCGCCGACCAGGCCGAACAAACCTTCCAGCACGCAGCGATACACCCAGGCCACCGTGCCGGTATTGAACAGCTGGCTCGAACGCCCGGCCGTACGCGGGTATTGGTGCCACGCACCGCGATAGTAGTTGGGCAGCGACACCGGCAAGTGACCGCGTTGCAGCGCGTCCTCGCGCGTGGGGCCCGGCAACATCGCGCGCAGAATCTCCCACGCGCGATCGGCCTCGCCGATCTGGTACAGGCTATAGAGATAGAACGCGACCGCGTGGTTGTAGACCGCGCCATTCTCCGCCGCGCCCGGCCACTTCTGCGTCAACCGGCCTACGTCATCGCGCATCTGCGTATAGGCCGGCGCCAGCATCATTGGCCCGTATGGCGTGTGCAGCTGTTCGCGCACAGCCTCCAACAACGCCTCGCGCTGCGCCGTATCCGCAGTGCCGGCCAGCAGCGCAAAGCTTTGCGGATTGAGATAGATGCGCCCCTCCACATCCTCGGCGATACCGAAGCGCACACCATCGTCGGTGATGCCGCGTGCGTACCAGTTGCCGTCCCATAATTCGCGATTGGCATCGGCGTTGACCGTCTGCACTGCCTGCGAAAATGTCTCCGCCTGCGCAGTGCGCCCCTGCGCGGCGCAGATGCCCGACCACAACCGCAGCGCATACGCGGTGGCCACGGTGAGCCAGCCGGACACGCCTTTACCGCGCCAACCGACCATGTTCATCGGGTCGCACCAATCGCCTTGCGCGATGAAACTCAAACCCCGCCCATCGCGTGCATCCAGCAACCACTGCATCGCCGCATCCAGGCGCTCGGCCACGCTGAGCGCGTGTCCGTCGTGTGTGCGCACCAGCTCATCAAGCACACTGGCATCGCCGGTTTCGGCCAAATACGCGCTCAGGAAGATCGGCAACCACACGCAGTGATCGGTATGCGGCACTTGGTTGATGTATTTCAGCTCGGCGCCTTCCACCAGCAGAATGCCGTCCGGCATCGCCCCGCTGGGTTCCTGCTGCGAGAGCGCGTGCAATAACGCCGCGCGCGCAGTGGCCGGCTGCAGATACGCCATGCCCATGTGGTCCTGCAGATAGTTGCGCGTCTGCGGATCGGTGGTCAGGCGATTGACGTCGCCGTGGTAGAACACCTGCCGCGGCAGCCAGTGATTGACCAGGTTGTCCAACGCCGGATCGGGCGTGGCGATCTGCGCGCAGCCCCGCCCTCCTTGCAGATACTGCGCGTACTCGCGCGCGGCTGCAGCGAAGCCTGCTTCGGACAGATAACGCGTACGCAACGTGGCGATTTCCGCATCGTCCTTGGCCGGGCCGAATGCGAAGCGATACAGGCTTGCTTCATCGGCTTTCAGCGTGAGGCGATATTGCAACGCAGCTGCCGGGTTTTCGTAGTGCGCATCGCTGTTGCCCAGCTGCTCGGCCTGGATGGCCGAGGGCGCATGCAGGCCTCCCTCGCCTTCGAACGCCATCTGCTGCGCATCCCAGGCCACCGGCGGCTGCTCGTGCAGCAGGAAGGTGCAGTCCTTGAAATCGCGTTGGCGAAAGTAATCATCCACCTTCTGATACGGCGCCACGCTGCGGCAGACGATGCCGCCCAGTGCCGGCTCATAAGCGCCGCTCTGATGCATCCACGACATGTAGCCGATCGGAAAGTAGGGATACAGGCTGAGCCGGCGCGCACGCCCGGACTGGTTATGCACGCGGCATTCCCACAGCTCCACCGCATCGTCGGTGGGCAACGCCACGCACAGCTCCACCACGATGCCATCGTGGCGCACACGCCAACGCACATCGTGCTTGCCGGCAGAAAACTCGAACTGCTCCGGCGACGCGCGCACCGGTTCGTGCGGCACCGAACACAGCGCGCCGGTCTCTTCGTCCTTGAGGTAGAAGAAGCGCCCGGGGTGATGCGCGTAGTACGGTTGCTCGGGCATCATGAAATTGCGCGCTTCCAGCAGCGGCGCATGCGCATATTTGGCCGGCTCCGGTTGCATGAACTGCCCGGTGGCATAACCACGGCAGGTCAGCTGCAACATCATGCGGCGGTTCCACAAAAATCCGCCCGCGTTCGGCATCGCGGTGGGGCTGTAGAGCGCATAACGCGCGCCGTCGGCGCTGGGCGCCATCAACGTGGAAAGATCTTCGGCGTTGGAGGTTGTTTCGGAATCGGCCATGGACGTTGCAGACACGGTCAGCGATGCTCCTGTTCGTCGCGCTTGCGCGCGGCCAGTTCGTGCTGGATGCGACTCAACAAGCCATCATCGAGCGGATAGAAACGCATGGTCCAGGCCGCCAGCAACGCGACCGCGCCGGGGATCACCGTCAGCAGCAGCACGATGCCGGTCAGCGAACCGGCAGACTGCGCGCTGTTGGCCACATAGCCCATGCCGGCCAGCACCCAGGCGATGCCGGCCGATGCCAATGCGCCGCCCAGCTTCTGCGAAAACGTGGCTGCCGCGAAGGTCATCGCGGTCGCACGGCGGCCGGTACGCCACTCGGTGTAGTCGGCGGTGTCGGCATACATCGAGAATGCCAGCGGCGATTTGGGTCCCAGTGCCAGACCGATCAACATGTTCAGCGCAAAGATCGCCCACACCGCATCGGCGGGAATGAAAAACATCAGGCAACTCAACACGCCAACGACCGCCATCAGCGTGGTCATCAGCCGGCGTTTGTCCCAGTGCCGGGTCAGCAACGGGGTGATGCCCGCACCCACCGCCAACGCAACCGAATACCCACCAAGAAACAGCCCGGTCAACTCCGGCCGCTGCACGTAGTACTTGAGGTAGTACACGCCGGCACCACCGCGCATGACAATCGTGATCATGATGATCAGCGACAGCACGAACAGCACGCACCACGGCTTGTTCTGCAGCAAATCGGCAATGTCCTGGCGCACGGGCGTGCGTTGTTGCGGCGGCGGTTGCACGCGCTCGCGCGTGGTCAAGGCCACTGTGACGAACAAGGCCACCGCCACCGCGCCGTACAGCATCATCGTGCGTTGCCATCCCAGCGCATCGTTGCCGGCACCGAACCAGGCCACCAGATCCAGCGTGCAGTAATTGACCAAGGTGGTGCCGGCGAACGCGGCGATAAAACGCAGGCTGATCAGACTGGTGCGCTGGCTGCTGTCGGCGGTAATCACGCCCGACAATGCCGAGTACGGAATGCTCACCACCGTATAGGCCAGCATCATCACCAGAAAGCTGATCGTGGCCCACCACATGCGCCCATTCTGATCCAGCGCAGGCGTGGTGTAGGCGAGCACGCCGGTCACCGCCATCGGCACTGCGCCCCACAACAGATACGGGCGGAATTTGCCCCAGCGGCTGCGCGTGCGGTCGGCCAATGCGCCCATCGCCGGATCGGCAATCGCATCGGCAATCTTGGTCAGCAAAATCATGGTGCCCACTGCCGCCGCCGGCAGATGCATGGTGTCAGTGTAGAAAATCAGCAAGAACGCGGAGATGTTGGCCCAGTAAAGATTCAGGCCCAGATCGCCGCCGCCGTAGCCCAGTTTTTCGCGCCAGCGCAGGCGCGCCGATGCAGGAGACGTTGCAGGTGATGACGTCATCGGCTGGCCTTGGAGTGCGTTGAACCCGGCCGAGCGCGCCGTTACGCTGGGCGGCCCGCTCACCTGGCGAGGAGCGCCGACGCTACACCACGCATCGGCTGCCGCCAACGTGAAATCCGGCAACATGCCGAATCGATCCGGAGATATAACCTGACGTGATGGACAACGCCGCAACTCACACACCCGCGTCCGCTTCGCCCCTGGCCATCGTCGTCATGGGTGTTTCGGGCAGCGGCAAGACCACCATTGCCCAGGCCCTGGCAGCGCACTACGGCTATCGTTTTCTGGATGCCGACGACTATCACAGCGTAGCCGCACGCGCGCAGATGGCCACCGGCCAACCGCTCACCGATGCGATGCGTTTGCCGTGGGTGGAGTTGCTCTCTGCCACCTTGCGCGACTGTGTGCATGCCGGCGAATCGGTGGTGTTGGCGTTCTCGGGCTTGCGCGGTACCCACCGTCAATTGCTGCGCCGCAGCGGCGTGCCGATGCGTTTTGTGTTCCTGCATGCGGCCCCGCACGTCATCGCTGCGCGCCTGAGCGCACGCGCCGGCCACTTCATGCCGCCCAGCCTGCTGGAGAGTCAATTGCAGACCTTGGAACTGCCACTGGACGAAGCGGACGTGGTGTCGGTGGATGTGGACGCAACGGTACCGGAGGTAGTACAGGATGCGATCGCGCAGCTGGCGCTGATCGCTCCCGCGGCAGTGCACACAGCGGCACACTCACCTCAAAGTGCATGACGCGCCAGGTGACGCAGCCGCGCCCGCCTATTCCCTTCTCCCTCCGGGAGAAGGTGCTCCGAAGGGGCGGATGAGGGTACGTGCGAAGCCTCGCAATCCAGGCTCCCGAGTGGCTTCGCCCCGTACCCTCACCCCAACCCCTCTCCCGCAGGAGAGGGGCTTTAGTTCGTCCAGTGATCCACCTCACAAGGTGGCGCAAAATTTCCTGGTAACTTTTTGCAGACCGCTGTTCTGTATGGAAATACCAATCGCCTCGACGAATCATTTTTCCTATCGCAGTACGCGCAAATAGTGATGAATCATCACCATTTGTGCGAATACCGAACACGGTGAACGCAATTTTTTCGAGCTGGTGACACCAGATGCAAACAGACCCGACCGTTGCGTGAATGCGGCGGCGCGCCTGTGTTGCACGGTCACCACAATCGGCCATCTTCAGTCGGCAGATCCGGGGGGATCCAGCGCTTCCTTCCATCAATGGACATGCCGTGATGACCAACTCTATTCGCCGCTTGCGATTTCGCAGTTTGACGCTCGTTCCCTGCCTGCTTGCCAGCGCAGTGGCTTTCGCCCAGTCCAGCCCCGCAACCGCACAACAGTCGGTGTCGTCCCTGGATGCCCAGGCGTTCGCGCGCTCCGGCCAGGTCTGGCGCAGCTTCGGCAACGACCTTCCGTTCGCAAGCCCCAGCAGCTGGCCCAGCGCTGGTGGCGGCTATTTCAACTCGCGCTTCGCACCGGGCGAGTGGAAGATCAATCGCACCACCGCCAAGACACTCAAGCCCGCATGGACCTTGACCACCACCGGCGACATCTCGGCCACGCCGAGCGTGGAAGGTGGAACGCTCTACGTCCCCGACTGGGGCGGCACGCTGTATAGCGTCGACACCCAGACCGGCAAGCCGAACTGGCAGGCCAAGCTGTCCGACTACACCGGCAATGCCAACTCTGTGACGCGTAATACGCCGGCCATCAGCGCCAAGAGCATCATCGTCGGCGACCAGGCTGCCGGCACCGTGCTGGCGATCGACAAGAAGACCGGCAAGCTGTTGTGGTCGAGCACCGTCGAAGCCAACCCGCAGGCGCGCATCACCTCTTCGCCGGTCATCTACGGCAACCGTATTTACGTGCCCGTGTCCTCCGGCGACTGGGGCAATCTCGACGCGACCCACACCTTCAGCTTCCGCGGCAGCGTGGTGGCACTGGATCTGAACACCGGCAAGAAGTTGTGGCAGTTCTACAACGTGCCCGATGGCTACACCGGCGCATCGGTGTGGGGCCAGGTGGCGATCGATCCGATCAGCCGCCGCCTGTATTTTGGCACCGGCAACAACTACAACATTCCCGCCAGCGTGGGTAATTGCGTGTCCAACGCGCGCTCCTACCGCGGCAGCGAACTCACCGTGCAGGACGAGCTCGATTGCATGGCGCCGGACAACTACGTCGACTCGGTGATCTCGCTGAACCTGGACACCGGCAAGCTGGTTTGGGCCAATCGCGCGCAGGGCTACGACGCATGGAATCTGTCCTGCATCGTCGCGCCCACCAATGGCCTGTGCCCGAACACCCAGGCAACCAACCTCACCGGTCCCGATTACGACTTCGGCGGTGCCGGCGTTCAGCTGTTCACCGTGTGGCGCGACGGTAAGCCGCAGCAGTTGATCGGCGCCGGGCAGAAGAGCGGCATCTACTGGGCCTTCGACGCCAAGACCGGGGCCAAGGTGTGGTCGACCCAGGTCGGCCCGGGCGGCACCACCGGCGGCGTCGAATGGGGCACCGCGTTCGACCCGTACAAGTCGCAGGTCTATGTGGCCATCAACAACAGCTCCAATGCCAGCTACACGCTGGGGCCGGCCAATACCGAACGTCACAATGGCGGTTCGTGGGCGGCGCTGGATGCCGCGACCGGCAAGATCAAGTGGCAGGTCAAGGTGCCCGGCATCAACCGCGTGAACCCGACCGTGCCGGCCGGCGGCCAGGGCTCGCTGACGGTGTCGCCGAACCTGCTCTATGCCGGTTCGATGGCCGGCAACATGGTCGCGCTCGACACCGACACCGGCGCCACGCTGTGGAACTACGACGCTGCCGGCTCGGTGATCAGCTCGCCCGCGATTGCGAACGGCGCGCTTTACTGGGGCGCCGGCTACGGCCGCTTCAACTTCGGCACTGCTGCAACCAGCAACCAGCTGATCAAGTTCGTGCCGGACAGCAGCGCGGCCAAGTAAGCGTCAACACACGTGAATTGCGTTGAATGACGCCTAGTCACGGCAGAACAACGGCGCCACCTTCGGGTGGCGTCGTTGTGTGTGGCGGGGACACGCCGCTACAGCCGCGTGACCTGACATAAGCGGATCTGCCCCGCTTCCAGCCCGTGCGCCTCGGCCGCACGGCGGCGCAACGCACACACCAGCCCGGCGGCATCCAGCACGCCATCGGCAGGCACGTCCACGCTGTGGGCAAGTTGCCCCCACAGCACCGGCCGACCGTCGCAATAGCCCTCGTAGTCGGCGAAATAATGCAGCTGGCGCAGCTCAGGTACCGACGTGGACATCGCCCTGGATCTCCGTGCAGCCCAGATGTTCCAACGCGATCTCCAGCCCGAGCAGATAGCTCTGCGCACAGTAGCCGCGTACCGTCGCAATGCGTTGCCCGAACCCTTCCGGCAGGCATCGCTCCGGTCGGTCCACGCTATCGTCGTGGGTTTCCACAAATGGATATGGCAGCGCGCTGAGCACGCGATGCAAGCGCACGCTGTCCACGCAACTGCCCGGATCGATCAACGCGATTTCCATCCGCGCCTGACCGGCCACACGCAAGGCATCCAGCAGCTCCTGCTCCGACCCGCAAGCACGCAAGGCCACCGTCTTGCCCGCATCCCCCGCGCACGCCACCAATTGCCGGATCACGGCACGCGGCAACGGCTGCGGACCACGCGCCAACGGCATCGCTGCCTCCGGCCCACGCACGATCATGATCGACATGTCGGTTTCCCTCAGGCGGCAACGCGCAACGGCGCGTGTACAGACGGCAGACAGCGCGCGGCAATACCGAGCGACATCGCATACGCACGCGGCGCATCGTGCGGCGTGATCACCACCGCCAACGGCGCATGCTGCGGATGCAGCCAGGGCTCCAGCTCCTGCGCCGCATCGGTATGCAGTTCGATATAGGGCGTGGGCAGCGCATCCAGTGCCGCGCGCAATGCCTTTGCATGCACCTGCGCACGCTCGGATGGCGGCAGATCGCCCGAATCCAGCAACACCAGCTCCACCTCGGCATCGCCACCAGCCGCATGCAACCCAGCGATCAAACTATCTACATCGGCACATGCCAGCGTACGCAACGCACGGCCGGCACACTCGGGCAGCTGCAGCGGCGCCAATTGCGCCGGATCGGCCTGCGGACCACGCAAAATCAGGATACACATCGTGTTCGACTCAACGCACCACTGTGCGGGAGTGCCAAGGTAGATCTGCCGGGCATAAAGGCACTATCCGCGCCTTGGTGTCCCGGCATAAAGAGTGCGTAATGCCATGCCCAAGAACGGTAACGCGTAATAACTCGAGGCAGACCCGCTCACACATGAACTGTCGGGCATCACTTCCTAGCGACACCCGAACCGTGCAAACCAACACCTGGCATACCGCCTTTAGCCGGCTTCACGAGGTCAGCAGTTGCTGACTCCAACCGTCTCTACAAGCACGCCGGTGCACTTCATAATGGCAAAGCGGAGGCGCGCTACTTCTCCCGCCGCCAATTCACCGATCCCTTGGTCTCCACCGTGCTCGATTCGGCTTCCACGTCGAAGCCGCGGCTGAGCAGATATTTCAGCGTCAGGACCGAGCCGCTGCCGACCATCGAAACGCCGTAGCCGACGTAGAGTTTCGGCGAGAGGTATTTGCCGAAGCCCACCACCGAGCCGACGGTGCTGGATTCGCTCACCCCAGCTTCGTCCAGGCCGAGCTTGGCGCCGATCTGCGAGGCGATCAGGCTGCTGCCGGCCGACAGGGCCGCCGAGGCGGCGCTGACCTGCTGGGTTTCGTCGCTGCTGGCGGTGGACAGGCCACGGCCGAGCACCAGGTACGAAAGCGCTTCGGATTGCGACATCGCCGGTTCCGACCAGACGTCCGCGCGTGGCGATTCGGCGCGTCCGCTGACGTCGATGCCGGCGGTGACATCGCCGATCTTGCGTTCGGCGCGCAAGCTCACGCGCGGGTCGGAGACGATGTTGTTGTTCCAGGTCAGCTGGCCGCGGCTGATGGTCAGATCCTGGCCATAGGCCTTGTAGCGGCCGCGCACATCCAGCCCGCCATTGGCGGTCATTTCGCGGCCTGGGCGGGCGCGGATCTGCATCTGCCCGCTCAGCCCGCCCTTCAGGCCGAAGCCGCTCATGTTGACCTTGTCGCCGAGCACGATAGCCAGGTCCATATCCAGCGGCGAGGCTGGCGCGGCTTCCGGATCCACCGGGTCCAGCACCACCACGTCTTCGGACACCGAGGTGCCGCGATCCAGGCGTTCCAGGTCGATATCGGCTTCAGGCACGGTGACCTTGCCGCGCAGCTGCATGGTGTTGTCGGTGATGCCGAACTGCATGTCCGGGTTGGCGATGATGCGCAACTCGCTGGTGTTGTAGGCCAGCACGTTTTCGCCACGGATATTCAGCAGCAACGGCGTGGTGGTACCGAACCACGACAGGCCGCCGTCGATAGTGAGCGTGCCCTCGCCCGACTTGGCCGATGCGGTGATCTTGGCCGAGCCATCCGGCAAGGCGTCGAAGCGGCCCTTGCCCTCGCTCAGGGTCAAACCCATCGAGGGATATTCGGCAGTGAAGTTACTCAAGGTAGCATCGCCGCCGAGCAGCGGTTTGTCGCGGGTGCCGCGCAGGCTCACATGGCCTTCGACCAGACCCTTGGGCTGCACCACATCGGCCACCACCAGCTCCAGCCAGTACAGGCGCGACATATTGAGATACAGCTCGCCGTTGAGCGGCGCATACGCATCCCAGCCGGTATTGAACTTGGCATCGACAAAGCCGGCGCCCTGGAAACCGATACCGAGCTTGGCCTGAATCTGCTGCGGATTGAAATCGGCCTGCATGCTGAATTGGTCGTAGCGCAGCAACTCACCACGATTGGGGTTGCCGGCCACGGCCGCATAACGGGTTTCGCCCAGACGAATACCGCCCTCGGGCGAGGCGATGCGGAACGAACCTTCCCACGCATTGCCGCGCGGCTTGAAGCTGCCATCGAGCGCGAGTTCGCCGCGCAGATAGATCTGTCGGCCCTGTTGCTTGGGCAACCACGGTTGCACCAGCGACAACGGCAATGCATCGCCGTGCACCACCATGCCTTCGCGCGGCCAATTGGCGCTGGCGCACAGCGCGCCACCGGTGGCGGCGCCCAGGCAGGTATCGGACAAGGTAAATGCCGCGCCGTCGGTGCTGAACTGCGCCGGCTGCCGCAGCGCCCACGCAGCGCCCTTGGCCGGTGCGATCCGCAGCGTGCCGACCTGGCCCTGCCAACGCTCGCCGTTACGGCGCACATCGCCCTGCAAGGCGACGCTGGCCATGCTGTTGGCGATGTCGGCATCCAGGCGCAAGGCTTCCACCGCGCCACGTGCCTGCACGCGCACGCTGTCCAGCACCACGCCGGCTTCGATCGCGGTGCCCTGCAATGCCAGTTGTCCATCGCTGCCGCGCCACGGCAACCGTCCACGCAAGCTGATGCTCTGCGCGCTGTAGTCGTTCCAACGCAAGCCATTGCCGACGATGTCGGCAGTGATGTCGGGCGCGTCGCGACGGCCGCTGACCTGCAATTGCCCGCGCACCGTGCCAGCGGCGCCGGGCAACACATCGTCCAGCTGCAGCGGCTGCAGTTGCGCGGCGATGTCGAGCTGGTCGCCGACCTTGCCCTTGGCGTTGATGCGGCTATTGCCCAGCGATAGCTGCAATTCGCCCTCGCCCTGTTCGCCACGCAGGGCGAACTTGCCGTTGGCCGACAGCGCGCGTTGCCGCAGCTGGCCGGTCAGGGTCGGAATATCCGCGGTGGCCTCGAAGCCCGGCGACACGCCGCCCGCCGGGGCCGGCAACTGGCGACCCTTGGAGGCGACCTTGCCAGAGAGATTGCCGTTCCAACCCGGCGCGAAGTAGCCCGGATCGAACTTGGCCAGTTGCGCGGTGACATCCCATTGCAGCTCCGGCGTCCAGCCTACTTCGCCGGTGAGATCCAGCGAGCCGCCCGGGGTTTTGGCCTGCACCTGCTTGAGCTGTGCACGTTGATCGTTGCCGCGGCTGTCGAACACCAGCGCGGCCTGTTGCCCGTCGCGTTCCAGCGTAGCGCGACCGATCGCCGCCCACGCCTTCAAGGTACCGGCCACGCCCAGGCGCGCATCGACCAGTTCTACCGGCACAGCGGGCGCATCGGGGGTGGCCGGGTCCGGCGTCGGGGTGAAGCGCAAGCCGCTGGCATTGACCGCGAAACGGAAACTCGGATTCTGGGTGTCGCGGAAATCCGCAGTACCACGCAACTGCGTACGGCCTTCGAACGTGTCGATGACCAGCGGCTCGACCGTGATGACTTGGTCCAGCAGGCTGATATGCGAGGGCTGCAGCGTGGCGCTCAACTCGCCCTGCTTGACGCTGCCTTGCAGATCGGCGGTGCCGCCCTTGCCGGAGGCTTGCAGGTTCAGTGCGATCGGTGTGGCCGGGGCGGCGTACTGCCCGTTGCTGGCCGGCATCAGCAGCGAGGTATCCAGCGCGTCGGTCACCGCCTTGAACGCCCAGGTCGGCGCGTCGCGCCCGGTAAACACCAGGCTGGCCTGCAGCGGTGCCGGCGCGCGGCCGGCGATGGCCACTTCCATCTTGTCCAGATCGCCGCGTGCGACCAGCCCCAGGCTGGCCGGCGTGCGCCCGCGTGCGGCCGGCAACACCGCGGTGGCGGTGAGGTCGGCGCGGTAATCGTCGTTGGGAATGTAGTCGCCGTGCAGGCGGAAATCGCCCATATCGGTGTCGATCACCAGATTGCGCGTGCGCAACTCTCCGGTCGCCACTTCCAGCCCGCCCTGCACTTTGTGCAGGACAATCATCGGCTGCTGCAGCTGGGTGATGCGCAGGTTGTCCACCGCGATCTTGTCGGCCTGGATCGCCAGCGGCACGTTGATCTGCGGCAACGACTCGGGCCAGCTCGGCAGCGTGAAAGGTTCGTCGCTCTTGCCCAGGTTCAAGGTGGCATTGCTGACCTGCACCGCATCCAGTTGCAGCTTGCGGCCGAGCAGCGGGCGCAGATCCGGTTCCAGATACACGCGCTCGGCGGTGAAATGGATGTCCTGATAACGGAAATCGACATCGCGCAAAGTGAGCGGGCCGGCGACCGGGCCTTCGACCTTGCCGTAAGTAAAGGTGGCGCCGACCGGCAAGCGCGCGGTGACCTGGGCCAGCAACACATCGCGCCCGGCCACGGTCTGCAGCAGCCAGTACACCGCAATCAAGGCCAGCAGCACCAGGCCCAGCACGGTCAGCCCGGAGCCCACCCAGAACCGGCGCCGGCGGTAGAAACGCGCGCGGCGCGGTGCGGGGGGCGGCGTAGGCGTAGGCGTGCTCACAGGTTGGCCCCGATATCGATATAGAGCTGAAACTGCGAGTCGGGATCGTTCAGGCCATGCGCGATATCCACGCGTACCGGTCCCACCGGCGAGCGCCAGCGCAGACCGAAGCCGATACCGGTATGCCAGTCGGGCGTGTCGTCGAAGGCGCTGCCGCTATCGACAAACACCGCGCCGCCCCACGGGCCGCCCTTGAGGTAATGCTCGTACTCGGCGCTGGCGGTGACCACGTTCTTGGCACCGAGCGCGAATTCGTCCGGCCTGGGCGTGCGTGGGCCGACTTCGCGGAACGCATAACCGCGGATGCTGTTGGCGCCACCGGCAAAGAAGCGCAGGCTCGGCGGCATCGCCACCAGATCGCTGGTCCAGGTGGTGCCGCCTTCGCCGCGCAGGATCACCCGGCCGTTGTCGCCGGCACCCAGAAACCAGCGCAGCTGGCCGTAGACCTGGCCGAAGTTGGTATCCGAGCCGGCGCCTTCGGCACCGCCGCGGATGAACGCCTGCCCGGACACGCCACTGCGCGGGAACAGGCGGTCGTCGACGTTGACGTAGTTCACCTGCAACTGCGGATAGACCAGCGTGGAAGTCTCGTACACCGCACCTTCGAAATCGTCGCCACTGCTGAAACGCCAGCGCTCGCGCAAGGCGTTGATCGAGGCGATCGCGCTCCAGCGCTCGTTGATCTGGCCACTGCGGCTGCCGGTGAGTTTGACGTTGCGCAGGTCGATGTATTCGGTCTGTTCGTCGTATAGCCGCGCCGAGGCGGTGTACCAGCCATCCAGCCAGCGGAACGCCGGCACGCGGTAGCTGGTGGTCAGGCTCTTGCGGTTCTGCGCGTAGTCCAGCTGCGTGTCCATCTTGTGGCCGCGCGAATTCACGTAGCGCCGCTCCACGCCGCCACGCACACCGGCGCCGCTCTCGCTGCCGTAGCTCAAGCCGGAGGTGTAGACGGTGCGCTTAGCGCGGGTGAGCTTGACCTCGACCGGCACGCGGCCCTGGTCGTCGGCGTCTTCGGGCTTGGGCTGGATGTCGATGGTGCTGAAGTAATCGAGTTTGGTCAGCGACTCACGCAGGCGATCCAGCTTGCCTTCGTGGTAGTAGCTGCCTTCGTCCCAGTACACCAACGGGTCGAACAGGCCTTCGCGGAAATAGTCGTAGTCGAAGTGCACCTTGCCCATGTCGTAGCGGCGGCCGCTGTCCCAGTTCAAATCGATATCGGCGGCATGCTCGGCACGGGTGACGGCAACGCGGCGTTGAGTGAAGTCGGCATCGAAATAGCCACGCTCGGCCAGACGACGGGTGATGCGCACCTTGCTGGCTTCGTACTGCGGGTGGCTGAAGACCTGGCCTTCGTGCGGCTCGAACTGCTTGAGGTCCTGGCCCAGGTAGCGGTCCTGCTCGGCCCAGCCGGTGATGGAGATATGCGACTGCCGCACCCGCACCGGCTCGCCACGCTCTACCGTGATCACCACCGTGACCTTGTCGCCTTCGCGCGGTGCGGCCAGTTCGATGGTCGGCGAGTAATAGCCGAACGGCTCCAACGCCTCACGCGTCTGCCGCTCGGCCTGCGCCAGCAAATACTCGATGCGCGACTCGCCCTGCTCCTTGCCGACAGCCTCATAAAGAGACAGGGAGACCTCGATGTTCTCGATCATCTCGGCGTCGTCGTTGCCGTCCAAGCCTTTGATTTCGATCTTGTCGATGGTTCCGCGGGCAGCCGCTTGCAGCGGAACGAGCAGGGTGCACACCAGGGAGAGAGCAAACACGACTTTAAGCATCGGCAAAGGATACCCAGCCTGGGCGTGAAGGGACAAAAAATCTAAGCAATCTCGACTATACGGACGCGCATGCGCTGGTTAGAGTCGGGGTGTTGTTAACGTTTCGTTGACAGCATGCCAAGCGGCCCTCCCCCGGATTGCCGCGCGCCCTGTTCCACACCTTTGGAGAGAGAGGTTTTCATGAAGCGTCATCTATTGGTCAATGCCGTCTGCGCCGCCCTTGCATTCCCGTCGCTTGCCATCGCACAGAGCAAGGACGAAGTGACCGAATTGAACAAGGTCACCGTGACAGGCTCGTTGATTCCCCGGTCGCAGGTCGAAACGGCCAGCCCGGTGTTCTCCATCACTGCCCAGGACATCCAACGCCGCGGCTTCAAGGATGTCTATGACGTGCTGCGCTCGCAGCCGATGGCCACCGGCTCGGTGCAGGACGGCCAGTTCAGTGGCGGCTTCACCGCTGGCGCCAAATCGCTGAGCCTGCTCGGGCTGGACCCCGGCTTCACCCTGGTGCTGATCGACGGCCGGCCGATGGCCGATTACCCGCTGCTCTACAACGGCCAGAGCAACTTCGTCGATCTGGCCAGCGTGCCGGTGGGCATGGTCGAACGCATCGATGTGGCGCCCGGCAACCAGTCCTCGATCTACGGCTCCAGCGCCATTGCCGGTGTGGTCAATATCATCCTGAAGAAGCACGTCGACGGCGTGCAGATGAATTACCGCATGGGCACCTACGACGGTGGTGGCGGCAACAACCAGCGCTTCCAGCTCACCGGCGGCAGCACCCTCGGCAAGGCCGATATCGTCTGGGGCCTGCAGCTCAACAATCAGGACCCGATCTACGGCTACCAGCGGCGCGATTTCGATTCCACCTCCGACAATCCGGACCCGACCCTGCGCTATGGCTCGCGCATCGCACTGCACAACACGCCAACCACTTACATTGACCCGGGTGCCGCAAACTGCGATGCACTGGGCCCGCTGTTCAACGGCTCGGTGCAATACGACAACCGCGCCAATCGCGGCAACTTCTGCAGCAGCCGCACCGAGCCCGGCTACGCCAGCATCCTCAACAAGGAACGCAGCGCCAGTGGCTATGCCAACCTGACCTACGCCTTCAACGACAACACCGAAGGCTACGCAACGCTGCTGCTCAATCGCACCAAGGTGGAGGTCAACGGCGGCTCGCGCTTCTGGCAGACCTCGTCCGACACCGGTGGCTTGTTCTACAACCAGGACAGCCAGCAACTGGAAGGCTACCAGCGCATCTTCGCGCCCGAAGAAACCGGCAATCTCGACTTCAACAACGACCGCCAGACCGCCGATTCCTACAACATTGCCGCTGGCATCAAGGGCGGGCTGGGTGACAGCAACTGGACCTACGATGCGTACTACGCGCGTGCCGAATACCGCATCGACAGCCGCCGGCAATGGCCGTTGGCCGATCGCATCGAAGATTTCTTCCGCGAACAGTTCCTGGGCGCGCCGCAGGGCGACTTCTCCGGCTACCCGATCTATTCGCCCAACGATGCCAACTTCTATCGCGCGTTGACGCCGGCGCAGTACCGCAGCTTCAACGACGAGATCCGCACCAAGTCCAGGACCTGGACCCAGAACGTCAATCTGCAACTCACCAACACCGAGTTGTTCAGTCTGCCGGCCGGCGCCGTGGGTGTGGCCGGCGTGCTGCAGGCCGGCAATCAGTACTGGGAAAATCCGACTGATCAACGCGTGATCGCTGGCGATTTCTATCAGCTGACCGGCACCCAGGGCAGCGGCAAGCGCGAGAACTGGGCGGCGGCGTTCGAAACGCGCGTGCCGATCCTGAGCACGCTTACCGCCAACCTGTCTGGCCGCTTCGACGACTACAAGAACCAGGGCGGTGGTAGCGATTCCAAGTTCACCTACAAGGCCGCGCTGGAGTTCCGCCCGACCGATTCGCTGTTGTTCCGCGGCAACTACGCCACCGCGTTCAAGGCACCGGACATGGCGTTCACCTTTGCCGGCGATAGCGGCTTCTTCCAGGGTGTCAACGACTACTACCGCTGCGCGCTCGAAGAGCCCGGCGTGCCGATCGCCGACTGCACCTACGCCGGCACCAGCATCCAGGGGCGCCGTGCCGGCAATCCGGAGCTGCAATCGATCACCGCCAAGTCCTTCGGCTATGGCGTGGTGTGGTCGCCCAGCGCGCGCTTCAGCGTCAATGCCGACTACTACAACATCAAGATCGACCAGAAAGTCAGCGACCTGAGCACCGACAATCTGTTGCAGACCGAATCGGCCTGCCGCCTGGGAAGCCTGGATATCAGCTCGCCCACCTGCGTGGATGCGTTGTCGCGCATCGATCGCACCGCAGCCGATGCTCCGGTCCCGAACCGCTTGAGCAATATCCGCATCAACCCGGTCAATATCTCCAACGAGGAAATCTCCGGCGTGCTAAGCAAGGCGACGTACAACCTGGCCACTGAATCCTGGGGCCTGTTTGTCTTCGACGCGCAATACAACTTGACACTCAAGCACGAAAGCCAGCAGTTTCCGCAAGACCCGGTGCGCGATCTGCTCAGCGAACCGTTTTTCTCCTCCGAGTTCCGCAGCATCGTCAATGCCTCGGTAACGTGGCAGAAAGATGCATGGACCACCACGCTGTTCGGCCAGCGCAACGGCCGCACGCCCAACTTCGTGGCGCAACAAAGCACCGATGGCTATGCGGTGGAAGGCGCACGCAAGGTCGGCGCGTGGACCACGCTCAATGCAACGCTGGATTACGCGGTGAACGACGACATCTCGCTGACGGCGACGGTCAACAACCTGGCCGACACCCGGCCGCCGCGCGACCGCACCTACACCAGCTACCCGTACTACAACATCTTCAACTACACCGGTTACGGCCGTTCCTACATGCTGGAATTGAACTGGCGCTTCGGCGCGCACTGAGTCACTGCGTTGCATTCGTCCAGCGGCAGCCACAACGGCTGCCGCTGGCGTCTTTGGCCCGGGCACGTTTGGGGCAGGCACGTTCGGGGCAAGCAACACCCATCAGTCAGTTGTCTATCCGCTCCCAAGGCAAAGCGTCCAAGGCGTCGCACGCGTCGTCGCAGCCGGCTTGCCTGCTGCACACCTGGGCAGAGTGCGTCGGACGTGCAGGCAGATTGAAGGCGCGCGCAGGTCTTCAGGCGTGGCGCCTCAGATCTGTCCGGCCCCGCTAACGCAAGCCCACATCGATCAGGCCTGCCTGCAACAACGCCTGCCGCAGCGGCTCCAGCTGCGTGGCATAACGTCGCCAGTCTTCCACGTTGCGCCCATGCACGCCCTCGCGCACCTGCACGCTGCTCAGCGTTGCCGATGCGGCCGCATTGCGGGTGATATCGATCTGCCCAGGCTCGATCTCCAACCCACAGCGCAGCATCAACTGCTCCAGCACCGTAGACGGATCACGCACCATCTGCGCGTAGTCCACATCGATCACCCGGCCCGGCAACGCCGCGCGCCATTGCGCCATCAACGCGTGATACGCCTGATAGTGACGCGCCAGCGTGTGCAGGTCGTAGCTGTAGGCATAGGAATCGCCGAATAGCGCGCGGTAATTGGAAAAACACACCGCCATCGGCTCGCGCACCAGATGCACGATCAACGCACCTGGCAAGGCACGCGCGATCGCGCCGATCGCCACCGCATTGGTCGGCAACTTATCGATGTACCAGCGCGCCGATCCAGCACGCCACTGCGTCTGTTCCAGATAGCGCGTGCCGATCTGCGCATAATCCAGCGTTGGCAGCGCCTGCAGCAGGCGCGCATCCAGCAGGCTGCGGCCGGCCTGGTCGGCGCCCCAGCGCAACTGATGGCCGAAGTCGTTCAATTCGCCGGCCGACACGATCTGCGAATGATTGCCCAGCATCCGCTCCAGCACCGTGGTGCCCGAGCGCGGCAAACCGAGCACGAAGATCGGTTGCGGGCCTTGTGCATTGGTAGATTCCTGCGCGGCGAACACGCCTTGTTCGGCCAATGCGCCCAACTGCGCGTACATTGCTGCTTCTGCGTCGGCATCGTGGCGCAAGCGCGCGTGCATCACCGCATTGCCATGCTGCAGCGCGGCCCAGGCGGCATCGGTCTGGCCGAGATCTTCCAGCTCCTTGTACAGCGCGAACGCCAGCCCGGCGCGATCTTCGCTGTCGGGCTTGGCGAGCTGCAGCTGCTGACGTAACTGATCGAGATGATTGCTGCTTGCAGTCTGACGGCGTAGCCGCGCACGCGTAAGCGCGGCGCGGCCATAGCCTGGCGACAGCGCCAATGCGCGATCCAATGCCTGCGCTGCATCGTCGAGGCGATTATTGAATTGCAGTTGCACCGCAAGAAAGAAACGGAAGTCAGCACCATCGAAACCACAGGCCTGCGCGCGCTGCATCATCGCCAGTGCCTCGACATGTTCGCCAAGCGATTGATGCACATGCGCGAGCAGCGCCAGCGTGGCGCCGTCCTGGCACTGCATCACCGACGGATGCCGCAGCAACGCATGCAGTGCGCGATGCTCGCCAACGCGCAACAAGGCTTGCGCCACACGGCAACGCATTGCCACGTCGTCGCCGAGGTCTCTGGCGGCAAGCCGTAACTGCGCAACCGCCTCGCGCATCCTGCCGTTGGCCAGCACGGTGCCGGCCAGCAGCACGCGTGCGGACACGTGGGTGGGGTCCACTGCCAGCAGCGCCTGCAATGCAGACGCTGCCACACCCAGGTCGCGACGTGCCAACGCGGCCTGGGCCGTCTGCCAGTGCACCGCGCCGGCGGACGCTGCCATCAGCTGGACAGATGCTCGATGGCGGCGACGCTGCCGAGGCGGTCGCCGAGCTTCTTCAGCAACGCGAGCCGATTGGCACGCAGCTGCGCGTCTTCGGCATTGACCATTACTCCATCGAAGAACGCATCGACCTGCGGGCGCAGGCGCGCCAGACGCGCGAGCACAGCGACATAGTCGTGGCGGTGCAGCGCATCCCCGGTATCGCCGATGGCCGCTTCCACTGCTTCGGCCAAGGCTTCTTCGGCCGGCTCACGGAGCAGGCTGGTGTCGATATCGCCGGGAATCTCGCCCTCGACCTTGCGCAGGATATTGCGGATGCGCTTGTTGGCCGCGGCCAGGGCTTCGGCCTCGGGCAGCGTGGCGAAGATGCCGATCGCATCGATGCGGCGGTCGAAGTCGTAGAGGGATCCGTGGGTCGCGCCCAGGTGCGCTCCTACGCCAAGCGTTGTAGGAGCGCCCTCGGGCGCGACCGAGAACAAGGCAGCGACTGCGTTGAAATGCGTGGCAGGGACGCCCTTGTCTGCGTAGTAACCGCGCAGGCGGTCGAGAATGAATTCAAAGATTTCAGAAGCTAGCTGTGCGTATTGCGTAGAGTCGATATCAGAAATCGTTTCTTCGTTCTTTAGCGTAGCTTTTCTCACAAGGCGATCCCACGGCATCAACTTGGCCGCAGTCAGTAGCGTCGCCTTCAAATCCAGATCAAACCCACTCTCAATCACCGTCCGCGCCAAACCCAACGCATTGCGCCGCAACGCAAACGGATCCTTGTTGCCGGTCGGCTTCAGCCCAGCTGCAAACCCGCCGGCCAAGGTATCCAACCGCTCAGCAATCGCCAACACCTTGCCCAACGGCGACAGCGCAATATCGTCGCCGGCAAAACGGGGTTGGTACGCTTCATCGATCGCCAGCGAAATCTCGCCAGGCTCGCCAGCAGCCTTGGCGTAATGCCGTCCTGCGATTCCCTGTAGCTCCGGGAATTCGTTGACCATGCGCGACTGCAGATCGTTCTTGGCCAATTCCGCGGCGCGACGCGCCTGCACCGGATCGGCACCAACCTGCGGAGCAATAATTTCGGCCAACGCCGCCACACGCGCCACCTTGTCGGCCACCGTGCCCAGCTTGGCCTGATACGTGACGCTGGCCAGGCCCTCCCCCATCGCCTCCAGCCCCTGCTTGAGGTCTTCGTCGAAGAAGAACTTGGCATCGGCAAAACGCGGACGGATCACCCGCTCGTAGCCCTTGGCGACTTCGGCCACATCCTTGGAGACGATATTGGCGATGCCGATGAACTGCTCGGTCAATTTGCCGCCAGCATCCAGCACAGGGAAGAACTTCTGATTGATCTCCATGGTTTCGATCAGCGCTTCCTGCGGCACCGCCAGGAAATCGCGTTCGAAGCTGCACAACACCGCCGACGGCCATTCGACCAGGTTGACCACCTGCTGCAGATTGTCCTCGCTGATGCGCGCACTGCCGCCGGCCTGCTTTGCGGCCGCTTCGACTTCTTCCACGATGCGCGCACGGCGTGCGTCCGCATCCACCAGCACGTGCGCGGCGCGCAGCGCTTCGACGTAATCGCCCGGTGCGGCAAGCGAGACTTCGCCCTGATGCATGAAGCGGTGCCCGCGGGTGAGGCGATCGCCACGCACGCCCAGCAACTCTGCCGGGATCACCGCATCACCGAACAGCAACACCAGCCACTGCACCGGCCGCGCGAACGCGTATTCGTGCGCGCCCCAGCGCATCGGCTTGGGGATCGGCATCGCGGCGATGGCTTCGCGCAGGATGTCCGGCAACAAATCGGCGGTACGCGCGCCCGGCGTCACCGCGCGATGCACGAAGCGCTCGCCCTTGGCATCGCTGGTGCGCTCCAGCGCGGTCCAGTCGATCCCGGCCTTGGCGGCGAAACCGGCCAGCGCCTTGGTCGACCTGCCCTCGGCATCCAGCGCGATGTTGAGATACGGGCCCAGCACTTCGGAACGCTGTTCGGGTTGCTCGGTGGCCACGCCCGGCAGCAGCACCGCCAGACGGCGCGGTGTGGACAGCGGCTTGGCATCGCCACGCGTGACCGCGACGCCGCGCTTTTCCAGACCGTGCAGCACGCCATCGAAGAAGGCCTGCGCCAGACCCGGCAGCGCCTTGACCGGCAGCTCTTCGGTGCCCAGTTCGATCAGCAGGGGAAGTTGTTCGCTCATAAGACGTGGACCTTGACGTGTTCCCTTCTCCCGTCGGGGGAAGGTGCCTCGAAGAGGCGGATGAGGGTACGGGCGAAGCCTATGGAGTTTGAGTGCAAGACGGCTTCGCCTCCGTACCCTCACCCCAACCCCTCTCCCGGTGGGAGAGGGGCTTGCTGGTCCTTCTCCTGTCGGGAGAAGGTGCCCCGAAGGGGCGGATGAGGGTGCGGGCGAAGCTCTGTGGAGTTTGGGTGCATGAGGGCGACGCCCCCGTACCCTCACCCCAACCCCTCTCCCGGCGGGAGAGGGGCTTTGGTTACTTTTTTACCCCGGGGAACCCCAGCTTCTCCCGCTGTGCGTAATACGCCTGCGCCACGCCTTGCGACAACGTGCGTACGCGCAGGATGTAGCGCTGGCGTTCGGTCACGCTGATCGCGCGGCGCGCGTCCAGCAGATTGAACGCGTGGCTGGCCTTGGTCACCTGCTCATACGCCGGCAGCGGCAAGCCGACCTCGATCAACTGCTTGGCCTCGGCTTCGCAGGCATCGAAGCGGTGGAACAGCTCTTCCACATTGGCATGCTCGAAGTTGTAGGCGCTCTGCTCCACTTCGTTCTGGTGGTACACATCGCCATAGCTCACCGGGGTGCCGTCCGGGCCGTAGGTCCACACCAGGTCGTAGACGTTGTCGCAGCTCTGCAGATACATGCACAGCCGTTCCAGCCCGTAGGTGATCTCACCCAGCACCGGCTTGCACTCCAGCCCGCCAGCCTGCTGGAAGTAGGTGAACTGCGTGACCTCCATACCGTTGAGCCAGACTTCCCAGCCCAGGCCCCAGGCGCCGAGCGTCGGCGATTCCCAGTTGTCTTCGACAAAGCGCAGATCGTGCACCAGCGGGTCGATGCCCAGCGCCTGCAACGAGCCCAGATACAGGTCCTGGATGTTGTCCGGGTTGGGCTTCATCGCCACCTGGTACTGGTAGTAGCGCTGCAGGCGATTGGGGTTTTCGCCGTAGCGGCCGTCGGTGGGACGACGCGAGGGCTGCACGTAGGCGGCATTCCACGGCTCCGGCCCCAGCGCGCGCAGGAACGTGGCCGGATGGAACGTGCCCGCGCCCACTTCCAGGTCCAGCGGCTGGATCAGCACGCAGCCTTGCTCGGCCCAGTACTGGTTGAGGGTCTGGATCAGGCCCTGAAAAGTGATTGGAACGCGCCGGGAATCGGACATGCAGCAAGGGCCGTGCGGAAGGGGTGCGCTAGTATACCGGCCGACCCGCAGCGCTTTGCCGCGGAGCACCGCGGCAGGGGAACATCGAGCATGGAACAGCGGCGTACGGCCGATCCTGAAGGCGCAGTGGCCCTGCTACCGCGCGGCCGGCTGATGTTCGACCCGGTCGCTGCCGCGTTGCTTGCCGATGGCATGGTGGTGCCGCACGAACACGAGCGCGTGCAGTTCTCCGCCGCCGGCGTACGCAACGCCAGCGAAGTGCATCCGCTGGTGCTGCTGGCCAACCTCAAGCTGCATGCCGCGCAACCGCCGGCCGGCGAACTCGGCCTGGAACGGCTGACCGAATGGATGGCCACCCGCACCGGCCTGCGTTATCTACGTATCGACCCCACCCGCATCGATGTGGCCGCCGTCACCGGCGTGGTGTCGCATGCCTACGCACGCCGCCACCGCATCCTGCCGCTGGCGCTGGACGCCGAACGCGTGCTGATCGCCACCAGCGAACCGCTGGCGCTGGAATGGCTGGCAGATGTGCAGCATCTGAGCCGGCGTCGCATCGAGCTGGCGCTGATCAACCCGCTGGACCTGCATCGCTACACGATGGAGTTCTTCGGCGTGACCCAGTCGGTGCGCGGCGCGCGCGGCGATGTGCGCAGCGCCGAACCGGGCTCGGGCCTGCCCAGCTTCGAGCAACTGGTGGAACTGGGCCGCGCCGGCGACGTCAACGCCGACGACCACCACATCGTGCATATCGTCGACTGGCTGCTGCAATACGCCTACGAACAGCGGGCCAGCGACATCCACCTGGAGCCACGCCGCGAGGCCGGGCGCATGCGCTTTCGCATCGATGGCGTGCTGCACAAGGTGCTGGAAGTGCCGCCGTCGGTGATGACCGCGGTGGTCAGCCGCATCAAGGTGCTCGGCCGCATGGACCTGGCCGAACGCCGCCGCCCGCAGGACGGCCGCATCAAAACCCGTTCGCCGGGCGGGCGCGAGGTGGAAATGCGCCTGTCCACGATGCCCACCGCATTCGGCGAGAAGTGCGTGATGCGCATCTTCGACCCGGATTCGGCGTTCAAGAGCATCGAGCAGCTCGGTTTCAGCCCCGAAGAAGCCGCCGGCTGGAGCGCGCTGGTCGAGCGCCCGCACGGCATCGTGCTGGTCACCGGCCCCACCGGCTCGGGCAAGACCACCACGCTGTATTCCACGCTCAAGCGCCTGGCCACGCCGGATGTGAACGTGTGCAGCGTGGAAGACCCGATCGAAATGATCGCGCCGGAATTCAACCAGATGCAGGTCCAGCAGAACATCGATCTGGATTTTGCCAGCGGTGTGCGCACGCTGCTGCGGCAGGACCCGGACATCATCATGATCGGCGAAATCCGCGACCTGGAAACCGCGCAGATGGCGGTACAGGCCTCGCTCACCGGGCATCTGGTGTTGTCGACGCTGCACACCAACGACGCCGCCTCGGCGATCACCCGTTTGCTGGATCTGGGCGTGCCGCACTATCTGGTCGCCTCCACGCTCAACGGCGTGCTGGCGCAACGCCTGGTGCGCACCTTGTGCGTGCACTGCAAGCGCCCGCACACGCTCAGCGGCGACGACTGGTCGGCGATCCGTGAGCCGGGCGAGACGCTGCCTGAGGTGCTCAACGTACACGCCCCGGTCGGCTGTCTGGAATGCCGCCGCACCGGGTATCTGGGGCGCGTGGGCTTGTACGAACTGCTGCCGGTCACCCCGCGCCTGCGCAGCCTGATCCGCGCCGACACCGACCTGGCCAGCTTCAGCCACGCCGCCCGCGGCGAGGGATTGCGCACGTTGCGGCGGACGGGCCTGGAGAAGGTCGCCGCCGGGCTGACCACGGTGGAAGAAGTGTTATCGGTGTTGCCGCCTCGGGAGTAGCGGATTGCGGGGTTTGCGCCGTTATCGGCGCAGGCAACCCTCACCCCAACCCCTCTCCCGGCGGGAGAGGGGCTCGCTCGCGCCCCGGCCCGCGCTTGCGACGCGGGCGCCCGAAGGCACGCCCGCCAGTGGCACGCAAGCCGTGCCCTCTCGCCCGGCAGAGAGAGGGGGGCCAGCTCCCCGCCCAGCCAGCAAATCATCAACACATAGCCATCCGGCATAACCTTAGCTGGATGCGTTGGCTCGCCAGTTGAAAAAAACCGGCTGGAGCTGCATACAATCGGGCACATCAGTCGCCGCTGGATTTTTCGACCGCATGTCCGCCTTGCCGTTCCTGATCATCGAAACCGGGCACCCCGTGCCGGAGATGAAGCGATACGGCCGTTTTCCGCACTGGATCCGCGTGGCAGCCGGGCTGGCCGAGCGTGAGACCGTGGTCATCGATGTCGCCAACGGCGATCGCCTGCCGGATCGCGACGGCTTTGCCGGCACCATCGTCAGCGGCTCGGCCGCCTATGTCACCGACCGCGCCGAGTGGAGCGAACGCAGCGCCGACTGGCTGCGCGAGGCTGCCCACCAGGGCATGCCGCTGCTGGGCATCTGCTACGGGCATCAGCTGCTGGCGCATGCGCTGGGCGGCGAGGTCGATTACAACCCGGCCGGGCGCGAGTCCGGCACCATCGCGCTGGAACTGCACCCACCGGCCGAGCAAGACCCCTTGTTTGCCGGCCTGCCGGCGCATTTCCCCGCACACGCCACGCATATGCAAACCGTGGTGCGCGCCCCCGATGGCGCCATCGTGCTGGCGCATTCGCGCCAGGACCGCTGCCATGCGTTCCGCTGGGGACAGGCCACCTGGGGAGTGCAGTTCCATCCGGAGTTCGCCACCCACCACATGCGCGGTTATGTGCAGGCGCGCGCCGAGTGCATTGCCCGGCATGGCCACTGCGCCCGCACGGTCGCCCGCGAGGTCACAGCCGCTCCGATCGCCCGCAAGCTGCTGCGCCGCTTCGTGCATCACGCACGCGGCCTGCAAACAGTGATCGCTCATCCCGCCGCGCACACGTAAAAGCAGCGATAATCGCGGCACGCCGGATGGTCCGGTGCGTGTCGATCCGGAATGGAAATGAGCGAAATCCGCAAGGTGCCGGCGTCTGCCGGCGCAGAATGGCTGTTGACCGGTTTCTCGCTGCTGAAGCGGGCGCCGCTGGCGCTTGGCTCGCTGGGGGTGATCTGGAGCGTGACCGCCACCCTGGTGGTGTCGCTGTCGGTGCTGGTGCCGCTGCTCGGCCCGGCGTTGCAATTCCTGCTGGTACTGGCCGGCCCGTTGTTCATGGGCGGCATGCTGTGGGCGATCCGCGAGGTGGACGAAGGCCGCATCGCCAAACCGTCGCATCTGCTGCACGGCCTGCAGGACGGCCGCGCGCCGCATCTGCTGGTGTCGCTGCTGCCGCAGCTGATTGCGGGCCTGCTGCTGGGCGTGCTGCTGCTGGTGATGATCGGCGCCAACGGGCTGCAGCAGTTGTCCGAGGTGATGGTCAAGATCAATCAGATCAGCCAGTCCGGCGCGCAGCCGGACCCGGTGCAGATCGAGCAGCTCGCCGCCAGCCTGCCGGCCGGGCGCATCCTGCTGTGGCTGCTGCTGACCATCGCCACCTTTGCGGCGATGACGCTGGCGCTGTTCGTGATGCCGCCGCAGGTGATGTTCGACCGCAGCACCGGCGGCCACGCGCTGCGCGAGAGCCTGCGGGCCAGCCTGCACAACCTGCCGGCGATGCTGGTGTTTTTCGTGCTGGCCTTCATCAGCATCTTCGCGATCTATTTCGCAGTGATGATCGTGGCGCTGATCGTCGGCCTGGTGGCCGGTCAGACCGTGGCGATGTGGCTGGCCCAGCTGCTGCTGATGGCCGTGCTGATGCCGGTGTTCGCCGGCTCGGTCTACGCCGCCTGGAAGCAGATGTTCACGCACGACGGCAGCGTCGCCCAGCCGACCGCACCGTCGCGCCCGGACGTGTTTGCCGCCTGAAGTGTAGGAGCGCACTTGTGCGCGAACAAGCTTTCCCGGGAAAGCCTCAATCGCGCCCGGGTGCGCTCCTACGATGAGCGGCACCTTCGGTGCCAGCTAGCACCTGCGTTGGCCTGGCGCCTTGTGCAAACAGGCGTCCATTTTGCACACCCAGCCGTCGTCCTGACACGTCAAAGCACTGCGCTTTGGCTATCAAGCGCATATGTGCATGCGACCGGATCACTCGGGATCGTAGGAGCGCGCTTGTGCGCGATGAAGCTTTCCCGGGAAAGCTTCATCGCGCACAAGTGCGCTCCTACAAGGAGAGGCCTGGCACTGTCGGTGCCTGACGCGCGGCGCGCTAGGCGGCTTTCGGCCCGACCGCGCGTGAGGCGACGATGCCGAGTTCGTAGAGCAGGCACATCGGGATCGCAAGCATCAGCTGCGAGACCACGTCCGGCGGGGTGAGGACCGCGGCCAGGATGAAGATGCCGACGATGGCGTAGCCGCGGCCTTCGCTCAGTTGCTTGGGCGTGACCCAGCCCAGCAGCACCAGGATCACCAGCGCCACCGGCAGCTCGAAGCTCGCACCGAAGGCGAAGAAGATCGCCAGCACGAAATCGAGGTACGAATTGGCGTCTGGGGTGATCGCGATGACGTCCGGCTTGAACGTGGTCAGGAAGTGGAACACCGCCGGCAGCACCAGGAAATAGGCGAAGGCACAGCCGATATAGAACAACGCCACCGCTGAGGCCAGCAGCGGAAACGCCAGCTTCTTTTCGCGCTGATACAGGCCTGGCGCCACGAACGCCCAGGCCTGATACAGCAGCCACGGCACGCTGAAGAACACCGCCACGAAGAAGGTCAGCTTGAGCGGGGCGAAGAACGCGCCGGCCGGATTCATCGCGATCATCGTCTGCCCCAGCGGCAGCTGCGAAATCAACGGCGCGGCCAGCCAGGAATAGATCGCGCGGGAGAACGGCAGCAGCGCCAACAGCACCACGCCCAGGCCGATCAGCGCGCGCACCAGGCGTGCGCGCAACTCGACCAGATGTTCGATCAGACTGCTTTCGGCCTGTGCGTCGTCGAACAGGCTCACGGCTGCTTCTCCTGGATCTTGGTTGGCGCGGTCGGCTCTGTCGCGGTGCTCGGCTCGAGCGGTGTGCTCGCATCGATGGGTGCGGCAGTCACCGGCGCATGCGCGCTGGTGAGATGTGCGGCATGCGGCGCCGGCACCACGGTGCCGTGTGGCGCCGGTACCAACGTCTGATGGGGCGCCGGGGCGATTGGCTGTGCCTGTGCAATCACCGGTGCCGCAGCCGCTGGCGCAGCGACGGCGGCCACTGCCGACGTTCCTGCCGCCGACGTACCTACGATCGACTCGGCATTAGCCTCAGCTGACAGATCCGCATGCGCCAGCTCCAGCGGCGTCGCCACCGGTGTCGCACTACTGCGGATATCGATATCGCGGCCCACCTCGTCATGCAGCGCGCGGGCGCCCTGCTCCAGGTGCTGCTGCTTGTTGCGCAACTGGTCCTCGGCCTCGCGCAGCGAGGTCTGCACGTCCTGCAGGCTGCGCTTGAGCTCTTCGGCTTCCAGCTCGCGTTCCAGTTCCTGCTTGACCGAATCCCATTGCATGCGCGCGCGGCGCACCCACAATCCGGCAAACCGGGCCGCCTTGGGTAAACGCTCGGGACCGAGCACCACCAGGGCGACGATCGCGATCAGCGTCAGTTCGCCAACACCTATGTCAAACACCGACGCCGCTCCGGATCAACGCGCGTCGCGGTCGCGCTCGGCCTGCGCCTCACGCGCCTGCTCGGCCGTGCGTGCGTCGTCGCCGAGCTTTGCGGCCGGCTTGTCGTCGTCGTGCATGCCTTTCTTGAATTCCTTGACCGCGCTGCCGAGATCCTTGGCACCGCTGGTGAGCCGCTTGGTACCGAACACCAGCAACACGATCACCAGCACGATCAGCCAGTGCCAAATGCTGAAACCGCCCATGATCTGCTCGCTTGCTGAAAAGAAGGAGGACGCAGGATACCCCAGCGCACCGCGCAGGGGGATGACAGCGGTTTAGCGGTTGCCGTCCAACGATTCGGTGCGAATTTCGCCATCGGAGACCGGCTGGAATCCCTGTTGCGGCGGCGGCGTGGTGCTGGGCTGCATCGGCACGGTGCTGGCCTCGTTGGCCGGCGGCGGCGGTGTGCTCGCGGCCTGTGCCGGTGGCGGGGTTTGCGGACGCGGTGCAGGTGCGGTGCCCTCGGCGGCGCCGTCGGTGCCGCGATTGGCGCGCGCGGTGTAAGTGGCCTCTTCCAGGCGATCGCGGAAAGCGATCACGTCAGTGGACGCGCGCTCGTTGGTGCGGCCTTCGAAGATCATGCGTGGGGTGGCGCCACCGCCGTAGGCGTTCAGATCGGCGGCATCGTCGATCTGCAGGATCGCGCCATCCAGTGCGACCCCGGCGAACAGGCCGCGCGCGCGCGACCACGACCAGATTTCGGCCTTGAGCTGGCCGTCGGTGGCGGCGGCGGCATTACGGCCGACCGGGCCGGCAGCCACGCCGGCATCGGCGCCGAGGGTGAATTTGCCGTTGACGATGTTATCCAGGCTGCGGTCGTTGCGGAACACCAGCACCACGTCGGAGGACTGCACGCCGGCCTGGAAGCCAATGCTGCCGCCGGTGAGCTTGACGAATACCGGCTGCGACCAGCTGCCGTCGGCGTTCTTCATCGACATCAGGCCGTGGCCGCGACGGCCGCCGATCACCAGACCGGCCTTGAGCGTGTCGGGGATGACCACGATGGCGCGTGCCTCGTCGAGCAGCTTGTCCGGGATGGACTGCTCGGGGATCTTCATGATCTCGTTGAGCACGCGAACCGCGTTACGCGCGCGCTGGTCCTCTTCCGGGCCGGCAACGGCATGGCCGGCGGCGAAGGTCAGCGACAACAACAGGGCCAGGCGCGACAAACGGGGCATGACAAGCTCCAAAGGACGATCCGTCAAAGATAGCAATGGCGCGACGTTAGTGGTGGCGCAATGAATCGGTGGTGAGCGCAATCGGGCGATCAAGAGGCGGTCAATCAGGTCGATCGGTGCGCTGTCCTCGGCAGCGCTGCTGCGCTCTGCCAGAATGCTCGGCATGAATACCACCTCCGATACCGCCCTGCTGGTCGTCAATCTCGGCACGCCCGAGTCGCCCACCGCCCCGGCCGTGCGCCGCTACCTGGCCGAGTTCCTCAGCGACCGCCGCGTGGTCGCGATCCCGCCGCTGTTCTGGAAGCCGCTGCTGTACGGGGTGATCCTGCCGATCCGCGGGCCCAAGTCGGCGGAGAAATACGCCAAGGTGTGGTTGCCGGACGGCTCGCCGCTGGCGGTGTACACGCGTCGCCTGGCCGAGGGTCTGAAAGAGGTGATGCCGGACTGGCATGTGGAATGGGCCATGCGTTACGGCCAGCCCGCGCTGCGCAAGACGCTGGACGGCCTGCGTGCGCGCGGCATCAAGCGCATCGTGGTGCTGCCGCTGTATCCGCAGTATTCGACCACCACCACCGCCTCGATCCAGGACGTGATCGATGCCTGGCGGCCCAGCGCGCCGGAGATCGAAGTCACCGTGATCCAGGACTATTGCGAAGACGCCGGCTGGGTCGCGGCGATTGCCGATTCGATCCGTACGCACTGGCAGGCGCACGGACGCAGCGAGAAGCTGATGTTCTCCTTCCACGGGCTGCCGCAGCGCGTGGCCAATGCCGGCGACCCGTACCCGCAGCAATGCGAGCGCAGCGCGCAGGCGATTGTCGCCGCGCTGGGCCTGAGCGCGGACGACTGGGAGATGGGTTACCAGTCACGCTTCGGCGCGGAACGCTGGCTGCAGCCCTACGCCGAACCGACGCTGTGGAAATTGGCCGAAGGTGGCGTGCGCAGTTTCGACCTGGTCTGCCCGGGCTTTGCCACCGACTGCCTGGAAACGCTGGAAGAAGTGGCCTTGGGCTTTGCCGAAACGCTGGCCGAGCGTAACGCTACGCTGAGCTACATCCCGTGTCTCAACGCCAGCCCGGCACATGCGCAGGCACTGGCCGCGTTGGCACGTCGCGTATGAGGTTGGAGCCGTTTGCGTGCGAGCTGCCGATTGGTCAGATCACAGGGTTGCGCAATCACGCGCGCGGCCCGCGCCGGATGCTGGCACTGCATGGCTGGCTCGACAACGCGGCCAGCTTTGTACCGCTGAGCGCGCACCTGCACGCGCAGGATCTGGATCTGGTGCTGCTCGATCTACCTGGTCACGGCCATAGCGCGTGGTTGCCGACCGGTGCCGAATACACGCTCAGCAGTGCGATCGGGATTCTACTGCAGGTGGCCGATGCACTGGGCTGGGAGCGCTTCAGCGTGCTCGGCCACTCGCTGGGCGGCGGCGTTGCCAGCCTGCTCGCGGCCGCGGCGCCGGAACGCGTGGAAGCCTTGATCGCGATCGAGGCATTGGGCGCGCTGGCCGAGCCGGTGGAAAGCACTGCCACCCGCCTGCGCGATGCGGTGGCCTCGGCTCGCACGCTGGCGCAGCGGCCGCTGCGGGTGTTTCCATCGATGGAGATGCCGGTCCGCGCACGCATGATGGCCAACCAGCTCACCGAACCGGCCGCACGGCTGCTGGTGGAGCGCGGCGTGCGCGCGGTGGAAGGCGGCTATAGCTGGTGCAGCGACCCGCGCCTGACCCTGCCGACCGCGATCCGCATGACCGAAGCGCAGATCGACGTGCTGCTGGCCTCCATCGCCTGCCCGACCCAGGCCATCTTCGCCACGCCGGCGCAGGTGTATTTCCCGGATGCGTTACGCGATCACCGCGTGGCGCTGATGCGCGATGCGCGCCTGCATCTTCTGCCCGGCACGCACCACGTGCATATGGAAACGCCGGAAGCGGTGGCGGCGGTGATCAATGGGTTTTTGGCCGAGTTGATGCCGCGCGAGTGATGGTCGATGCGGGTTGTGCCTGCACGCGAACACGCATTGCCATCGCAGCATGGGTGTCATCAGGCTTGTGACTGGCGGTGCGACACACCACCCATCACTCGGCCTGCAACAACCGCCGCAACTGCGCCTTGAGTTGGCGGCCGTGCTCGTGGAAATAACTGCGTTCGTCGCGCCAGGCGGGAAAGCGCTGTTCCACTTCGGCCCAGAACGCGGGCGAGTGGTTGGCCTGCAGCAGATGACAGAGCTCGTGCACCAGCACGTATTCGAATGCGGACGGGCGGCCGAGCACCAGCGCCAGATCCAGCGCCATCGAGCCATCCGGTGCGAGCGAGCCCCACTGCGAAGACATCACTTTCAGCCGCACCCGTGCCGGTGCGCGCGGCAAGCCAGGCAGATAAGTCGGCAGCCAACGGCCGACATCGGCACGTGCCTGTGCTTCGTAAAATTCCTTCAACGTGCGGCGCAGACCTGCATCGCCCAGTCGGGTGGGCACATGGAATTGCGCGCCGTCATCAGTGAGTTCGATGCGTGCGTAGCGCCCGTCGTGCCAGCTCAGCGGCAGCAAGGCGCCGCGTAACGGCAGCAGCCCCGGCACGCCACGCTCCAGCGCGGGGAAGGCATCGACCTGCTGATAGCGCGACAGCTGCGTGCTCAGCCACTCCAGGTGCGCCAGCAAAAAACGTTCGCCGGAAATCAGGCTGGCGCGGATCGGCAGCGTCAGCCGGGCGCCGCGTTCGTCCACACTGAGCTTGATGCGCCGCGCACGCGGGTCGCGCACGCGCAGCACCTCGATCTGGCGCCCTTCCAGTTCAAGACGCACGCAGTCGCGTTCGACAAGCTGCGGTGTGGGCGCGATGAGGCGGCGGACGGGCTTGAACATGGGCACAGGATAGCGCTGCGATGTGTCAGGTGGTGAGATGGAATGATTGAGACATTCGATGACGGCGCGCGCGTGATCTGTGGTGGCACTGCATCCATCACGCCATACTTGGCGCAATGCGCAAGGCGCAGCTCAACGTGCCCTCAACCGCTCGGCTTGGGAACATCCAAACAAAGCTGGCGCTCAAGCTCTCGGTTGTCTTGAGAGGTGGTTAAACGGTGTGGATGCGTCTGTTGTTGGGCGGCTGATCTGCGGCTTGGCTGGAGGGCCCTTGCCCGCCCACCATCGCGGGACACGCCGCAAGTACGTCCATGTAGGCTCTTACGCGGCATCCATGCCGCGTAAGGTCCCGCGACGGTGAGCGGGCAAGGACCAGTCGAGATGGTCGGTGTGCAGAGTGCAAGCAAAGCACGACCTGCGTTGTTTGGATAACGGCGCGTCCGCTCAGCTTCCCAAAACAAGCCGAGCAACGGACAAGCTCTTAATAAAACAACCGACTGACTGTCTGGTGCGGTGTCCTCACCGCTTGCGGGACCATGTGGCGGCATGGATGCCGCCACTGAGCCTCCACGGACGGATTCACGGCGTGTCCTGCAAGTGGTGAGGGCACCGCGCCCTCGACTCACCGAGAGCTTTTGATTTACGGCTCGGATCGCGCCTCAACGACGCCACTGTTCGAATTTTGGTTACTCGGCCTTGCTCAGCTTCAACGCGGTTTCCAGCAACAGGAACAGGCGGCGCACTTCGGCGCTCATCAGCGCGAAGCGGGCGTCGAGTTCGGCGCGTGCGCCGTCGTCGTCGCTGTGTTCGAGCTGGTCCAGTGCGCCGTCGAGGAACTTGAGCTTGCGAATCACCAGATCGTCGCCGAGCACGAACGACAGATTGTCGTCCAGCACCAGCGCCAGCTTGGTGACCTGCTTGCCGGATTCCAGGTGCTTGTCGATCTCCTCGCCGCGCAGTTCCTGGTGCTGGCACTTGACCACCGCGCCGCCTTCGATCGGATCCTTCATCTCGCATTCTTCGCCCAGGCTGAGGCCTTCGGGCAAGGGCTCGCCGGCGATCCAGCCGGTGAGGATGGCGCGCGGTGCGACTTCGGCATTCAACGGCAGCGCCGGGAAGCTGCCGAGCGCGCCGCGGATCTCGCTCATCACGTTCTCACCGCTCTTGCGGCTGGAGCTGTTGACCGCGATGTAGCCGTGCTGCAGATCCAGGATGGCATCGGTACGCGAGCTCTTGACGAAGGCGCGAGGCAACAGCTCATGGATCAGGTCGTCCTTGAGGCGCTTGCGTGCCTTGCCGCCGGGGCGACGGCCTTCCTTCTCTTCGATCTCGGCGACCTTGCGCTCGAGCAGGTCGTTGACCACCGCGCCGGGCAGGATCTTGTCCTCGCCACCGACGGTGAGCCAGAGGAAATCTTCCAGACGATGCGAGAGCACGTCCTGCTCATCGCGGCCGAACGGGGAGATGAAACCGCGTGAGCTCATTTCCAGCGGGCCGACCGGCTTGAGCTGCACTTGCGGCAGCAGCGTGTCGATCTCGGAGAAATCCAGCGTGGTGGGAAAGCGAAACAAGGTGAGATTGCGAAAGAACATGCGTCAGACCGAAGAGGAGGAAACGTGGAGGGTGGAAGACGGACGGCGGCCGGACGGGCCGCGTCAGTCGCTGTCGTGTGTGATATCGCTTGCGGCGAGCCAGGCGTTGGAGTCGGGATCAGGCGGTGCTGCGTCATTGCAGCGGCCCAGCGACAGGAAATCGAACAGCGTGCGGTCGGCCAGTTGCTCGGGCCGCACATCGCCCAGCGCGCGGGCGATCTGTTCGACCCGCCCGGGCTGCTCGCGATCCCAGTGCTGCAACATGCGGCCGACCTGCTGGCGCTGCAAATTTTCCTGGCTGCCGCACAGGTTGCACGGAATGATCGGGAACCGGCGCGCCTGCGCGTAGGCGGCGATGTCGGCCTCGCGCACATAGGCCAGCGGGCGGATCACCACATGCTGGCCATCGTCGCTGCGCAGCTTGGGTGCCATCGCCGCGAGCCGGGCGTGGTGAAACAGGTTCATGAAGAACGTGGCCACGATGTCGTCGCGATGATGGCCGAGCGCGATCTTGGTCACGCCATGCGCCTGCGCATAGGCATACAGCGCGCCGCGCCGCAGCCGCGAGCACAACGAACACATGGTCTTGCCGGCCGGAATCACCCGGCTGACCACCGAATAGGTGTCCTGCTCGACGATGTCGAACGGCACGTCCAGGCCGCGCAGATAGCTCGGCAACACGTGGGCAGGGAAGTCCGGCTGCTTCTGGTCCAGATTGACCGCCACCAGGGTGAACGGCACCGGCGCCTTGCGCTGCAGGTGCAGCAGCATGTCCAGCAAGGTGTAGCTGTCCTTGCCGCCGGACAAGCACACCATGATCTTGTCGCCGGCGGCGATCATGCCGAAATCGGCAATCGCCTGGCCAACCTGGCGCTGCAGGCGTTTACCCAGGCGCAGCTGTTCACGCTGCAACCGCTGGCGCGGGTCGCGCGGCGCAGGGTCGGCCAGGGGTTGCGGCAGCGGCAGGACAGCGGTCATAAGCCGGCCATTGTAGCTGCCCCGCGCGCGGCGGGCCGGGGCGCGCCGCGTGCGGCTGAATGAGCGGTCAGTCGCTTGTAGGTGGGGCGTGCTGCGGTCGTTCGCCGTGACGCATGGCGAGCGAGCCCATCACGGCTGCGCGGTGCGCCGCGGGGCCGGTTGCACGGCGGACATCTCGCAGCGCAGCAAGCCTTTCTGCGCCGGCCTGGGTAAAGTCCGGCAGACCGCTTCACTCGGGATCGGCATGGCATCTTCGGCTTCGCTGCATGGCGCGGCTTTTTTCAGTCGCGGTTTTGGTAGCGCTAACATTTGCAGGAGTTCGACCGTATGAGCAATACCGTCTACATCGGCGCGAAAGAATATTTCCCCGGCATCGGCAAGATCGGCTTCGAAGGCCGCGACTCTGACAACCCGCTGGCCTTCAAGGTCTACGACGCCAACAAGCAGATCGGCGACAAGACCATGGCCGAGCATCTGCGCTTTGCCGTGGCCTATTGGCACAGCTTCTGCGGCAACGGCGCCGATCCGTTCGGCCCGGGCACGCGTGCGTATCCGTGGGATGTGGGCGCTACCGCACTCAATCGCGCCGAAGCCAAGGCCGATGCCGCGTTCGAATTCTTCACCAAGCTCGGCGTGCCGTACTACTGCTTCCACGACATCGACCTGTCGCCGGATGCCGATGACATCGGTGAGTACGAGAGCAACCTCAAGCACATGGTCGGCATCGCCAAGCAGCGCCAGGCCGACACCGGCGTCAAGCTGTTGTGGGGCACCGCCAACCTGTTCTCGCACCCGCGCTACATGAATGGTGCGTCGACCAACCCGGACTTCAGCGTGGTGGCGCGTGCAGCGGTGCAGGTCAAAGCGGCGATCGATGCCACCGTCGAGTTGGGCGGCGAAAACTACGTGTTCTGGGGCGGCCGCGAAGGCTATGCCTGCCTGCACAACACGCAGATGAAGCGCGAGCAGGACAACATGGCACGCTTCCTCACGCTGGCACGCGACTACGGCCGCGCGATCGGGTTCAAAGGCAACTTCCTGATCGAACCCAAGCCGATGGAGCCGATGAAGCACCAGTACGACTTCGACAGCGCCACGGTGATCGGCTTCCTGCGTCAGCACGGCCTGGATCAGGATTTCAAGCTCAATATCGAAGCCAACCACGCCACGCTCTCGGGCCACAGCTTCGAGCACGATCTGCAAGTCGCCTCCGATGCCGGCCTGCTCGGCAGCATCGATGCCAACCGTGGCAACCCGCAGAACGGCTGGGATACCGACCAATTCCCGACTGATCTCTACGACACCGTCGGCGCGATGTTGGTGGTGCTGCGCCAGGGCGGGTTGGCACCGGGCGGGCTGAATTTCGATGCCAAGGTGCGGCGTGAGTCGTCCGATCCGCAGGATCTGTTCCTGGCCCACATCGGCGGCATGGACGCGTTCGCACGCGGTCTGGAAGTGGCCAACGCGCTGCTGACGTCTTCGCCGTTGGAGCAATGGCGCGCCGAGCGTTACGCCAGCTTCGACAGCGGCGCCGGTGCGGCATTCGCCGATGGCACCAGCACGTTGGTGGATGTAGCCCAGCACGCAGCCGGCAATGAGCCAAAGCAACTCAGCGGCCGCCAGGAAGCCTACGAGAACCTGATCAATCAGTATCTGACGCGTTGATGCTGTGCGGATGATCGTCTGCACACGCAGGCGATCACCTACTGCCTGCGCGCTTAAAAGCGCGCAGCGTTACGGTTGTTCTGCTGCATCCGGCGCCGCCGGTGCGGCCACCGAATCCCGTTTGACCAGCAGGTGCGCGACCACATGATCGACCATCTTCGCCGTACGCTCCTTGGCACGAATCGTCTTCAACAAGATATCCAGTGCAGCGTCGGCCATGGCGGCGATGGGCTGCTGCACGGTGGTGAGTTCGGGCCACACTGCGGTGGCGGCAGAAGTATCGTCGAAACCGACCACCGACAGATCGCGCGGCACATCCAGCCCGCGCCGGTGCGCGACCGAGATGGCAGCGGCGGCCATATCGTCGTTGCTGGCGAAGATCGCGCTGGGGCGGCGTTTGCGCGCCAGCAGTTTTTCCGCAGCGACCAGACCCGACTTGTAGGTGTAGTCGCCCGGCTGCACCAGATGCCGATCCAGCCGCAAGCCGGCATCGGACAACGCCGCTTGAAATCCTTCAAAACGGCGTGCGCTGGCCGAGAGATTGGGATGCCCGGCGATGTAGCCGATGCGGGTATGCCCCTGCGCAATCAGATGCTCGGTGATCTCCTTGGCAGCGGCGAATTCGTCGATGCGCACGCAGGCGACATCCGGGCTGAAGTGGTTGGAGGCGATCGCCACCACCGGCACCTTGGCGCGTACCAGCTCCAGTACCGCGGCCTTGGACTCGCACAGCGGCGGCGGCAGGATCACCCCGGCCACGCCCTTGGCGAGCTTGCGTGCGGCCTTGCGTTCGGCATCGGCATCCAGGTCGTCCCAGCAGTCGATGACCAACTGGATCGAGGTGCGCGAGGCCACCCGCAACACGCCCAGCAGCAACTCGCGCAAATACGCGCCACTGGGGTCGCTATAGATCAATGCGATACGCAGGCTTTGCGCGGCGGCGAGTGCGCTGGCGGCCAGGTTGGGCGTATAGCCGAGCTTGTCCACCGCGCGCAGCACGCGCGCACGAGTGGCATCGCGCACGCTGCCATTGTTGTTGACCACGCGCGAGACCGTCATCGGCGAGACCTTCGCCAGCGCCGCCACCTCATTGATGGTGATCGCGCGGCTGGTGCGGCGGACCGATTTCCTGACCTTCTCCAAGCGTGGCCTCTTCAAGTGGGTGGCGAATCTGCACGATGCACACATGCTGCAGTGAGAACGCAAGCGCCGCATGCATGCGTGACGATGCGAGGCATGGTACCGGGAAGCAGGCACAGCGGCGATACACGGCTGCGTGCGTTCGCGCCGATGGAGCATGCCGCATGAGCAGGCGTTTGACTGGTCGCCGCGTCGCGGATTGCCGCGCGTTCTCATGGCAGTGGTTGCTGGCCATGTTGCTGCTGTGCGGGTTGGCGCTGGCCAGTACCAGTGCGCAAGCCGAAGATGGCTATGATTTATGGTTGCGCTACCAACCGCTGGCCAATGCGGCGCAGCTGCGTGATAGCGCGAGCGAATTGATCGTTGCTGGCGACTCGCCGAGCCTGCACGCAGCGCGGGACGAGTTGCAGCGTGGGCTGTCGGGCCTGCTTGGCATCCCGCCGCATCTGGCCGATGCCGTGACCCGCGATGGTGGGATCGTGTTGGGTGCCGCCACGGCGTCGCAGATCGCTGCATTGAAGCTGCACACCACCGGCCTGAGCCGCGAGGGGTATCTGATTCGCAGCGTCAGCGTGGGCGGGCATCGCATCACCGCCATCGTTGGCGGTAGCGACATCGGCGCGTTGTACGGGACGTTTCACTTCCTGCGCCTGCTGCAGACCGGCCAGTCGCTCACCGCACTGGATGTGCACGAGTCGCCACGGCTGCAACTGCGCATGCTCAATCATTGGGACAACCTGGATGGCGTGGTCGAGCGTGGCTATGCCGGTGCCTCGTTATGGAACTGGCAGACCCTGCCCGGCTATCTGGACCCGCGCTACACCGATTACGCACGCGCCAATGCATCGCTGGGCATCAATGGCACTGTGCTCAACAACGTCAATGCCAAGGCATGGAGCCTGACACCGCAGTATCTGGACAAAGCAGCAGCACTCGCAAATGTGTTTCGTCCCTACGGCATTCGTGTGTTTCTCAGCGCGCGCTTCAGTGCGCCGATCGAGATCGGCGGCCTGAAGACCGCCGACCCGCTGGATCCGCAGGTGCAGCAGTGGTGGCGTGACAAGGCGAACGAGATCTACGCACGCATTCCAGATTTTGGCGGCTTTTTGGTCAAGGCCAATTCCGAAGGCCAACCCGGCCCGCAGGATTACGGGCGCAGCCATGCCGATGGCGCGAATCTGTTGGCCGATGCGCTGGCGCCGCATGGCGGTGTGGTGATGTGGCGCGCGTTCGTCTATTCGCATGAGCAGCCGGACGATCGCGCCAAGCAGGCGTATAGCGAGTTCGTGCCGCTGGATGGACGATTCCGCGACAACGTGATCGTGCAGGTCAAGAACGGGGCGATCGACTTCCAGCCGCGCGAGCCGTTCCATCCGCTGTTCGGCGCGATGCGCAAGACGCCGTTGATGCCGGAGTTTCAGATCACCAAGGAGTACCTGGGCTTTTCGACGCATCTGGCCTACCTGGGCACGCTGTTTGCCGAAACCCTGCAGGCCGATACCTATGCGCGCGGCAAGGGCTCGACCGTGGCCAGGACCGTGGATGGCTCGCTCTTCAACGACACGCAACGCACGCGGCTGACCGGCATTGCCGGCGTGGCCAACATCGGTGCGGACCGCAACTGGAGCGGCTCGATCTTCGATCAGGCCAACTGGTATGCGTACGGGCGGCTGGCCTGGAACCCGGACCTGTCGCCGCAGACGATCGCGCAGGAATGGGTGCGCATGACGTTTTCCAACGATGCTGCCGTGTTCACGCCCGTGGTCGACATGATGCTGCGCTCGCGCGAAGCGGTGGTGGACTACATGACCCCGCTCGGCCTGCATCATCTGATGGGACGCGGCCATCACTACGGCCCGGCACCGTGGGATGCAGGCAGCGAGCGCCCGGATTGGGACCCGGTGTATTACCACCGCGCCGACCGCAACGGGATCGGCTTCGACCGCAGTGCCAGCGGCAGCAATGCGGTGGCGCAATACGCTAAGCCGGTGGCGCGGGTGTTCGGCGATGTGCAGCGCGTGCCCGAGCGCGATCTGCTGTGGTTCCACCATGTGCCCTGGGACCACCGCATGGCATCGGGGCGGCCGTTGTGGGACGAGCTGGTGTGGCATTACGACCATGGCGTGGACGAGGTGCGTGCCATGCGAACCACCTGGCAGAGCCTTGCGGGCAAGATCGATGCGCCGCGGTATCAGCAGGTGGCGAACTTCCTGGCGATCCAGCAGGACGAGGCGCAGTGGTGGCGTGATGCCAGCATCGCCTACTTTCAGAGCGTCTCCGGGCGGCCGTTGCCTGCCGGCACGGCGCCGCCGGCGCATCCGTTGACGTATTACCAGGCATTGAAATTTCCGTATGCGCCGGGGAATCCGAAATGAGCCTGCGTGGTTTTGCCGTGGTCATCGCCACGCTATCGGCATCGCTGCTACCACGCATCGCGCATGCAGCCGACGCACCGTTGCTGCATGCGCTGTTTCAGGAGCATGTAGTGCTGCAGCGCGATGCGCCGATCCGTGTGTGGGGAGACGCAACGCCTGGCGCGCGCGTGAGCGTGCAACTGGCTGCACAACAAGTGCAGGCACGCGCAGATCGACAAGGTCATTGGCAAGCGCGCCTGCCTGCGCAACCCGCGGGCGGGCCGTACACCTTGAGCGCACGCACCAACCAGGGCGCGGCGCAGCAAGTGAACGACGTGCTGATCGGCGATGTGTGGCTGTGCTCGGGCCAATCCAATATGGAATTGCAGGTGCATCGCACATTGGATTCGCGCAGCGAGATTGCCGATGCCGACAACCCGCGCATCCGCATGTTCAAGGTGCCTGCGCAATCCAGCCCGACGCCGCAGCGCAGCTTCGGTAGCGATGCGGCGTGGCAGCTCACCACGCCGGAGACGGTGAAGGACTTCTCTGCGGCCTGCTATTACTTTGCGCGTGAGTTGCAGAAGACCGTCGACGTGCCGATGGGCTTGATCAACGCCTCGTGGGGCGGCTCGCAACTGCAGGCCTGGATCGGCGAAAAAGCCTTGCGTGCTGCCGGCGACGACGGTCCGGCACTGGATGTGCTGGCGCGTTACGCACGCGACCCGGTGGATGCCGCGCCGCATTGGGCTGCGCTGTGGGAGACGTGGTGGCATGCGCACGGCGAAGGCGAAGGCGAACCATGGCAACCGGATGCGCCCGGCGATTGGCAACCCGCACCGGCCGCGCTGGGCGCATGGGACGACTGGGGCGTGCCGCAGCTGGTCGGCTTCAACGGCATGGTCTGGTATCGCACCAGCATCGAGTTGACCGAGGCGCAGGCCGCGCAAGACGCCACCTTGCTGCTGGGGCCCGTGGACGAGCTGGACCAGACCTGGGTCAACGGGCGCGGCGTGGGCAGCAGTTACGGCGCCGATCAGCCGCGTCGCTACAGCTTGCCGCGCGGGCGCCTGCATGCCGGGCGCAACAGCATCGTACTCAACGTGCTCAACACCTATCGGCGCGGTGGGCTGCTGGGCGATGCGCAATCGCGTGCGCTGCAGTTTGCCGATGGCAGCACACTAGCGCTGGCCGCGCCCTGGCAGTACCGCATTGTGCCGCCGCAACTGGGCTCGCCACCGCGCGCACCGTGGTCGTCGGCGGCCGGGCTGACCACCTTGTACAACGGCATGATCGCCCCGCTCGGCCAGCTCGGTCTGCGTGGCGTGCTGTGGTACCAGGGCGAATCCAATGCTGGCGATGCAGCGCATTACCCGGCCTTGCTCACGGCCTGGCAACGCGATTGGCGGCAACGCTTCGGTGCGCAGTTGCCGCTGCTGATCGTGCAGCTTGCCAACTATGGCGCGCCGCCCACGCAGCCGGTCGAAAGCGGTTGGGCGCAACTGCGCGAAGCACAGCGCCGCTTCGTCGCCAACGATGCGAACGCAGGCCTGGCGGTGGCCATCGATATCGGCGACCGCTACGACATCCATCCGGCCAACAAGCAGGAACTGGGCCGGCGCCTTGCGCGTGCGGCGCGGCAGGTGGTGTATGGCGAGGCGATTGCGCCTTCCGGCCCGGTGCCACGCAGCGTGCGGCGTGACGGCGACGCACTGCGCATCGACTTCGACGACGTCGACACCGCATTGCTGAGCTACAGCGCCGGTGCACCGATCGGCTTCGAAGTGTGTGGTGCTGCACCCGGCAGTTGCCGCTATGCCGCCGCCACCTTGCGCGAGCGCGCCATCGGCCTGCGCATCCCTGCCGGCCTGGATGCCACACGCGTGCGCTACTGCTGGGCCGACAGCCCGGTCTGCACGCTGTATGACCGCAACGGCCTGCCCGCCGTCCCGTTCGAACTCCCCATCACTGCCGCTTCTTCCCCATGAGCGAGACCCCGATGTCACAGACTCCCGACTCCCCTGCTCCGCTGCAAGGCTCGGCCCGCGATCGCGAGATCGTCGAGGCGCGCGTCATCGTCACCTGCCCCGGGCGCAACTTCGTCACCTTGAAGATCCGCACGCGCTCGGGCATCACCGGGCTGGGCGATGCCACGCTCAATGGCCGCGAACTGGCGGTGGCGGCGTACCTGCAGGAACACCTGGTGCCGAACCTGATCGGCCGCGATGCGGGCCGTATCGAAGACATCTGGCAGTTCTTCTACCGCGGCGCGTACTGGCGCCGCGGCCCGGTGACGATGAGCGCGATCGCGGCGGTGGATGTGGCGCTGTGGGACATCCTGGGCAAGATGGCTGGCATGCCGTTGTATCAGTTGCTCGGCGGGCGCTCGCGCGAAGGTGCGCTGGTGTACGGCCATGCCAATGGCCGCGATATCGCCGAAACCAGCGAGGAAGTCGGCCGTTTTCGCGAGCTCGGCTTTATCGCCATTCGCGCGCAATGCGGCGTGCCCGGCATCAAGAAGACCTACGGCATTTCCAGCGGCGGCAAACCGTACGAGCCGGCCGAAAGCGAGCTGCCGACCGAAACGGTGTGGTCCACGCCGCGCTATCTCGGCGTGGTGCCGAAGCTGTTCGAGCAGCTGCGCAGCGATCATGGCGATGAGATCGAGTTGCTACACGACGCACATCACCGGCTCACCCCGATCGAAGCCGCCCGTCTGGGCCGCGACCTGGAGCCGTACCGATTGTTCTGGCTGGAAGACGCCACGCCTGCCGAGAACCAGCGTGCATTCGAAGTGATTCGCCAGCACACAGTCACACCGCTGGCGGTGGGCGAGGTGTTCAATTCGCTCTGGGATTGCAAGCACCTGATCGAGCAGCAGTTGATCGACTACATCCGCACCACCATTGTCCACGCCGGCGGCATCACCCATGTGCGGCGGCTGGCCGATTTCGCCGCGCTGCATCAGGTGCGTACCGGCTTCCACGGCGCCACCGATCTGTCGCCGGTGTGCATGGGCGCGGCATTGCACTTCGACACCTGGGTGCCCAACTTCGGCATCCAGGAATACATGTTCCATTCCGACGAGGCCAATGCGGTGTTTCCGCACGACTATGTGTTCCGCGACGGGCGCCTGCATTGCGGCGAAACCCCGGGCCACGGCGTGGACATCGACGAAACCCTGGCGGCGAAATATCCCTACGTGCCCAAGCAGTTGCCGGTTGCGCGCCTGGAAGACGGTGCGATGTGGGACTGGTGATGCGCCTGCTGCCAGCCGTGCTTGCGACACTGCTGATTGCCCTGGCCGCGCCTGCAAATGTGCAGGCGCAAGCGCAGGCCGATGTCGCCTTCGATTGGTTCGACTATCGCGGCGACGACACTGTGTTCGCCACACCGTTGCCGGCCGGCCATTACCGCAACCCGGTGCTGGCCGGGTTCTACCCGGACCCCAGCGTGACGCGCGTGGGCGAGCGCTACTACCTGGTCAATTCCACCTTTGCGTATTTCCCTGCGATCCCGGTGTTCGAGAGCGCCGATCTTATGCACTGGACGCAGATCGGCAATGTGGTCGAGCGCCGTGAGCAGTTGAATTACGATGGCCTGGGCGTCTCGCGCGGCATGTTCGCTGCCAGCATTCGCCATCACGACGGGCGCTTTTATGTGGTGGGCACCTCGGTCGATAGTGGCGGCAACTTCATCGCCAGTGCCAGCAATCCCGCAGGGCCATGGTCGCCACTGACGTGGTTGCCGGGCATCGATGGTATCGACCCGTCGTTGTTCTTCGACAGCGATGGCAGCGCCTATCTGCTCAACAATGGCCCGCCGGAAGGCACGCCGTTGTACGAAGGCCATCGCGCGATCTGGATGCAGCGTTTCGACCTCGCCACCAATCAACCGACCGGCCCGCGCAAGGTGCTGCTCAACGGCGGCGTGGATCTGGCCAGCAAACCGATCTGGATCGAAGGCCCGCATCTGTATCAACGCGACGGTTGGTATTACCTCTCGTGTGCCGAAGGCGGCACCGGGCCGCAGCATTCGCAGGTGGTGCTGCGCAGTCGCAACGTGTGGGGGCCGTATACAGCCTCGCCGCACAATCCGATCCTGACCCAACGCGACCTGCCGGCCGAGCGCGCGCACCCGATCAGCAACGCCGGCCATGTGGATCTGGTGGACACGCCGGACGGGCAATGGTGGGCGGTGTTTCTGGCCAGCCGCCCGTATGCGGGCGAGCGCTACAACACCGGGCGCGAGACCTTCTTGCTGCCGGTGCAATGGCACGATGGCTGGCCGTCGATTCTGCCGGCCGGCGAGCCGATTCCGTATCACGCACAGAGCCCGCGCGGCGGGAAGACACCCGCCGATCAAGCACCGTTGTCGGGCAACTTCACTTGGCGCGATGACTTTGCCAGCACCTCGCTACAGCGCGAATGGCTCTATTTGCGTGTGCCCAAACAGGATGTGGCCGACCTACGCGCACGCGCCGGTTGGTTGACGCTGCATGCCAACGCACACGGCCTGGACAGCACCGCCACACCGGCCTTCCTCGCGCGGCGCCAGCAACACACGCGCTTCACTGCAAGCACTGCGTTGGCGGTGCCTACGCAGGCCGGCATCAGTGCCGGGCTTACCGCCTTCCAGAATTCCAATGCGTGGTATGCACTCGGCGTGCGACGCATTGGCGATGTGCTGGAAGTATTTGTGGACAAGCGCGATGGCGCGACAACCACCACGCTCGCACGCACCCGCATACCTGCAACCACACAGTTGCGCCTGCAGATCAGCGGCGACGGCGGCGCCTACAGCTTCGCCTTCGATGCCAATGGGCGCGGCTGGCAATCGCTGCGCCGCAACGACGATGCGGGCATGCTCAGCACCGCACAGGCCGGCGGCTTCGTCGGCAGCATGATCGGGCCTTTTGCCCAGCTGGAACCGGACCGCACCAAGGAGGACTGACCATGCATTCGCACACCGCTCACCTCGCCATCGCCCCACGTCGCGCACTTGCACGCAGCTTACTGCTGGCGATGGCCCTTGCCGCCACCAGCACGCAGGCCGCAACACCACCGCCGTATCTGGACACGCAACGTCCCTTCGACGCGCGCGCTGCCGATCTGGTGGCACGCATGACGTTGGAAGAAAAGGCCGCGCAGATGCAGAACGCCGCGCCCGCCATCCCGCGCCTGCAGGTGCCCGAATACGATTGGTGGAACGAAGCGCTGCACGGCGTGGCACGCGCAGGCGGAGCCACTGTATTTCCGCAGGCGATTGGCCTGGCGGCCACCTTCGACACGCCGTTGATGGCCGAGGTGGCCACCGCCATCGGCGACGAAGCGCGCGCCAAGCACCACGCATTTCTGGCGCGCGGCGAGCACAAGCGCTATCAGGGACTCACCTTCTGGTCGCCCAACATCAATATCTTTCGCGACCCGCGCTGGGGCCGCGGGCAGGAAACCTATGGCGAAGATCCGTTCCTCACCGCGCGCCTGGGCGTGACCTTCGTGCAAGGTCTGCAGGCGCAGCAAGGGCCGTATCGCAAGCTCGATGCCACCGCCAAACACTTCGCCGTGCACAGCGGGCCGGAGGCCGACCGCCATCACTTCGATGTGCATCCCAGCGAACGCGATCTGCACGAAACCTATCTGCCTGCATTTCAAGCCCTGGTGCAGGAAGGCAAGGTCGCCGCGGTGATGGGCGCCTACAACCGCGTCAACGGCGAATCCGCCTCGGCCAGCACGCGGCTGGAAGGCATCCTGCGCAAAGACTGGGGTTTCGACGGCTACATCGTCAGCGACTGCGCCGCCATCCGCGATATCTGGCAGAACCACAAGATCGTGCCCACGCCCGAAGCCGCCGCCGCGCTCGGCGTCAAACATGGCACCGATCTGGATTGCGGCGATACCTACGCCGCGTTGCCGGCCGCAGTGCGTGCCGGTTTGATCGACGAGGCCACCATCGACATCGCGCTCAAGCGCCTGATGACCACACGCATGCGGCTGGGCATGTTCGACCCGCCGGCCAAGGTGCCGTGGGCGCAGATTCCCGCATCAGCCAATCAATCGCCGCAGCACGATGCACTGGCACGCCGCACCGCGCGCGAATCGCTGGTGCTACTAAAAAACGATGGCGTGTTGCCGCTCAAACCCACACTCAAGCGCATCGCCGTGATCGGCCCCACCGCCGACGACCCGATGTCGTTGCTGGGCAACTACTACGGCACGCCGGCCGCGCCGGTCACCATCCTGCAAGGCATCCGCGACGCCGCACCGCAGGCGCAGGTGATCTACGCGCGCGGTAGCGATCTGGTGGAAGGGCGCGAAGACCCCAACGCCGCCGCACCGATCGACACGCGCTATCTGCGCCCGGCCGCTGGCGCCACCCAGAACGGGTTAACCGGCGAATACTTCAAAGGCCGCGCATTGGCCGGCACGCCGGTACTGACCCGCATCGACCCGCGCATCGCCTTCCGTTGGGATCGCAACGCACCCACCGACGATGCGGTGGGCCGTGGCGAACTGCATGCCGACCGCGCGCTCGACAAGGACGACTTCAGCGTGCGCTGGCATGGCCAGCTGCTGCCACCGGTCTCGGGCAACTACGAGTTGCAAGTGGCCGCCGACGATGGCGTGCGCCTGTATCTGGACGGCAAGCTGCTCATCGATCAATGGAGCGAGGCTCCGCGCATGCGCGGCGGCAACGCCAGCGTGGCGCTGGAGGGCGGCAAGGCCTATGACCTGCGCGTGGAGTATTACGAAGCCACCCGCGATGCCGGCGTGCGGCTGGCCTGGCGCATGCCCGGCGCCAAGCCACCGCTGCAAGAAGCGGTAGACGCAGCACGTAACGCCGAGGTGGTGGTGTTCGTCGGCGGCCTCACCGGCGATGTCGAAGGCGAGGAGATGGACGTCAACTATCCCGGCTTTGCCGGCGGCGACCGCACCGACACCCGCCTGCCCAAACCGCAGCGCGAGTTGCTGCAGGCACTGCAGGCCACTGGCACGCCGGTGGTTGCGGTGCTGACCACCGGCTCGGCGCTGGCGATCGACTGGCCGCAGCAGCACGTGCCCGCCATCCTGCTGGCCTGGTACCCCGGCCAACGCGGCGGCAGCGCGGTGGGCGATGTGCTGTTCGGACAAGCGAGCCCCGGCGGCCGCCTGCCGATCACCTTCTACAAGGAAGCCGAGCGCCTGCCCGCCTTCGACGACTACGCCATGCGCGGCCGCACCTATCGCTATTTCCAGGGTAAACCGCTGTACCCGTTCGGCCACGGCCTGTCGTACACGCAATTTGCGTATTCGGATCTACGCCTCGATCGCAGCACGGTCGCCGCCGATGGCACGCTTACCGCAACGGTCACCTTGAAAAACACCGGCCAACGCGCAGGCGATGAAGTGGTGCAGCTGTATCTGCATCCGCTGAAGCCACAACGCGAACGTGCCCTCAAGGAACTGCACGGATTCCAACGCATCACCCTGCAACCGGGCGAACAACGGCAGCTGCGCTTCACCATCAAAGCGCAAGACGCCCTGCGCATCTACGACGAGCAACGCAAAGCCTACGCCGTGGACCCAGGCGCCTACGAAGTGCAAATCGGCGCCTCAAGCGCTGACATCCGCAGCAAACAACGCTTCACCGTCACCGACGAGTAATCGCGCCCCAAGAAGCCGCCGCGAAAAGCCCCTCTCCCGTCGGGAGAGGGGTTGGGGTGAGGGTACGGCCACCACACGAACGTGCAGCGCCCACTATTCCAAACAAATCATGCCAATCCCACAACTCTCCCTAGCCACCCTTCCGCACCTACCCAAAACAATCCTAAAACCCAACTACGACCCAGCAACAACCACCATCGGCATCGTCCATCTAGGCGCAGGCGCCTTCCACCGCGCCCACCAGGCCGTCTACATCGACGACCTACTCGCGCATGACCCCACCTGGGCCATCAGCGCCGTCTCGCTACACAGCCCAACGGTGCGCGACGCCCTACGCCCGCAAGACGGCCTCTACACCCTCGCCCTGCTCGACGAACACCCGCAACTGCGCATCATCGCCGCCATCCGCGAAGTGCTGTGCGCCGCGGACGAACAAGTTGCGGTGCTCGCACGTATCGCCGACCCCGCCGTGCGCCTGGTCACTCTCACCATCACCGAGAAGGGCTATTGCCTCGCAGGCGACACCCTCGACCTCACCCACCCCGACATCGCGCACGACATCGCACATCCATCCACACCGCGCAGCGCCATCGGCTATCTCGTCGCCGGCTTGCAACGACGCAAACAACACAACACCGCGCCTTTCACCGTCCTCAGCTGCGACAACCTGCCCGACAACGGCAGCCTGCTACGCCGCGCGGTGTTGCTGCTCGCACAGCAGAACGATCCCGCGCTTGCGGATTGGATCGACCGGCACGTCAGCTTCCCGCGCTCGATGGTCGACAGCATCACCCCCGCCACCGACGACGCACTGCGCGCGCAGGTGCACGCGCAAACCGGCCTGCACGACGCCTGGCCGATTCAACGCGAGCGTTACACGCAGTGGGTGATCGAAGACCGCTTCTGCAATGGCCGCCCCGCCTTCGAACGCGCAGGCGTGATTCTCAGCGACGACATCGCCGGCTACGCACGCGCCAAACTGCGCCTGCTCAACGGCCCGCACTCCGCGCTCGCCTATCTCGGCAGCCTGCTGGAGTTGGAGACCGTCGCAGACGCCATGCATCACCCGCAACTGGCCGCCTTTGTCGAAACCCTGATGCGCGAGGACATCGCCCCCACCCTGCATCCGATGCAAGGCTTCGACCCGCAGAACTACTGCGGCGCCATCCTGGCCCGCTTCCGCAACCCCGCCATCCGCCACCTGCTCGCCCAGATCGCCTGGGACGGCTCGCAGAAGATCCCAGTACGCTTGCTCACCACTATCGGCGACGCATTGGATGCCGGACGACGGATCGACCGGCTATGTCTGCCGGTCGCAGCGTGGTTGCACTTCGTGCGCAGGCAGGCACGTAATGGCGTGACCTTGATCGACCCGTTGAGTGAGTCGCTGAGCAAGATCGGGCGCGACGCAACCGGCGATGCCATCCACGACGTGGCAGCGTTTCTCACTCTCGATGCCGTATTTGATCCGCTCTCTGGCGATGCGCGCTTCGTAGAAACACTGCATGCCGCTTACAACGCCTTGAACACAGGCGGCCCAGCGGATGTGCAACGAGCGCTATTGATCACGTAGCCAAGCAGCGCGTCATTCGCCCTTTCCTGGATGCCACTGTGGCTCTGAACAATTGAACACAGCGGCTCTTCCAAACGCGGTTCCGATCACGACGTTTAGGCGTTAATTCGATTAAACGAGCTGATCCACAGCGAAAAGAAAAATCTCTGGAACAGCATCCTCAGTCCGTTTGCTGTGGTAAAAATTGCCTCAACAGGGGAAGGGAGCAAATCGGATGGATTTCATCGATCAACTGCGTGTGCTTGCAACGCGCATTAGTACGACACGTGCATTGATTCAGACGGAAGAAGCCACCAAGAATGCGATGGTGATGCCGCTGATCCAGATTCTGGGATACAACGTCTTCGACCCGCTTGAGGTTACGCCAGAAATCGTGGCGGATGTGGGGACCAAGAAAGGCGAGAAGGTCGACTACGCAATACTTTGCGATGGCAAGCCCATCATCCTTTTCGAATGCAAAAAGGCGGGCGCCGAGCTAAGCATCAACCATGCTGGGCAGCTGTTTCGCTACTTCCATGTCACTGCGGCGCGCTTTGGTGTTCTTACCAACGGCTTGGTCTACCGGTTTTTCACTGACCTGGAACAGCCGAACAAGATGGACGAAAAGCCGTTCTTCGAGTTCAACGTATTGGACTTCAAGGATCGCGACGTCGAAGAGCTTAAAAAGTTCGCCAAGTCTGCATTCGATTTGGACACGATCCTGACGACTGCCAATGAGCTGAAATACACGCGCGCTATTCAGACACGGCTGACAGAGTGGATGCATCAACCTACTGAAGAATTCGTCAAACTGGTTTCTGCGGATCTGGTCGGGAACCGACGCTTTACGCCTGCGATCCGCGATCAGTTCACGTCGATCACGCGCCGGGCCTTCGACCAACTGATCAGCGAGCGGATCAATGAACGGCTCAAAGGTGCTATGGCACCTGAAGCAATCTCAATCAGCGATCACGCTCCGGCAGTTGTTGCAGAGCAACCCGCCGTGGCGACGCCGCCCTTGCTAGCAGACCCTCTGATCGTCACTACTCCGGAAGAAATTGAAGGCTTCCACATCATTCGGGCCATCGTGCGCGAAGTGATTCCTGGCAAGCGTGTTTTCATGCGGGATGCTCAAAGCTATTGCGCCGTACTACTTGACGATAACAACAGAAAGCCGATCTGCAGACTGCGCTTCAACAACCTTCAGAAGCTTCGACTGGGCATTTTCAATCAGGACAAGGAGCAGCTCGATCTCGGCTCGATCGACGACATCTATAGCTTTGCAGACAGGATCAAGGCCACTGTCACCTCCTACCTGCCTCAGGAAGCGTGATCATGGAAGGGTGGAGCCCGGTTGAGGAGTTTAGGCAACCAACTCCACCCCTCCTTACAAAAATTAATTAGGCTAATCGGTGGACGTAAGGCTCAGCCTCCAATCACCTGCCCGATCCGAAGCAGATTGCCGTTCTCATCGACAATCGCGAACTCCCGCATCCCCCAAGGCTTGTCCCCGACAGGATCCAGCCGTGGAATGCCGTGTGCCGCAAGTCCAGCGCCACGCATGGCGGCATAGACCGCATCGACATCGCCAACCCGGATGTAACACCCCGCATAGCAGGCAGCAGGGTCAAGGTCCGGGTGCGCGAAGAAGTGCAGTTCGACGTCACCGCGCGTCAGGATTGCGTATCCCGCATCGTGCGGATGCGCGTCGCCGACAAAGCCAAGCCGTCGATAGAAGGCGACCGTGCGTTCGATCGAGCGGCCTGGGAGCAGTGGAATCGTACGGTCTGGTGCTGCGGCAGTGGAAGTCATCGCTTTCTCGTATTGGGATAACGAAGTCGTCTTTGGGTGTAACGATACGCCACATCAAAGGGATCGGTTGAGAGCCGTGTCGTCATGTATTGACTCGATCCATTGGCGAGTAGCAAGATCCCGTTGCTGCGGCACATTCCGCAGCCGGGTTTAGCAGCCCGCAATCACAAGGCGCACCAGCGCCCATTGCACGATGTCGGCGCTTTTCTTTTGCTCGATTAATCGTATGGGCAAGCGTGCTCGCTTTACGGCGGGCGGTGCGCGGAGACCGCAAGGTCTGCCGGTTCCTTGTGACCGGTCTGCTAACCGCGCATCGTCCGCCACCCTCGTTTAGCAGCGAGGTAACGGACTTCCTATCGCACAAGGAGTTCGATATGACCCCTCCCAAAGCAACAGCCCATGCAAGCTCTGCATCGCCCGCCAATCGCGCCTCCGTTGTACGCAAGACGGCAAAGCAGAGTCCGGTCTTTACCAGTACTACTGATGAGACATCGGTCGATCCATCGCTTGCGCCCACGCCGCCCTTACGCAAACCGTACTTCCGTATCCCGGAGCAGGTCACCATGAGCCGCCAGCATTACAACGTGCGGCGTGCCGAAGATGTGGTTGGCTGCGCGGTGCCCAAGCTGCGGCTTTCCGGGCGTTGGTTGGAGCAATGCGGCTTTGCCGTTGGCGATGCGGTGCGGGTGACGGTGGGACGCGGCGTGTTGTTGATCAGCCGCGTGGCGCCCGCTATTCCTGCGGCAAGACCACGCAGAAGGTGACACGCTTTGAGCGCGCGCGCATCCGGCGCTTTGCGCCCCTGCTCCCGTGCAAGGGAGAGGGGGAACTGCCTGGTCCGGCGCGAATGGCAGAAAGGTTCCTGCGTTATGTTTGAGCGGCTTGAGACCTACGCAGCTAAGAAGACAGCTACGCCACGTCGCTCAACATGACATGCTTGGCTCATCCTTGCTCCCATCCATGTTCCGTCAGGTCTGAAACCCGCATGGCCATGCGCAAGAAACACGAGCTGCCGGAAAAACCCTGCATGCAATGCGGGCGGCCGTTTCGTTGGCGCAAAAAGTGGGAGCGCGTGTGGGACGAGGTGAAGTACTGTTCCGAGCGTTGCCGTGGCGAGAGCAAGCGGACGCGTCCGGCTCCATGACCAGAGTGGCATGTTGATCGCCGATCAACAGCACACGCGACCCCACGACCAAGCCAGTTCGCAGATGTGTATTCGCCTAGTGTTGGAACTCGATATGCAGAGGCGAAGCTCAGTGCCAGGCTGACTTCATGCGGTCGCTTGAGCTAACCGTGTTTGCACTGGTTGGCGAAACACGGTGCAAGACGCGTGGCGGCTGGTGAGCTACCGTGTTCTCGCACCCATGGAGTTCTCTGCATGAAAATGGCTGTTTTCAGCACGCGCCCTTACGACAGGCGATTTCTCGAAGAAGCGAAACTGCGCTTGAAAGAGGAATCCACAGCCGAGTTCGTTTACTTCGAAGCATCGCTCGATCTGCAGACCGCAACGCTGGCGCAGGGCTGCGAAGCAGTCTGCGTGTTCGTCAACGATCAACTGGATGCACCCGTGCTGCAGGCGCTGCACGCGATGGGCGTGCGCGCGGTACTGCTGCGCTGCGCCGGCTTCAACAACATCGACCTGGCCGCCGCCAAGGCGCTGGATTTGTTCGTCGCACGCGTGCCGGCCTACTCGCCCGAAGCAGTGGCCGAGCACACCCTGGCACTGGTCATGACGCTCAACCGCCAGACGCACCGTGCCTACAACCGTGTGCGCGAGGGCAACTTCATGCTCAATGGCCTGCTCGGACGCACCTTGCACGGCAAGACGGTGGGCCTGGTCGGGCTGGGCAAGATCGGGCTGGCAACTGCGCGTATTTTTCAGGGGATGGGCTGCGATGTGCTGGGCTACGATCCCTATCCCACGCCTGGCTTCGAGACGCTCGGGCAGCGGGTCGAACTGGAGACGCTGTTCGCACGCGCGGATATCGTCTCGCTGCACTGCCCGCTGACGCCAGCAACGCAACACCTGATCGATGACGCAGCGCTGACCGCGATGAAGCCCGGCGCGATGCTGGTAAACACCTCACGCGGTGGGCTGGTGGATACCGATGCGGTGATCCGCGCGCTCAAATCCCGCCAGCTCGGTCATCTGGCCATCGATGTCTACGAGCAGGAAAGCGCCTTGTTCTTTCAGGACCGCTCCGGCGAGATCATCGACGACGATGTGTTTCAACGTTTGATGACCTTCCCCAATGTGCTGGTGACCGGACATCAGGGATTTTTCACTGCCGAAGCGTTGCAGGAGATCTCCGACATCACCCTGCGCAACCTCGCTGATTTCGCTGCGGGCACTGCGTGCGCGAACCTTGTTCCGGCACCTTAGCGTCACCTTTTCCGCTCACCACCCGCGCAGGCCCGACCATGTGGCAACAACTCTACGACCCGCTCGGTAACGCCAACCTCTCGGCCTTGCTGGCTGCCTTGCCTGTGGTGTTCTTTCTGTTGGCGCTGACGGTACTGCGGCTCAAGGGGCTGACCGCCGCCTCCCTGGCGGTGCTGGTCTCGGTGGCAGTGTCGTCGCTGGTGTTCGGCATGCCGATGGCCAGCATCGTGGGCGCCGCGCTGCTGGGCATCGCCAACGGCATCTTCCCGATCGGCTTCATCGTGCTGATGGCGGTATGGCTGTACAAGCTGGCGATCCGCAGTGGCAAGTTCGAGGTGATCCGCGGCAGCATCGCCACGGTGTCCGAAGATCAACGCATCCAGGTGTTGCTCATCGCATTCTGCTTCGGCGGATTTCTGGAAGGGGCTGCAGGTTTTGGCGTGCCGATCGCCATCTGCGCGGCACTGCTGGTGGAGCTGGGCTTCCGTCCGCTCAAGGCAGCGATGTTGTGCTTGCTGGCTAACGGCGCAGCGGGAGCCTACGGTGCGATCGGCATCCCGGTACTGGTCGGCGCGCAGCAGGGCGGCGTGCGCCTGGACGAGATGTCGCTTATGCTGATGGCGCTGGTGCAGGTCTGCGCAGTGTTCGTGCCTGCGGGGCTGGTGGCGATGCTCGATGGCTGGCGTGGCGTGCGCGAGACCTGGCCGGTGCTGCTGTTTGTCGGCGTGGTGTTCAGTGGCGTGCAGACGCTGACCTTGTACTTCCTCGGGCCGGAACTGGTGGACATCCTCGGCCCGCTGGCCGGCATGGGCGGGCTGGCGCTCTTAATGCGGTTCTGGCGGCCCAAGCGCATCTATCGTGAAGCGCAGGCACCGCCCTGCTCCACGCAACGCTGGACGCTCAAACAGGTGCTGCTGGCATGGTCGCCGTTCTACATCCTCACCGGCGCGATCCTGGTGTGGAGTTTGCCGGCCTTCAAGGCGTTGTTTGCCGCAGGCGGTGCGCTTGCCGCCACCGTGTTGCATCTGCCCATCGGCCTGCTCGATCAACGCGTGCAGGAAGTGCCGCCATTGGTCGCCAGCGTGCGTACACTGCCTGCGGTGTGGAATGTGGGTTGGCTCAACGCCTCCGGCACGGCGATTCTGATCGCGGCAGTGCTCACAGTGCTGCTGTCGCCGCGCTTGAACCTGCGCTCGGCAACGGGCGAGTTGGCCCAATCGGCGAAAGAGATGTGGAAGCCGTTGGCCACCGTGTCGCTGGTGATGGCGGTGGCTTACGTCACCAATTATTCCGGTGCGTCCTCGTCCATCGGTCTGGCCCTGGCACAGGCGGGAGGTGTGTTTCCGCTGCTGTCGCCGGTCATCGGCTGGATGGGGGTGTTCATCACCGGCTCGGTGGTCAACAGCAATACCTTGTTTGCGCATCTGCAGGCAGTGACGGCAGCGCAGATCGGCGTGCCTGCTGCTTTGCTGGTGGCGGCCAACACCGCAGGCGGCGTGATGGCGAAACTGGTCTCACCGCAATCGATCGCCATTGCAGCGGCTGCGGTCAAGTTGGTGGGGCAGGAGTCGGCGATCATGCGCACCACCTTGGCCGCAAGTCTTGGGCTGCTTGCGTATGTGTGCCTGTGCACGTGGCTGTTGTCGATGGTGTTGCAGTGAAAGCAGTCGCTGCGTGCTGGCTGCATTGATTTTTTCGAATGCCCCGGCACGCTCCTTTTCAGCGCGACGCGTGGGTTGCTTCAAGCGCACGCCATGCTCTGCCTGCCGTCGCCGTCGCCGTCGCCGTCGCCGAGCGATCAAGCATGCGTATTTGTTGAGTCCGCCATGGCATGCGCCCAGCATTTTTGTTTGAGAAGTCCTGCGCGGCCTCGCAGGCTGCCTCATCGCGATACCGATACACTCACTGCACTTCGCACTTAGAGAGCGATCTTCCATGACACCGTCAGCGAATGCATTCCGTGTGGCTGTTCTGTTGCTTGCATGCGCATGCGTGCCTGCGTTTGCCCAGACTGCGGTGCATGCGCCTGGAGTGCCGGCGACGCAAGCTGCTGCGCAGTGGAAGAGTGTTTCTGGCGAAGGCAAGCCGCATGCGCGTCACGAGAACAGCCTGGTCGCCATCGGTAACCGTCTTTACCTGATCGGTGGGCGCGACAATCGGCCCTTGGACATCTTCGATACCAAAACGCACCGCTGGTCCAAAGGCAGCCCGCCACCGCTGGCAGTGAGCCACGCGCAGGCAGTGGTGTCGTCCGGAAAACTCTATTTCGTCGGCGGCCTGACTGGCGACTATCCGGAAGAAGCCGCGCTGACCCACCTGTTGATCTACGACCCTGTCACCGATCGCTGGCAGGTGGGTGCGGAGATCCCGCAGCATCGTCGCCGCGGCGCCGCCGGAACAGTGGAACACGATGGCGTGCTGTACCTGGTCGGCGGCAATACGCGCGGCCACATGAGCGGCTATGTGCCATGGCTGGATGCGTTCGATACGAAAACGCAGCAATGGACGCAACTGGCCGATGCACCACGTGCGCGCGACCATTTCCACGCGGTGGTGATCGATGGCAAGGTGTATGCGGCCGGTGGACGACGCTCGGCGCATGAAAGTGGCAACACCCTGGCGCAGACAATGGGCGAGGTCGATATCTACGACATCGAACGCCGCACCTGGGCAGTCGCCCCGGCTGCGTTGCCGACCCCACGCGCGGGCACCGCAGCCATCGCACGCGATGGTCAGCTACTGGTGATGGGCGGCGAGAGTACGCGCCAGGTCAAAGCACACGACGAAGTCGAGGCCTACGACCCGGCCACCGCTACCTGGAAGACGATGGCTGCGTTGCCGCAAGGCCGCCATGGCACACAGGCCGCAGAGGTAGGCGGCGAGCTATACATCGTTGCGGGTAGCGGTAATCGCGGTGGTGGGCCGGAGTTGGATGATGTGTTGGTGTTGAGCGACGCGGGAGCCATGCGGTAAGCGACGCGGGCTACATCCGACTCGAATCGCAATATTGGCTTGAAGAAAACGCGACTTAGCATGTACGGCGATGGGTAACGCCCCATCGCGGCCAGGGCCGCTCCTACAAGAGCGGCGACCGTGTGTGCTGCGGTTTAATCGCCCATTAGGCGCTAGCGTGCAAACTCCAACCCAAGTGCTTTGACGCGCACGCGCGTCAGCATCGCGTGCGAGGTCATGTAGAGCGTGTGGCCGTCGTTGCCGAAGGCGCAGTTGGAGATCGGTTCGCCGGTTTCGATGCGGCCCAGCCGGCGGCCGTCGGGTGCGAAGACGATGACGCCGCCGGGGCCGGTGGCGAACAGGTGGCCGTCGGCGGAAACCGCCATGCCGTCGGGCAGGCCGGGGGCGTCCTTGGCAACCAGATCGGAAGCATCGGCGAACACGCGCTTGCCGGTCACCGCACCGGTTGCGTCGAGCGTGTAGGCCATCCAGATCGGGCGCTCCGGATCGGAGTTGGCTACGTACAAGGTGCGCTCGTCGGGCGAGAGCGCGATGCCATTGGGCAAGCTCAGGCTGTCGTCCAGCAGGTGCACGCTGCCGTCGGTATCCAGGCGGTAGACGCCGTTGAAGCGCAGCTCCTTGACCGGCGAATCGTTCATGCCTTTGAGACCGTACGGCGGGTCGGTGAAGAACACCACGCCGTCGCTGCGGCGAACCAGATCGTTGGGGCTGTTGAAGCGGTGGCCTTCGAACTGGGTGGCGAGCGGCGTCTTCTTGCGCGTGGCCGGGTCGAGCCTGGCGACGATGCGCGTGCCGGAATCGGCCAACAACACAGTGCCGCCCGGTTCGGCGTACAGGCCGTTGGCGCCCGCCTCGCGCAGCGTGGTCTGCTCCGGGCCGCTGTAACCGGAAGGCGAAAGGAAAACCGACAAGCCGACATCTTCGGACCAACGATAGAGCTTGTTTTCCGGCACATCGGTGAACAACAGATAGCCGCCGTTGCGCACCCATGCGGGGCCCTCGGACCAGATGAAGCCTTCGGTGAGCTTTTCGATACGCGCATCGCTTGCGATCACATCGCTGAAGCTGCGATCGAAGGTCTTCAGCTGCCCGATGACAGGGAAGCGCGGCGGCGGCGCGTCTTTCTTGGTGCAAGCAGCAAGGACCACCAGCAACGGAACGGCCAACAACAGATAGGGCGGCAATCGCATCGGGAAGTCCGGTATCGAAGTCGGGCCATGATGCCATCATGTGTGTGCAGGTCTCCTGCGCTGGCTGGCAACGATGCTAGCGCCCGCTAGCGGCCGCCGGCACCGCCAACACCGCATCCAGTGCAGGTTTGGGCTGGTGATTGCGATCGAAAAGCAACGGGTAGTTGGTACGGCCTGGCACCGGATAATCGTTCTTCCACGACATACCGTCGGTAACGCCCCAGACACTGACGCGGGCGAGCTTGTCGCGCTTGCGCCAGAACAGCGCGAACAGTTCGGCATAGCGATCGCGTAGTTGCGCCTGCACTTCGGATGGCAAGCCATCGCGATACGGGTCGAGAAAGCGCTTGAATTCCGGTAGCTGGAACTGCTTGTGCGCAAGCCCGGTGCCGATGACCTGGCCTTCCTTGGTGAGCGGCAACACATCGACGTCCAGCTCGGTGATCATGACTTTGATGCCGAGCGCGGCGTAAGCGTCGATGGCGTCTTCGATATCGCGCAGGCTGGGATAGTCGAGCCCCCAGTGTCCTTGCATGCCGACGCCATCGATGCGGATACCGGAGTGCTGCAGCATCTTGACCATGCGCACGATGCCGTCGCGCTTGGCAGGACGCCAGGCATTGAAGTCGTTGTAATACAGCTGCGCATCGGGTGCATAACGCTGCGCGAAGGTGAAGGCATTGCGCACTACGGTGTCGCCATCGCCGACGCGCTGCACCCAGTTGGTAGCGCGGTAACTGCCGTCTTCGTCGATGATCTCGTTGACCACATCCCAGGCCTGCACTTTGCCCACGTAGCGACCTGCCACCAGCGTAATATGCTGGCGCATGCGCTCCAGTTGCTGTGCCGGCGTATTGGGCAGGCCATCAGCGGTGGTGAAGAACCAATCCGGCGTCTGGTTGTGCCAGACCAGGGTGTGACCGACCACGAACATGTGCTGCGCACGCGCGTAATCGACGAAGGCATCGGCGGCGGCAAAATCGTTGACGCCGCGACGCGGCGACACTACTTCGGCCTTCATCACGTTCTCGGGCGTGAGCGCATTGAAGTGGCAGGCGACCAAGACCGCCGACGCGGCATCGTGGCCTGACACGATCTCGGCATTGACGGCCGTGCCGATCATGAAGGCATCGGCATAGACCTGCTTGAGCGTCTGTCCCGGACAGTGAGAGGTGGCGACCGCCGACGGCGCAGCGCTGGCGATCGCGCTGCCACCCACCATGCCGGCCAGCAACAAGGAGGAAAACCGGTGACGTGCGAACATGGCGGCAGCTCGATGAGGAAGGGACGGGCAACTGACCGGGACGCAGGGACGGCACTGGAGTGCAGCGTGCGTCGCAGGGGGACGCAAGGCCATGGCACATTCCGCCTGCGGCAGACTACGGCGGTGATGCAGCATACCGGGATCCACGCGGCGGCTGGCAAGTCCTACAACGACAAACGCCCGGGAAGGCCAAGGCCTTCCCGGGCGTTGAGCACGCATTAGTTGCTTTGAGTGAAGCTGATGCGCGGCGACGAACCACCGGAGGCGGTGCAACTGCCGAGGGTCAGGTTGTTCTGCTCGAACGTGGTGCCGGCGTTGCCCAGACACGTCGGGGCATTGGTCGTGCCGTCGTTGACGGCCACGTTCACGGTAACACTCGAGCCACGATTGAACGACACCACCGGATTGACGCTGCCATTGCCGAAGATATTGAACTCGGACTGCCGCCAGATCTTGTTGATGTTCAATGTCGAGGCGGGCTGGTTCACGCTATAGGCCTGGCCGTTGACCGAGAACGAGACGGTGTCCACGCCACCAGCGGTCGCCGAGCCGGTCAGCTTGATGCTACCGATGTTCTTCACCGCGACCAGCGGTGCATCCACTGCGTCGCTGTTGCGATAGCAGGCGTTCTGGTCGGGATAGGCGTTCCAGCCGGATGGACAGCCGACCGAGTTGTACTGCGAGGTGCTACCGGCGAAGAACCAGTCCTGGATGAAGACAATCGGAGTGCGACCATTGCTGGCGTCGCCGTCACCATCGGTGGAGTAAATGAACTGCTCCCAGGTCTGGCACGTGGAGTAACCGAACTGCGAGCAGGTGGTGGGATTGCTGGCGGTGTCGGTATTGATCTGCAACGAATAATCGGCCACGCCGGTGGTCACGCCGCTCACGCTGGGGAACGAGCCCACGGCAGAGCGCGTGGACCTGCCGGTGCGTGCAGCGTAGTCGGTGCCGTTACCGACCGTGAAGGCACCACCACCGCTGCGCCCGGCGGCGGTGCGGCCGTTTCCATTGGTGACGGCCGGCGGTACCGACACGAGCTTGGGTGGCGCCGCGCAACGTGTCGCCTGCCAGCCATTGTTCGGGAACGCCGAGCGGAAGCAACCCTCCATCGATGGCGCTTGCTGATGGATCGTCGCTTCCCAGGACGACATGGCCTCGGCGCGGCCGGCGGCGTTGATCGCCGAACTCTGCGTCGCGGCCCCTGCGCTGGCCACACTTCCGATGATGCAGGCAACAAGCACTGATGTTGATCCGAACTTCTTCATTACAATTCCTTATGAAGGTGGAGTAAACGATCTTCCTCGCACGGCCAGGCAGGCCATGCACCGACAAGAAGTGATGTTCGGAAAAGCGAAGTCAACAATGCGGCAAACGCGCCAACTTTGGGCTCTGTCACGTTCTTGTGTTAGACGCGCATCCGCCCGGCGTTGATGCTGCGTTACGGCATTTCCCAATCCGGGCCGCCGATGCGCGCAGGCGACGCCTCCACCATTGCCATTGCCATGGGCTGTAGGAAATACGTGCCTCGACTGCGCCATGCGGCGCACGCGTGATTAAGCCAATATCCATCACGCAAGCTTCTCGACGAAGTCGGCTTTCATATAAAGATTGCCACTGCATGTCCGACTAATTTGGCCGCACCAGCGCGCGCCCTATTTAAGGAGGTGTTGTTTCCACCGCTGCCTGGCGGTCGGCAACCCCGCGCCTGGTGCTTGATCCCGCATACCAAGCGCCAGCCGCAGCCATCAGGTCACGTCGGTGCTAGCTGGATGCAGGGCCACGCGACCTTCGACAGGTCATGCCCACTCCCATCACTGCGCAACGATCTGCGCCTGCGCGGCATCCAGGCTGTCCGATTCGACATACAGCGTGATGGTGCCGCGTGCGCCGGCCTTGGCGCGCACGATGGCCAGACACAGCCCGTTAAAGGCGTTGCGTTGCGGCGAAGCGAACGATTCCAGATCGGTCGGATCGCCGTTGTCGGTAGCAACCAGCTCGCCTGGGCCTTCGATGCGGAAACGCAGACGGTCGCCGGCAGTGGGCGCAGGACGTCCATCGCGATCTAGCAGCCGCACGGTGAAGAAGCTCAGATCCCAGCCATCGCCGCGAATGGTGGTGCGGTCGGGCGTGATCTGCATGCGCGCGGCGCGGCCGGCGGTCTGCTCACGATCGCTCGCCCAGGGCTTGCCATTCTTGTAGGCCTGTACCCGCAGCTCACCTGGTTGGTACACCACCTCATCCCAGCGCAACCGATACTGCAACGGCGCCTTGCGCTTGCGCCCCTGCGACACGCCGTTGACGAATAGCTCGGCCTCATCGCCCGAGGTGAACACATGCACCGGCGTGGCCTGCCCCTCGCGACCGGGCCAGGTCCAGTGCGGCAGCAGATGCGCCATCGGCAGGTCAGGGCGCCAGCGCGATTGATACAGCCAGTAGCGGTCCTTGGGAAAACCGGCCAGATCGAAGATGCCCGAATAGGAACTACGCGAGCTGTAGTACGGCGTAGGCTCGCCCAGGTAATCGAAGCCGGTCCAGACGAACTCGCCCGTGACATATCGATGCCGGTCTTGTGCAGCGAAGACCTTGTCGGCGCTGGAACCGAAGTCCACTGCGTGCAGTTCGTAGGCGCTGACCTGATGCGCGACCGAGTCGCCGCCACGTCCGTCGCGCACCAGTGCGCTGGTATCCGGCGTCACTGGAAACAGATACACGCCACGGCTGCTCAAGGCCGAAGCAGTCTCGCTGCTGAGGATGGCCTTGTGCGGAAACTTGCCATGGAACGCGGGATATTGCGGTTGTTTGCGGATACGCTCGGTGCCTGCGAACTCCGGCATGTCGCGAATGCCTTCGCCCTGATAGTTGAGGCTGATGACATCCAGCGCAGCGGGCAACGGCATCTCGGGCGAGGCGTAGTTCATCGCCACAGTCGCCGGGCGAGTGGGGTCTTCGTCGTGCACGATGGCATGCAGCGTGCGTGCGATCGCGGCGCCCTGCTCGCCGGTGTATTGCTCGCCGACTTCGTTGCCCACGCTCCACAGCATCACCGAGGGATGATTGCGGTCGCGCCGCAGCATCGCGCGCAAGTCCGGCTCGTGCCACTGCGGGAACACCAGGTGGAAATCCAGCGGGGTCTTCTTCATCTCCCAACTGTCGAACACCTCGTCCACCACCAGCAGACCCATACGGTCGGTCAGCTCCAGTAATTCCGGCGCGGGTGGGTTATGGCTCATGCGGATGGCGTTGGCGCCCATCTGCTGCAGCAACTGCAGTTGCCGCTCGGCGGCGCGCACATTGAACGCCGCACCCAGCGCACCGAGATCGTGATGATTGTTAACGCCGCGAATCGGCACATGTTCGCCGTTGACCAGCAGGCCCTTGTCGGCATCGAACACGATGCTGCGGATGCCGAACGGTGTTTCATAGCGATCTACCACGCGCCCGTTCTGGCTGACTTCGGTCACGGCGACATAGCGATGCGGACGCTGTGTCGGTGGCGGGCCCCACAGACGCGGTTGATCGATCTGTGTATTGCCTTGCATGCGTGCGCTACCAGTTGCGGGAACCGCAACCTGCACAGGCGCAATGCGTGCAACAGGCTCACCACTGCGCGTGCCACGCACATCATCGAGCACATAGATCGCGGTACTGACTTGCGCTTGCACAGCGCTGCGGGCGGCATTCTCCAGCGTGATCGCCAGCTGCACCTGCGCAGTCTGCACCGACACCTGCGGCGTGGTCAGCTGCGTGCCCCATTGCGCGATATGCAACGGAGCAGCTTTGGTTAACCACACATTACGATACAGCCCGCCACCCGGATACCAGCGGGCCGAGTCGGGCGGGTTGTCCAGACGAATCGCCAGCTGGTTGCGTGCACCGAACACCACGTACGGCGTCAGGTCCACGCGCCAGGAGCTGTAGCCATACGGCCAACCGCCGACCAACTTGCCGTTGAGCCAGACCGTGGCATATGACATCGCGCCATCGAGATCGAGAAACAGCGAGCGGCCGCGATCGCTGACAGGAATGTCCAGATTCTTGCGATACCAACCGATGCCCCAGCTAGGCAAGCGCCCCATGCCACCATAGGGACCATCGGCCAGGAACGGCCCGGCAATCGCCCAATCGTGCGGCAGGTCCACCGGCTCCCAACCGCTGTCGTCGAACTGCGGCTGCACGAAGGCAACGGTGCCGCCGGGATTGCCGGGCGGGCGTTTGTGTCGTTTCGCGGGATCTGCAATCAGGTTGTTGGCTGTAGGCAGGATCCACGGCTTGAGCACGCGTGTAGCGGCGGCATCGATGTGCTGCGCCTGCTCGGGTTGCGCATCGGCCACCTTGCCGTCTTCGCTACGCACCACTTGCGGACGCACATCGTAATCGAGGGTTTCGCGATTGCCAGGGGGATCGCCGCGCTGGAAGCGCCATTGCGCGTTGAGCGAGACACGCTCGCGTGGCATCTCGGTTGGCGCCGGTGCTGCCGCCAGTGCGGGCAACACAGGAAGCGTGGCGCAGAGGCAGACGAACACGACCTGTGCAAGACGCACACTGCGTTCGGCAACACGGCGCTTCAGCGCGCACCACATCTCTACGCGCGTCATGTCGCTACTCCATCCGACCAGACGCATGCGCTCGGTGTAAAGACTCCACACGCACGCGGGAAGGCATCGCTACACTGCGCGCCACTCACCCTCACAACTTGTAGGCCTGCTTCGGCAAGCGATATGCCAGATCGATCGCGACCTCGGCCGCTTCATCCTCGTCCAGGCGATGCTCGGCAACGAGCTTGGCGAGAAACGCGCTGTCCACGCGCCGCGCCACATCGTGCCGCGCGGGGATCGACAGGAAAGCACGGGTGTCGTCGTTGAAACCCACGGTGTTGTAGAAGCCGGCGCTGGCCAGGGTCTGCTCGCGGAAGCGCCACATGCCCTCCGGCGCGTCATGGAACCACCACGCCGGCCCGAGCAGCAGCGAGGGATAATGCCCGGCCAACGGCGCAAGTTCGCGGCTGTAGCTGGTTTCGTCCAGCGTAAACACAATCAGACGCAGGCGCGGGTCGTTGCCGAAACGATCCAGCAGCGGTTTGAGTGCGTGCACGTAGTCGGTGCGCATCGGAATATCGGCGCCCTTGTCGCGCCCGAAGGTCTGAAACAGCTGCCGGTTGTGATTGCGAAAACAGCCCGGATGCAGCTGCATCACCAGGCCGTCGTCCAGGCTCATCGCCGCCATCTCGGTCAACACCTGCGCGCGAAACAGCTCGGCCTGCGCGGGCGTCGCTGCGCCACGCACCACGGTGTCGAACAAGCGTTGTGCCTCATCCGGCGACAGATCGGCGGTGGCCGCACTAGGGTGGCCGTGGTCGGTCGAGGTTGCGCCATGCGCGGCAAAGAACGCGCGGCGCTGCCGATGCGCACGCAGATAGCCCTGCCAGCTCAGCACATCCTCCCCGGTGAGCGTGCCGAACTGCTGTAGCGCACCGGCAAACTGCTCGTGTTCGGGGTCGACCACAGGGTCTGGCCGGTATGCGGTGAGCACGCGCCCCTTCCAACCGCTGTCGCGAATGGTGGCGTGATGCTGCAGCGTATCCAACGGCGATTCGGTGGTGGCAATCACCTCGATATTGAAACGCTCGAACAACGCACGCGGGCGAAACGCCTGCGTCTGCAAGGCTGCGGTGATGTGGTCGTAGTAATGATCGGCAGTGCCGGCATCCAGCCGGACACGCAGATCGAACACGTCGTGGAACACGTGATTGAGCCACAACGCAGATGGCGTACCGCGCAACAGCGGGTAGTGCTCGGCGAACACACGCCACGCCGCGCGTGGGTCTACCGCATCCCGCGATCCATCCGCACGCGGGATGCCCAAGGCATCCAACGCGATGCCCTGGCTGTAGAGCATGCGGAACACATAGTGGTCCGGCACCAGCAACAACTCGGTGGCATTGGCGAACGGCGCATCGGTGGCGAACCACGCCGGGTCGGTATGGCCGTGCGGGCTAATGATCGGCAGCGCGGCGATCTGCGCATACAGGCGGCGCGCAATCGCACGCGTGCCTTGGTCGGCTGGAAACAGGCGGTCGTCGTGCAGGGTCAGTGGTGTGGGCGTTGGCATAAGTCAGTCAACAAACAAGCGAAAGGTGAGTGGCGCAACGCTCACGGCGTGGGGTTGCGATGTGCGGCCACGTAACTACGCAGCCAGGTCAGCGCCGGCCGCTCGCTACCATCGGCGCGAATCAGATAGGCCGCTTCCTTGTCGCGCCACAGCCCGGGGCGAAAGCCCCACAGCGTGATGCCGCGCACCGCTGGGTGTTCCCAGAACACCGGGAACACGCGTTGGTAGTCGGCCAGTTGCTGCGCATCGGTTGGCCCGTCCAGATCGAACTCGGTGATGTAGATCGGCAGGCCGGTTGCGGCCAACGCATCGAGATTGGCGCGATGCACCGACATCGCCACATTCGGAGTGGTTTCAAAGGCGTGCTCCTGGATGCCGATGGCATCGACCAGCTGCTCGCGCTGCAGCAGCTGCACGATCTGCAGATACTTCTGCGTGGCCTGCGGGTTGTTGGTGATGCTGTAGTCGTTGATCATCAGCCGCGCACGCGGAAAGTGCTGGCGGGCGAGCCGAAACGATTGCAGCACCCACTCCCAACCGCTGGCGCCGTTGCCACCCAGCGCCTGCAGGTAATTGCCACCGCCGGTGTCGTTTTTGCTGGGCGGGTCGTTGAGTGGTTCGTTGACCACTTCCAGCAGATCGATCTCCGGATAACGCTGCGCCACCGCGGCAAACCACTGCTCGATCTCGCGGCGTTGCTCGGCCGGCGGCAAGGTCTTGATCCACTCCGGCTGCTGATTTCCCCACACCATCACATGCATCTGAAACGGCATGCCGTTAGTTTTGGCTAGCTTGTAGGCGGTATCCAGCCCGCTCCAGTCCATCTGGTCGCGCACCGCTTCCACACTGCCCCACTTGCCGCTGTTTTCGGGCGTGAGCTTGTTCCAGTACTGCGCGAACCCTGCCGCCTGTTGCGGGCTGTAGGCGCTGCCCAGGAACTTGGACGCACCGGATGCCAACGGCGCAGCAGATGCAGATGTTGCGAGGTTGGCTGCGAGCAACAGACTGGAGAAAACGACGCGCATACGCATGGCGATCACCTCAGGACGAAGGGGAGGACGCAACGGCAGCATCGGCCGGTAGCTGCGCTGGATCCAGGCGTGGCGCCAGCGTGTGCACCACCGTCAACGCCAGCAGGTAGGCCGAGCCCGCCATCAAGAACACCGGCACGTAGCTGCCGGTGGCCTGCAACAGAAAACCGATGAAAGTAGCGATCAGCATGCCGCCCACCGCGCCGGCAAAGCCACCGATACCGACCACCGTGGCGACCGCATGGCGCGGAAACATGTCCGACGGCAGCGTAAACAGATTGGCCGACCAGCCCTGATGCGCGGCGGTGGCCAGGCCGATCAAACCGACCGCCACCCACAGGTTGTCTGCACGTGCGGCGAACACGATCGGCACTACCGAGATTGCGCAGATCAGCATCGCGGTCTTGCGCGCCCGGTTGACGCTCCAACCGCGCGCAATGAAGCGCCCGGCGACCCAGCCCCCGGCGATGCTGCCGATATCGGCAAGCACAAAGATCACGATCAATGGCGCGCCCAGTTGCAACAGACTCAAGCCGTATTCGGCATGCAGGAACTTGGGCAGCCAGAACAGGAAGAACCACCAGATCGGGTCGGTGATGAACTTGCCCAGCACAAACGCCCACGCCTGACGATGCCGCAGCACCTGCAACCACGACAGCCGCCGTTGCACCGGCTCATGCGCATCGCTGCGGATATGCGCCAACTCGGCAGCCGACAAACCCGGTTGCTGCTCGGGCGGGTGATAGCTCAGCCACCACACCAGCAACCACGTGGCGCTGAGCACGCCGGTGAACAGGAATGCCGCCTGCCAGCCCCAGGCGGTGGCGATCACCGGCACCAGCAACGGCGCGACGATGGCGCCGATATTGGAGCCGGAATTGAAGATGCCGGTGGCCAGTGCGCGCTCGCGACGCGGAAACCACTCGGCCACCGTCTTGAGCGCGGCGGGGAAGTTGCCGGACTCGCCCAGCCCCAGAAAAAACCGCGCAATCGCAAAGCCCACCACGCTGGTGGCCAGCGCATGCCCCATCGCCGCCAGGCTCCAGATACCGATCGCCAGCGCATAGCCGATGCGCGTGCCGAAGCGGTCGATCACCGCACCGCTGCACAACAAGCCCAGCGCGTAGGCGGCCTGGAATGCGGTGACGATGTAGCCGTACTGGATTTCGTTCCAGCCTATCTGCGTCTGCAGAAATGGCGCCAGCACACCGAGCACCTGGCGGTCGACATAGTTGATGGTGGTGGCGGCGAGCAGCAATGCGCACACACGCCAGCGCACGCGGCCCAGGCGTGCCAGCGTGCCGGCAGGTGCAACCGCCTGCGGCAACTCGCTCATGTGCGTGAGCGCCGCAACGCGGCTAAACGCAGCGTGCGATGGGCAATCGCACAACTACCACTGCAATGCGCTGCCGCATCTCCGGGACAGCTCGGCTTAGCGCTGCCGCATTCTTCGGTTCGATTCATCGACCACTGCACCTGCACAAAGGTGGCCTTGCGCCACGGGTGATAGCGCTACCATTACCACGGCGTGCCGCAAAATCCATCGCGCAGTGCAGCACGCCGATATACCGTCCCTGCTCAAACCGCTCTCGATAAGCGGCACTGCCACATTCGCCGCTATGCCCCGACATCTATGCTGCCCTGCAGCGTGCTGTTCTGAATTTGGTAGCGCTAACATCCGCCACCACTGATCGCCCGTCTCCCCCATCGCATCATCGTCGCGCCGCGCATCGGCAGCGGCACTCCCTGCGCAGGGGCGATGCGTGGGACATCCGCTCACCTGTTAGGGAAGGGATTACGGTGAAGAACAGCTACGCACGAACCGCGTTGTCCTGCGCGTTGGGGTCCATCCTGCTGGGCATGGCCAGCACGTCCGCCTTGGCACAGTCCACCGACGCCGCCAACGCAACGACCGCACAAACTCCACCGGCCGCAACCGCCAGCGGCGATGCGGTAACCCAGCTCGATACTGTCACCGTCTCGGGCTACCGACGCAGCATCCAGTTTTCCACCGATGCCAAGCGCGATTCGGTGGGCTTTGCCGACACCGTGTTTGCAGAGGACATCGGCAAGTTCCCGGACATGAATATCGCCGAGTCGCTCAACCGCATCCCCGGCGTGCAGCTCTCGCGCGACGTCAATGGCGAAGGTCTCAACATCGCCATCCGCGGCCTGGGCACCAGCTTCACCAAGACCACGCTCAATGGCGCAAGCATCGCCACTGCTTCGATCGGTTTGAACGCGCAGAACCAGAACCGCGAAGTCGATCTGAACCTGTTCCCCACCGAGTTCTTCACCCAGCTCACCGTGAGCAAGACGCCCACCGCCAGCATGCTCGAAGGCGGCGTTTCCGGCGTGGTGGACATGCGCAGCGCACGCCCGTTCGATCGCCCCGGCGTGCACTTCACCTATCAGGCGCAGGCCGACTGGAACAGCACCAGCGAAAAAACCACCCCGCGCGGCGCCTTCATGGGCAGCTGGACCAACGAGGAAGGCACCTTCGGCGCATTGCTGGGCGTGGCCTCGGTGCGCGGCAAGCTCGGCGTGCGCGGCTTCGAAAGCGTGGGCTGGACCAACCCGGGCCTCACCTACACCCAATGCGGTCTCACCCCGCCTGCGGGCACGCCGGCCACCAATCAACCGGCCGCCTGCAACGTCAACGGCGGCGGCAACTGGCGCATTCCCGATCGCGTGCCGGCCACCGCCGGCAGTGGCCTCACCACCGGCGAAACCATTGATGCCGCGTGGTTGCTCGCACGCAACCCGGGCCTGAGCATCGACCAGATCAGCGACGCATTGATTCCGCGCCTGGGCCGCAGCGTCTACATGAATGGCGATCGCGACCGCGATGCCTCGGTGATGTCGCTGGAATGGCGCCCGTCCGACAGCATGCATTTCTATCTGGACACGCTGTATTCCGAGGCCAAGCGCACCACCGAGCGGATCAGCATGAATCTGATCGGCCGCAACGGCAACATGATCCCGCTGGGCATGCAGCTGGACCAGAACAACGTGGTCACCAGCGCCACGTTTGCCAACGCGCAGTACTTTCTGGAAGCGCGCCCGTATCGCGAAGAGGTCAAGTTCTGGAGCGTCAACCCAGGCGCAGAACTGTTGTTCGGCGCCGAGCAGGACATCAAGCTCAACGTGCAGGCCAATGCCACGCGCAGCTGGCTGGATCGTGAGTCGCCCAGCATCCTGGTGACCTCGCCGTTCACCACCGTCGACTACCGCAACCAAGGCGGCGACCGCCCCTCGATCACCAGCCCGCTGAATCTCAACGACCCCAACCTGGGCTGGGGCTGGAACGGCGGCCGGGTCAATATCCAGAACGAAAAACGCGTGACCGAAACACGTGGCGGCCGCGCCGACCTGCAGTTCGGCGAAGACAAGCGCAACATCAAGATCGGCGCCGCCTACGACCAGGCCGAGCGCACCATCCGCGGCTTCGATAACAGCATCGCCTGGGAGCAGGTGGTCTGCCGCGGCGGTGGCGGCAATGTGTGCAACGGCGGCCCCGGCTCGGCGGTGCCGAATGCGGCCCTGGCCGGCTATTTGCGGCCCGGTCCGGACGGCTTTATCACCGCCGATTTCAACCGCTTTCTCGGCGACACCAACTATTACGCGCTACGCGATTCTGCACCGGAAACCAACTCCGCCAACACCGGCGCCTCGGCCGGCGGCATCCGCGAAAAGAACTGGGGTTTCTATATCGAAACCAATGCAGAAACCGAAGTCTGGAACCGCACGCTGCGCTTCAATGCCGGCGTGCGCTATGTCACCACCGATCAGACCATCACCGGCCCGGTCACCATCAACGGCATCCGCCGCATCCAGGTGCTGGATTCGGACTACAAGGAAACCCTGCCCTCGTTCAATGCCGCCTGGGATGTGGCCGACAACGTGGTGCTGCGCCTGTCCAGCTCGCGCACGCTCACCCGGCCCGACCCCAGCGCGATGTTGCCCAATACCAACTTCAGCGACCCCTCCGCGCAGACCGCAACCCAGGGCAATCCAAACCTGGCGCCGTATCTATCCACCAACGTCGACTTCGGCGGCGAGTGGTACACCGGCGGCGAGGGCTATGTGGGCCTCACATTGTTCAACAAGCGCATCAGCGGCTTCACCGTCAACGGCGTGCGGCGCATTCCCTTCAACGACCTGGGCGTGCCGTACGAGAGCCTGCTGCCGATCCAGCAAGCCGGCCTGGACCAGCGCGGTGGCCCCAATGCCGCCACGGTGGACGTGCAGACCCAGGTCAACGCCGACGGCGTGCTCAACATCCGCGGCACCGAGGCGATCTGGGTGCAGCCGCTGGACAAGCTGGTCGACGGCATGGGCTTCAGCGTGAACTACACGCACGTTACCCAATCCTCGGAAGGCGAAGGCATTCCGGCAGTGGCAGTCGGTGTTGCGCCGAACTTGTGGAACGGCACCGTGTACTGGGAAAAGGACGCCGCCTCGGTGCGCCTGTCCTACACCTGGAACGACGACATGGTGATCTCCGGCGCCAACCAGAACGGCATCCCCTACGCACGCCTCAACGCCGATGCGCGCGGCCAGCTGGATCTGTCGGCCAGCTACACGCTGGAATCGTTGCCGTCCAAGCCGCAGATCACCCTCAACGTCACTAACCTCACCGATGAGCCGCTGCGCACCACCTACGCCTGGCCCAACGCCACCTACGATCTGTACGAGCCCGGGCGCACGGTCATGCTCGGCATTCGCGGTACCTTCTAGGAGTGGCTATCAACACTACTGCGCTACGTTTTGTTAGCCACTCCAAGTGCTGTCTTCGCCGTCGCGATCATCCCCATCGCGACCGGCGAAGTAGCGCACACCGCGGCGTTTTCCGCAGCACTCCTTGAGCCCCGCCCCACCTCATGAACGATCGCTCACAACAGCTCTCCCTGCGCGAAAAGATCGGCTACAGCCTGGGCGACCTGGCGGCCAATCTGATCTTCCAGACGCTGGTCACTTTTCTGGCGTTCTTCTATACCGACGTGTTCCGCATTCCGGCGAGTGTGGCCGCCACGTTGATCTTCGTGGTGGGCATGCTCGGCGCCTTCGTATTCACCCCCATCATCGGCATCCTGGCCGATCGCACGCGCACGCGCTGGGGCAAGTTCCGCCCGTGGATCCTGTGGACGGCAGTGCCGTTCGGTGCGTTGTCGCTGGCAGCATTCAACACGCCCGCACTTGGCGAGCAGGGCAAGATCGCCTACGCCTTCGCCACCTACACCTTGTTGATGCTGGTGTATGTGGCCAACAACCTGCCGTATTCGGCATTGAGCGGCGTGCTCACCGGCAGCATGGAGCAGCGCAACAGTCTGTCGGCGTATCGCTTTCTGGCGGTGACGTTTGCGCAGTTCATCATCCAGGTGCTGCTGCTGCCGCTGGTGCTGATTCTGGGCAACGGCGACAAGGCGCAGGGCTTTCGCAACACGATGGCCTTGTTCGCCGCCGTCGGCACGCTGTGCTTTCTGATCACCTTTTTCACCACCCGCGAGCGCGTGCTGCCGATCAGCGAACAGCGCACCAGCGTGCGCCAGGACCTCACCGATCTGGTCCGTAACAAGCCCTGGCTGGTGATGCTGGCGCTGACCATCCTGGTCTTCATCAATCTCGCCATGAAGGGCGGGATGTACATCTACTACTTCAAGTACTACCTCGACGCGAACGCATTGACGCTGTTTCTGGATCACGCAGGCTTCAATCACTTCATCGGCGGCATCAACAGTGTGTTAACCGGTGCCGGCATGAGCGCGCTGCAATGGCCGCAGGATGCGCCGACCTCGGCGTTCAGCGTGTTCAGTGCCGGCGGCATTCTGGCGATGATCGTGGGTATCGGTTTTTCCAAGCGGCTGGCCGATCGCTACGGCAAGCGCAACGTCTTCGGTGGCGCGCTGCTGATCTCCACCGTGTTTTTGCTGGCGTTCTACGTGTACCCGCCGGACGCGATCGGCTGGGTGTTCGCCTCCTACGTACTGCACGGCTTCTTCTACGGCATCACCATCCCGCTGCTGTGGGCGATGATCGCCGACGTGGCCGATTACTCCGAGTGGAAGAACCACCGCCGCGCCACCGCCATCATTTTCTCGGCGATGTTGTGCGGGCTGAAGATCGGCCTGAGCGTCGGCGGCGCACTGGTCGCCGGCATCCTGGCGTTCTATGGCTACAACGCCGCCCTGCCGCTGCAAAGCGATGCAGTGACGAGCGGCATTCGCCTGGCCATCAGCGTGTACGCGTCCATCCCGTTCCTGCTCGGCACTGCACTGCTGGTGCTGTACGAGATCGACAAGGCGCTGGAAACCCGCATCGAACACGACCTGGGCGTACGCCGACGCAGCGCACCGCTCGCCACCAGCTGACGCCCTCCCTCCCACTTCATGCACAGGTACGCGCATGTCCGATGAACTGCACTCCGATGCACTGCAGGCGCTGGCGCGCACCGCCATTTCCGCACCGCTGGTCACCCACCTGTACACCGCCGACCCTTCCGCACACGTGTTCGACGGCGCGTTGTATCTGTATCCCTCGCACGACATCGATGCCGGCGTTGCCTTCAGCGATGACGGCTCGCATTTCGACATGGCCGACTACCACGTGTTCCGGATGGCGCATCCCAATGCGCCGGTCGAAGACCTCGGGCAAGTGCTGCACGTCCGCGACGTGCCCTGGGCGCAGCGGCAGATGTGGGCGCCGGATGCCGCGCAGCGCGACGGCCGTACGTACCTGTATTTCCCGGCAAAACGCGCCGATGGCATCTTCCAGATCGGTGTGGCGGTGGGCGATCGCCCCGAAGGCCCGTTCGTTGCCGAACCCGAGCCCATCGCAGGCACCTACTCGATCGACCCGGCCGTGTTCGCCGACCACGACGGCGCGCATTACCTGTACTTCGGCGGGATCTGGGGCGGCCAGCTGCAGCACTACCGCGACAACGTCTACGACCAAACCAACCAGGAACCCGCAGACGACGCACCCGCACTCGGCCCGCGCGTCGCACGCCTGCGCGAGGACATGACGCAACTGGCCGAACCCACCCGCGAGCTCGTCATCCTCGACGAACACGGCACCCCGCTACGCGCCGGCGACCACGCCCGCCGCTTCTTCGAAGGCCCCTGGGTCCACCACCACGCCGGCCGCTATTACCTGTCGTATTCCACCGGCGACACGCATCTGATCTGCTACGCCACCAGCGACACGCCGTACGGCCCGTTCACTTATCAAGGCGTGCTGCTCGCCCCGGTGATCGGCTGGACCACCCACCACTCCATCTGCCTGTTCGAAGGCCAGTGGTATCTGTTCTATCACGACGCCGGTTTATCAGGCGGGCAGACGCATCTGCGCAGCATCAAGATGGCATCGCTGGAGCACGATGCGGATGGAAAGATCGCAACGATTTATCCGTATGGGGAAGACGCGGTATCGCCTTGGTGAATGATCGCCGCTGTGCGGTCAGTTGCAGACGCTAGTCATTGGCTGGCGCCAAGGCAAGTGAGCCATGGCCCGCTCGTTGCCGCTGACGGGCGATCCTCCGGGGAGCGTCCTGTGGCGCGTCGATCCTGCATTGCATGCTTTGTGCAGCCAGCCACTCAGGACTTGTCTCCATCGCGCACGCCTCACGCCTCGCGCATGGCCACCAAGGGACGCAGATCGTCCACAAGGCGCTTTCTGCTGCTACGCGCGTACTCCACCGGGGAGAACGGCATTGCCGAGTCTGCGTAGGCATCGATGAGTTGCAAGAGTGCGTCCCTGCCAATCTCCTCCGGCGCGGGATTACTGCCGGCCTCGGTCAGCGATGTCAGCCGTTCCTGGAGCATTTCCTTCCTGGCGATCTCCATGCCGAGGGACGGGTCTGCCACGCACAGGCCAAAGGTCCCATCAAGAAAATAGGGGATGAACCCCTGGATCTTTTTTTCGATGGCATCCGTGTCCTCGATGTGCGCGCGCAACCCTGTCTCCAATTCCCGATCCAATGCCGCAAGCACGGCATCACGCGCGTCCCCCTTTGCGGCTCGGTCGGCGATGTCCACCCATTTCCTGCATTCGGGACGGAAGTAGTCACCCACAAGGCGCTCGTCGATGTGTGTGACTCCAAACGCCGCCGAACGGATGGAATGTCCGTCGCACATATACGTCGGTTTTGGTATGGCATCCGCTTCCAGAAACGCATCGAGCCGATCGACCGTAATGCCGGCAAGCGATGCGAACCTTGGCTTGTCGACGAAGTGCGTTTGCAGATAGTTTGCCAGCGTCACCGACTGCTGCATGGACAATCACCCGTGTTCATAGAGGGGCCGGACGCTATCACACCGGTACGTAGGCAGGCACAAGATCGGCCTCTGTTCGCCAGAACTGGCGAGACGATGACGACACGCTGCCACGACTTCTCGCACGGTACCGTCATGTCACTGGCACAGAGGGGCACGCTTGCGCCTGGCCGGAACTGCATCGCATGGGGCTGCATCCAAGCGCATTGCAGCCACGTAAGCCCATGTATGTGCTCTTTTGATGGAGGTTGCCATGCGACATCGTTCGATGCTGTTGTTACTCACGCTTGCGGTCTATGGGAGTGCCAGCGCAAGCGATTCACGCGCTGCACTGCCCCGCGCAGACACTGTTGACGTGCCACGCTTCATGGGCGACTGGTATGTCATCGCGCATATTCCTACCCGGCCCGAGCGCAAGGCCTACGATGCCGTCGAGCGCTATGCGCTGCGACCGGATGGCCGCATCCAGACCACGTTTACATTCCGCAAGGGAAGTTTCGAGGCGCCGCTCAAGTCCATGCATCCTATCGGCGAGGTCGCAAAGGATGGCAATGGCGCGCTGTGGGGCATGCAATTCTTCTGGCCGTTCAAGGCCGAGTACGTGATCGCCTGGCGAGATGCAGATTACGCGCAGACCATCGTGGCACGCAGCAAGCGCGATTACGTCTGGTATATGGCGCGTACCCCGCAGGTTTCCGATGCCGACTATCAACAGGCCGTTAAACGTATCGCCGCAATGGGCTACGACGTGTCACAACTGCGCCGCGTACCGCAGTCGCAGCGCTGATGCGGTAAAAAGGGCCGATGCGGTAAAAAAGTGCGACGCGCTCAGCGATGCAGTATCTGCATCGCAGGCTCTCGCACACCGCCTGCGTTAGACGTTCTTTTCATCCGCGGAAAACTCCCATCCGTCATTCAAACCTCCTAACGGCTTGGCCTCTGTTGCCAACTCTTCCTCGAACGTCGAAATCGCTTTGTACGACGGGATCATGGTCGGATACACGGTCACATCCATCGGAAACGCCGTGTTTTCCTCGTAATGGCAGCAACGCACTTTTTGCTCGAAACGAAGCATCGTCACCGAGAACGCCAATGCAGACTCCTTCGTGGGGAAGACCACTGAGAACGCAATCTCGCGCGGCTTCGAAAGATCCACCCCTTGCTGGGCGATGTGCCAAAGGGTGTCGCCATTATCGTCTTTAGGGTACAGATCCGGATTTCGTTGCATGGTGGCTTCGGTCGTTGGCGGCCAGTTGGCCGAGGAAGAATCGTCGCGACGGGCTTGTGCGCGTGCTGATTGGGTATCGTTGCGAGCCAGACGTCAGTTCCTGGAGCCAGCCATTTTCCCGGTTTTCCACCACCCTGCTGAGGCGATGAAGTCGCCGCTCACGTGGCCGCGCGATGCGCGACCACCGAGACAGTTCACGGAACCCAAATCAAATTCATCAACTGCGGGTCCGCGGTGACCTTGACCAGCTTGCCGCTGGGGCCGAACTGCACCTGATATTCGGAAAAACTGTCACGCCAGTAGCGCCACAGCGAGGCGTCCAGATTCGGGTTCTCGCTGCTGATCGGGTAGCCGACCGCCATCAGGACCTGTTCGCGGGTCATGCCGCCGGTGAGCTTGCCATCGTTGATTGCCTGGCGAATCTTCGGCGGGAAGGTGGCGAGCTTGAGCTTGGGGTCGGCGCTGACGACGTAGCGGGCGGCGAAGGCGGTGTTGTCCAGGTCGCGGCTGTAGTCGTTGCCGATGGATTGTTTTTCGCCGGCGATCTTGAGGTTGACGCGGTTGCGGCCGAAACCGGTGACGCTGACCGGGGTGCCGACGGGGAGCACGCGCTTACCGTCTTCGGCGTAGTTGCTGTCGCTGATCCAGCTACCGTCGGTGCGCAGGTTGCAGCACAGAAAGCCGTCGTACTTGGCGACGTCGGCCGCGGTGGCCAGGGTGGAGGCGGTGAGCAGGCTCAGGGCCAGCAGGGAAGAACGCAAACGCATCGTAAAGACTCCTTTCTCGACGGCCGTGGCCGCGCGGCAATGATGAGATGAGGCGCGCCGCCGTTTCCCCAACGGCGCGCAGGCATTGTCGCAGCCTCGGGCAGCTTGGCAAGCGCGGCGGGTGACGCGACCGGCATCGGTTTGTGTATGCTCGGAGCCGTGGAAACCCTCTCACCCGCCGAGATTGCCGAGCAGATCGCCGAGTTGCGACGCGCCCACCGCGCGTTGGACGAGGAGATTCAGCGCGTGCCTGCGAACGTGGAGGACGAGCTGCAGATGAAGCGCTTGAAGAAGCGCAAGCTGCATCTCAAGGACTGCATTACGCGGCTGGAAATGGAGCTGGTGCCTGACGAGCCGGCGTGAGGTTGGTGCGTGCGGCCGCTTGGGTTTGCTTTGCGGTTGTTGGTATCGGCAGCGCGGGGATAGGCAGTTGGGTCACTGAGTGATGCAGGCAGCGTTTGTCTGATGGCCACCGCGGGCTTTAGCTGAGGCTCGTCGCGTTGATCGCTTGGGCCGTACCCTCACCCCAACCCCTCTCCCGGGGGGAGAGGGGCTTTGTCTCCTTGTTTTTGGAGCTAAATGCGGTCTGCTGGCGAGTCGCGCCCTTGGCCTAGCCCGCGCGTAGCAGGACCTTGCCACTGCGTCCCGGCTCGGCACTTGCGGCGGCGGCCTTGGCGGCATCTTCCAGATCGAACACCGCTTCCACCGGCAAGGCCAGGCTGCCATCGACGGCGGCCTTGAGCAGTTCGCCGATCATGCGGCGCTTGTCCTCTGGCGTGGTGGCGGCCGTGACCTTGCTGCCCCAGAAGCCGCGCACGCTGGCCTGCTTGAAGATCACATCGCCGCTGGAAATCTGCAGCGGCTCGCCGGTCATCGAGCCGAACGAGATCAGCTCGCCGCCTTCGGCCAGCAGCGCCATCAACTCGCCGGCCGCGCTGCCGGCGACCGAGTCGATGGCGCGCACGATCGGTGCGTCGCCGGCCAGCGCGCGCGCCTTGTCCTGCCAGCCTGCTTGCGCTGTGGAGATTGCGTTGCCGATGCCCAGCGCTTTCAGCTCGTCCACGCCGGCGTCGCGGCGCACCAGGTTGATCACGTTGATGCCGCGTGCGGCGGCGAGCATGGCCACGGTCTTGCCGACCGCGCCGTTGGCGGTGTTCTGCACGATCCAGTCGCCTTTTTTGACGTGCAAGGATTCGATCAGCATGAGGGCGCTCAACGGCATGGCGATCAACTGACAGCCGCGGTCATCGTCGAGTGCGTCGGGCAGCGGGACCACGCCGGAGGCGTCAGCAAGGAAGTATTCGGCCCAGCTTTCGTGCACGCCGGCTGCAACGACGCGCAGGCCCACCTGCAGGCCTTCGACACCTTCGCCGAGGGCGTCGATCACGCCCGCCGCTTCACTGCCGCCGATGGCCGGGAGTTCGGGCTTGTAGCCGTAGTTGCCGCGTACGGTCCACAGGTCGTGGTTGTGGATGGGCGAGCGCCGCATCGCGATGCGGACCTGGCCCTTGCCCGGCTGCGGCGTGGGCCGCTCGCCGAGTTCGAGCACCTGGGCGGGGTCACCGAATTGGGTGTGGATGGCTGCGCGCATGGAGGTCTCCTGCCGGGCACGCTCTTGCTGCGACGCGCCCTATCGTTGTGAAAGGTGGCGCGATGCTATCGGCAGGGCTGCAAGGGAGGGATGAAACGAACGGAACTGCTGTGTGAAGTTGTTGGCGTGCGCGAGTAGTGACGTTGGTCTGCCGCAGCGCTGGAGGATTTGCGTGCTGGCCGACCCTCATCCGCCCTTCGGGCACCTTCTCCCAAGGGGAGAAGGGAAACGTCGCGCGCGTCTGCGCCTACCTACGTGCCCTGCCATTGGCTCACCCTCACGTACTGCAGGGAGACGATGGCGGTTGCACCGCCGCCTTACTCAGCCGGCGGCGACACCACATCCGGCTTCGCCGCTTCCGGGCTGACGCGCTCGATCGTGTGCCGCAGCTCGCGGCCCAGGATGAACTTGGCATCCTTGGCCCACGCATCCAGCCGCTCGTCGAACACCAGCTTGCTGTTCTCGTCCGGCCACACCAGGCGCAGTTCGCGCAGTTTCTGGATGAAGCTGCGGAACAGGGTCTTGTCGAAGAACTCCGGGGCGGCCGGGGCGTACAACAGGCTCAGGCGTTGCGCGGCCTGTTGGCACAGGCTTTCCAGTTCGCCGGCGCCGAGCACGCCGGGGCCGTTTTTCACCAGCACCGAGATGGCGATGTAATAGCGCTCGAACGCCTGCTGCAACGAGTGACCGATCGCGCGCAGGCGGAACACCTCGTCGGTCTGCCCGGTGTTGCGGGTCAGCACACCGCCATCGTCGTCGGCGACGTTGAGCAACAGGCCTTCGCGCACGAACATGTCGATGGTCTGTTCGATGCGTTCGGCGAAACGGTCTTCGCTCCACGGCAGGAACAACTCCGCCTGCAGGAACGGGTACACGGTGCGACCCAACCGCAGCAGGCCGGCACGGCTCATGCGGCGGTTGTTCTGGAAGCAGCATGCCACCCACGACGATGCGGTAAACAAATGCAGCACGTTGTTGCGGAAGTAGCTCAGCAACACCGCGGTGTCGCCGCTGACGCTGAGCACATCGCCCAGCGGGTGCGACACACGCGTGAGCACGTTGATCTCTTCGGCGTGGGTGATGATGCGCGCCGGGGTATGCGGGGTGACGGTGACGCGGTCCGAATACGGCATCTCCGCCAGCAGCTTCTTGCACAACTCGATCTGCGCGATCAGGTCGGCCTCGCCCATCGCATGCTTGGGCGTGGACAGCAGCGCCAGCGCCAGCAGGTTGATCGGGTTGACGTCGGCGGCGCAGTTGATGCGGGTCTGGATCTGCGTGGACAGCGTGTCCACCGCCGGCGCGAGCCAGCTGGGTTTTTCATCGTCGGGCAGCGGTTGGCTATCCCACTCCGGGGCATGCTTGGCCAGCACGTCGTTGAGCGCGATCGGCTCGCCGAAGTTCACCACCACCTGGCCGTAGTTCTGCTTGAGCACCTTCGGGATCGACCACAGCAGGCCCCAGATGGATTCCTTTTCCTTGGGCCGGCCGGTGAGCTCGTCCAGATAGCTGTTGCCTTCCATCAGCTTTTCATAGCCGATGTAGACCGGCTGGAACAGCACCGGTTTGCGCGGCTGGCGCAGATACGCGCGCAGCGTCATGGCGATCATGCCGCCCTTGGGCTGCAGCAGACGGCCGGTGCGCGAGCGCCCGCCTTCGACGAAGTATTCGATCGAGTAGCCGCCGGCCACCAATTGGGCGACGTATTCGCTGAGCACCGCCGAATACAGCGCGTTGCCGCGGATGCTGCGGCGGATGAAGAACGCACCGCCCTTGCGCAGCAGCGTGCCGACCACCGGCAGATTGAGATTGATGCCGGCCACGATGTGCGGCGGCACGATGCCGCGCTCGTACAGCAGGTAGCTCAGCAGCAGGTAATCCATATGGCTGCGGTGGCTGGGCACGTAGACCACTTCGTGCCCGGGCGCGGCCTGTTTGAGCTTGTCCAGGTGATGCACCAGCACACCGGCGTAGATGCGGTTCCACACGTGGGTGAGCAGGAAGCTGGCCGAGCGCACCACCGGGCTGGAATAGTCGGCGGCGATTTCCCAGGCATAGGCGTGCGCCTTGCGCCAGGCATCCACCGGCTTGCTGTTGTCGCGCCTGGCCTGGGTGGCGATGGCCTCGCGCACCGAGTCGGCGGCCAGCACCTGGTCCACCAGCAGGCGGCGGGTGGACAGATCCGGCCCGATCACCGCCTCGCGGATACGCCGGAAATGGGTGCGCAACACGCGCTGCAATTTGCGCAGGGTGCGCTCGGGCGGAAGGCCCTCGGCCATGGTCTGGCGCAGCGAGATCGGCGGGGCGAAGCGCACGATGGTGGTGCGGCCGTTGAGCAGCACCGCCAGCAGGCGCCGGAAGCGGCCCACCAGCGCCCAGTTTTCCGAGAACAGCACCGCGAACCAGCCGCTCTGCTTGTCCGGCGCGCGGCCGACGAAGATCGACACCGGCACCAGATGCACGTCCAGGTCGTCACGCACGCGGTGCGCCTGCAGCAACTTGGCCAGCGAGTCGGAATGGGTCTTGCCGCCTCGCTGCTCGGGGATCAACGAATTACTGCTGCTACGCCGCGACAGCGCCAGGTAGGCGCGCTTGCGCTGCAGCGGGTCGCCCGGCAGCGGCACCAGTGGCGAGGGCAGCCCGGCCTCGCGGCAGGCCTTGTCCAGGATCAGGGCGCTGGACAGGCCGTAGTCCTCCAGCACGTAGACCACCGGCGTGCCGTCGTCGTAGCGGCTCGGTTGATCCGGTTCGATGGTCAGGCTCAACCACGGGTCGGCCAGCCGACCGAGCAGGCGCGCCCACCACGGGCGTTTGGCGTTACGGGCGGCGGCGACGGCCGGCGCGATCGACGGCGCGGCGTCCGGCGGAACCGGTACGGCCGTCGGCAATGCCGCGGCTGTGGCACCGAGATCGGCGGCGGCAGCGCTGGGCGGGGCGGGCTGGCCGTCCGGGAACGGCAGGGGATTTTGTTCTGGCATCACGGTCATTATCGCCCAGCCGGGCGTTGCCCGGTGGCGGCGGGCTTGGCGGGCGCGGCCGCCGGGGTGTCGGGCGCTGCAGCGGCGTCGGGTAAGGGCCCCGCCGGCGCGGCGCTGATCAGCGCCTGCACCTCGTCCTGGGTTTGCTGCGGGTACCAATGGCCTTCGCGCTTGAGCAGGGCGATGGTGAGGTCGATGTCATGTGCAGCCAGGGGATAGCGCAGCCGCACCTGGGCGCGCTCGCCCTCCTGTTTGATCAGGCCGGTGCGCAGCGCATCCAGGCTGGTGTCCAGCGACAGGCCGTAGCGCTCCAGCACCTGCTTGGCCGCTGCCCAGAACGGCCCCAGCCGGCGCAGGCTCTCTTCCATCCCCAAGCGCTGCAGATCGGCGTCCGAGCCGATGCCGGTGGCGCGGGCGGCGGTCACCAGGTCGGTGATGCTGGCCTTGGCACGGGCGCGATCGGCCAGCGGCGCGGTCGCGGCCCAGGCGCTCAAGGCGTCGACCAGTTGCACGTAATGGGCGCGCTGCTCGGGCTGGTAGTCGTTGCGGCTGCGCAGGTATTGCACGCCGAACTGGCCCAGCGACTGCGCGGCCTGGCGGATGCCCTGCGCCTGCCCGGCCAGTTGCGCATCGAAGGCCTGTTGCAGCTGGCGTTCGGCACCGGGCGCCGACAGCGTGCCGAGCAGGTTGCCCACCTCATTGGGCAGCGGCAGCTCGGTCAGCGGCCAGCGGCTGGCACCGCTGCGCCAGGCCGCTTCCAGCTGGGTGTACTGCGCAGGCGTGACCCGGATCCGCGCATAGGCAACCAGATCGTTGCGCCGCAATGGCATGGTCATCGACTGCATCGCCGCTGCCGGCTCGGCGGTGGCGCCGGGCAAGGCAGCGGCAGTGTCGCTGCGCTGGCAGCTGCTGGCGCATAGCGCTGCCAGCAGCACCCACGCGATGGACTGGAACCGGCCGGCGCGGACGGTGGATAGCGACATGCGCACGATGTTCCCCTGATCGATCGGCGCATCTTGCTGTCTGAATGCGTTGGCGGCAAGGCGCGCGACAACCGTGCGCTCGGGTACGGTGGGAAAACGTTAGATTTTCGTAGTTCCAGGCATGTTTGTCGTCCAGTGTCCGACATTGACCGCTGTTGTCTTCTCCGGACAAACTTGTCCAGGCATCTGCTCCGAGCCCTTGTGCCGCCTGCGTTTGCTGCAATGCTGCAGCGCATCATGTAAGCGCTTGCAGTTCCTGCTAGCGTGCGCGCCATCTCGTTCTGAGATCGCCATCGGTCGGGGCCGATGTCATCCATGTGCATGTGTGGCACGAATGTTCTGCGCCAGCGGACCATGCGCCCTGACCCGGCGCGCGGCGCCAGGCGCGTTGTTTTGGGGAGTGCGAGAGCATGAGTCGACCAAGGTCCGAAGGCGGTAGCGTCACCATCAAGGATGTCGCGCGCGAAGCGCAGGTGTCGGTGGCCACGGTCTCGCGCACCATGAACGGGCATCAGCACGTGGCCGAGTCGGTGCGTGAACGCGTGTTGCAGGTCGCCCGTGCGCTGCACTACATCCCGCATCACGCCGCGCGCAGCTTGAGCAGCCGTCGCACCCACACCATCGGCGTGGTGTTGCCGGACCTGCATGGCGAATTCTTTTCCGAATTGATCCGCGGCATCGACCAGGTCGCGCGCGAGCAGGGCTATCACCTGCTGGTGTCCAGCTCGCACGGCGACCCGCAGGCGCAGCGCAAGGCGCTGGAACGCCTGCCCGGGCGCGTGGACGGGGTGGTGGTGATGTCGCCCTCGCTGGGCGACTCCGGCGTGCACGAAGACGCGCTGCCCGGCGGCCTGCCGGCAGTGCTGCTCAACTGCGCCGGCACGGCCAGCCAGCGCCCGGTGCTCAACGTGGACAACTACGGCGGCGCGCGGTTGATGACACGGCATCTGCGCGACAGCGGCCATCGCCGCATCGCCTTCATCGCCGGGCCGGCCGACAACTTCGATGCGCATGAGCGTCTGCGCGGCTACCGCGACGAGCTGGCGCTGGATGCGCAGGCGCAGCCGTGGGTGCTGCCGGGCAACTTCGATGAAGAATCCGGCTACCGCGCCGGCCAGACGCTGGCGCAGGACACGCGCCCGGACGCGGTGTTCGCGGCCAACGACATGATGGCGCTGGGCTGCCTGTTCGCGCTCGGCCATGCTGGCTTGAAGGTGCCGCAGGACATCGCGCTGGCCGGCTTCGACGACGTGCCGATGGCGCGCTACGTGCTGCCGGCGCTGACCACCATGCGGGTGGATATCGCCGGGCTGGGGGCGCGTGCATTGCAACTGTTGCTGGGTCAGCAGCTGGTCGATGCACCTGCACCGCCCGCCGATGCCGCCCCGCCGGCGTTTTCCGAGATGGTTCCCGAATTGATCGTGCGCGCTTCCAGCGCGCCGCGTGCTGCGCCTCCTACCTGAGACGCGCCACCGCGCTTTGCTGAGCTTGTGTTGCTTGCAGTCCCACAGTTGTTGCCCGCTGTCCCGCTTTACGTAATACCGACGCGCCAGCCACTCCGCTGGTTCGCGCTTTACCCCTGGGAGGGGGAAAGTCATGAAGCATTACCGCACTGTCTCCACCCTGCCGGCGCGCAGCCTGTTGTGCTGCGCCTTGGCCGCCTCGTTGCTGGCCAGCACGCCAGCCATGGCCCAGTCCAGCAACGCGACGTTGCGCGGCCAGGTCGCCGCGGCACAGGCCGGCACCACCGTGACCGCGACCAATGTCGCCAACGGCGCCGTCCGACGCGTGCCCACCGGCGCCGACGGTAGCTACGCGCTGGTCGGCCTGCCTCCGGGCACCTACAAGGTGGACGCCGGCCCTGGCAGCGAGCAGACCGTGACCTTGTCGGTGGCCTCGTCGGTCACCTTGAACCTGGGCGGCGCGGCGGCAGCCGCACCTGCCGGCGATGCGACGACGCTGGACGCGGTGCAAGTCACCGCCACCACGCTGCAGGAGGTCAAGACCTCTGAAGTGGGCACCAACGTGTCGCTGAAGCAGATCAGCACCGTGCCGCAGCTGACGCGCAACTTCCTGGAGTTCGCCGACACCGTGCCGGGCATGCAGTTCGAGACCAACTCCAACGGCAACAGCCAGATCCGCGGCGGCGCGCAGGGCAGCTCGGCGGTGAACGTCTACATCGACGGCGTTGGCCAGAAGAGCTACCTGTTCGGCGGCGTGTCCGGCCAGGAGCAGAGCGCGGGCAACCCGTTCCCGCAGCTGGCCATCGGCGAGTACAAGGTCATCACCTCCAACTACAAGGCCGAGTTCGACCAGGTGGGTTCGGCGGCGATCGTTGCCTCGACCAAGTCAGGCGGCAATGAATTCCACGGCGAGATCTTCGGGCGCACCAGCAATACCGATTTCCGTGCGCGCCAGGCCGATGAGCGCGCCGGCGCACCCAATGCCGACGGCAACAAGCGCAAGACCCACCAGGACGAATACGGTTTTGCGCTGAGCGGGCCGATCGTGCAGGACAAGGCGCATTTCTTCTTCAGCTACGAAGGCAAGGGCTTCGAGGTCTCGGCCAACCCGGTGGCCGTGCCGGATCGTTTCAGCGCCTTCGCCGATGACCTGCCGGCCGGCGTGCAGAGCCGGCTCGGCTCGGTGACCCGTCCATTCAACGAAGACCTGTACTTCGGCAAGGTGGACTGGGACATCGGCGAGAACGATCGTTTGGAGCTCACCGGCAAGTACCGCGACGAAGAAAGCCGCGACAGCGTCGGCGACCAGACCACCGCGATCGCCTCCAAGATCAATCTCAATACCGAAAAACGCTTCGACCTGCGCTGGCAGCATTACGGCGAGCGCTACGTCAACGAAGCGCGCGTGTCCTATGAAGACGTGTTGTTCAATCCCACCGCCTACACCCTGGGCAGCCAGACCGTATACACGCGCGGCATCGCCGAAGACGACGTGCTGCTCAACGACGGCGCTACCAGCGGCCTGGCGATCCAGCGCAAGGGCCAGAAAGGTCCCAGCTTCCAGAACGACCTGACCTTCAACAACCTCGAATGGCACGGCAACCACGTCATCAAGATGGGCGTGAAGTACAAGGAAGTGGAGCTGACCCAGAGCGAAAACTCTGCGGCCAACCCGTCGTTCTATTACGCAGTGGGCGATGGCGTCGGCACTGCGGCCACGCCCTATCAGGTGCGCTTCAATCTGCCGTTCGCCGGTGCCGCGCCGTCGGTGACCACCACCAGCAAGCAGCTGGGCCTGTACATCCAGGACGATTGGGACGTCAACGACAAGCTGCAGTTGAACCTCGGCGTGCGCTGGGATGGCGAAAAGATTCCCTCGTACCTGGACAACGTGACCCCGCCGGAAGTGGTGGCGGCCTTGAACGGCCCCGGCACCGATCCGGCGGTGAGTGCCACCTACGCCGAGCAGCTCGCCAAGGGCGGGGTGAACATCAACGACTACATCAGCAACGGCCGCAATCGCAAACAGGACAACAACAACTTCGCACCGCGCCTGGGCTTTTCCTACGATTTCCGTGGCGACGAGTCGCTGGTGCTGTTCGGTGGTGCCGGCCGCAGCTACGACCGCAACCTGTTCGACGTGATGGGCCTGGAGCAGATCAAATCCGCGCTGGCGCAGTACACGATCCGCTTTGCCGAATCCACCGGTTGCACGCCTGCGCCCGGCACCTGCACCAACTTCAATCCGGCTTTCTTGAGCAACCCGGACAGCCTGGGCAACCTGGTCGATGCGCGCGTGCGCAACGGCGAGATCAATCTGCTCAACAACGATCTGAAAACGCCGTATGCGGACCAGTATTCGCTGGGCCTGCGTACCCAGCTGGGCGACTGGAACACCTCGGCGACGGTGTCGTATATCCACAGCAAGGACGGTTTCATCTTCACCCTGGGCAACCGCTATGCCAACGGCGATTTCTTCCAGAACGGCGGCCAGGCATTCGGACAGACGCCCAGGGGCTTCGGCAACCTGATCATCGGCAACAACGGCGTGGAGACCAAGACCGGCCAGCTGCTGCTGTCGGCGGACAAGGCCTATACGCAGGAAAGCGGCTGGGGCCTGACTGCGGCGTATACCTTCTCGCGTGCACGCGGCAATCGCGGTAACGACGATCGCTACGGCTTCGATGCGGCCACCATCGCCGACTACCCGTTCCTGGACCTCAACGCGGTGCCGCGCCACCGCCTGGTGCTCACCGGCATCTACGACCTGTTCTGGGGCATCAGCGGCTCGGCCAAGCTGACCCTGGCCACGGTGCCGCCGCGCAACGAGGCGATCTCCTACGACCAGTACGGTGGCCCGAATTCGGACAATATCCGCGTGGTCTCGGTGGATGCGCCCGGTGGCAAGTTCATCGCCGGCGGCGACATCTTCGGCACCCGCCAGCTGGATCTGTCGTTGTCCAAGGACATGCACATCACCGATGCGGTGACCGTGCAGGTGCGCGGCGATCTGATCAATGCGCTGAACTTCCGCAACTACGATCAGTACAGCATCGACTGGGGCAGTGCCGGCATTTACGACCCGCGCGTGAGCATCAACCAGTACGGCGCGATGTCCACTCCGCCCCGCACCTTGTTCATGAGCGCCCGCATCATCTGGTAACGGCTGGCTGGACGGCGCCCGGTGCCTCGGCGCCGGATGCCGTTGGTTGCCAAACCAGTCGTCGATCACTGCACGGCCCCATTGCACCGGGGAGGGGCCGCCTGCAGGTTTCATGCAGTTTGCTTATCGGCAGTGTGTCCACGCAGCGCAATGCTTGATGCGAGCGATGCTGCAGGCAACACGCTTCCTTCGCGATCGTTTTTTGTTGTGTTTGCAGTCTCTGCTGTCTGTTGCCGCTGTACCCGTTCCGTCCACACCAAGCACCAACCTGACGCGCCAGTCACTTCACTGGTTCGCGCTTTACCCCTGGGAGGGGGAAAGTCATGAAGAATCACCGCACCGTCTCCACCCTGCCCGCACGTAGCCTGTTGTGCTGCGCCCTGGCTGCCTCGTTGTTCGCCACCACCCCAGCCATGGCCCAGTCCAGCAACGCCACGTTGCGCGGCCAGGTCGCGTCCGCGCAAAGCGGCAGCGAGGTCGTCGTCACCAACCTCGCCACCGGCTCAGTGCGACGCGCACCGGTCAATGCGAACGGCAACTACACCATCGTCGGTTTGCAGCCGGGCACCTACAAGGTTGAATCCAACGGTGCCAGCCGCACGGTGACCCTGTCGGTGGCCTCCAGCGCCACCGTCGATCTCGGCACGGAGGCGGCGGCAGCGCCGGCCGGCGATGCGACCACGCTGGACACGGTGACGGTCAGCGCGCCGATGATTCGCGACGTGAAAACCTCCGAAGTGGGGAACACCGTGTCGCTGCGCCAGATCCAGCAGCTGCCGCAGGCCACGCGCAACTTCCTGGAATTTGCCGACACCGTGCCGGGCATGGTGTTCACCATCGACCAGGACGGCAACACCAAGTTGCGCGGCGGTGCGTCCAACGCCAGCTCCAGCAATCTGTACATCGATGGCGTGAGCCAGAAGAGCTACGTCTCCGGCGGCGGCATTGCCGGCCAGGACGAGACCCAGGGCAATCCGTTCCCGCAGTTGGCGATCGGCGAATACAAGGTCATTACCTCCAACTACAAGGCCGAGTACGGCCAGATCAGCGGCGCGGCCATCACTGCGGCAACCAAGTCCGGCACCAACGAGTTCCACGGCGAGGCGTTCTACCGCTTCACCAATCAGGACCTGCGTAAAGAACGCCCGGACGAAGGTGATGGCAAGGTCGATTCGCAGACCAAGGAATACGGGTTTGCGATCGGCGGACCGCTAATCCAGGACCGCATGCATTTCTTCTTCGCCTACGAAGGCAAGGACAACGTCGCACCCAAGAGCGTGCAGCCCAGTGCCGAAGCGACGCCCTTCATCGGGCTGCTGCCGTCGAACCTGCGCGATCAATACGGCGCGTCGAACATGCCGTTTAGCGAGGACCTGTACTTCGGCAAGATCGACTTCGAACCGACCGACAACGATCGTATCGAATTGGCCACGCAGTACCGCGACGAAACCCAGGTCAGCAACGTGGGCGGCCAGAACGCGCCCGACCGCGCCGTGGACAAGGTCAACAAGGACAAGCGCACCAGCCTGCGTTGGCAGCACAGTGCCGATGGCTGGTTCAACGAAGCCATCCTCACCACCGAGGATTCGCGCAATCTGCCGACGCCGCGCGGCGTGGGCAATGGTTCGATCTACACCTACATCGATCGCACCCAGGCCGACCCGCGCCAGTGGGTGTTTCTCAATACCGGCGCCGCCAGCGGCGAAGACTTCAAACTGCGCAGCCAGAAGGGCTGGTCGTTCCAGAACGACCTGACCTTCAATGCGCTGGAGTGGCACGGCGAGCACACCATCAAGACCGGCGTGACCTACCGCGACATCAAGCTGACCTCGCGCGAATCCAGCTCGCTCAATCCGCAATTCAGCTACGAAGTCGGCCAGAACGGCGTGGCGCCGGTGCCGTTCCAGGTGCGCTATATCCGTGCGTTCGACAATCCCGGCCAGCTGCCGGTGGTCGAATCGCCGTCCAAGCAGTACGGCATCTATCTGCAGGACGACTGGGCTGCCACCGACAAGCTGATGATCAACATCGGCGTGCGCTACGACTACGAAGACACCCCGGCCTACACCGACTTCGTGACCTCGCAGCCGTTCGTGGATGCGCTGTATTCCGACGATCCGGCCAACCCCGGTCAGCCGTGGGCCAACCGCCTGCTGCCAAGCGGCGTCAACGTGGCCGATTACATCAGCACCGGCAACAACCGCAAGAACTTCAAGGACGCCTGGGCGCCGCGTCTGGGTTTCTCGTACGACCTGTTCGGCGATGAGGCGGCGGTGATCCACGGCGGTGCCGGTCGTTCCTACGACCGCAATCTGTTCGAGCAGCTGGCGCTGGAATCGGTCAAGGCCGCGTTGTCACCGGTGGTGGTGTACTTCAGCGATGCCGCCAGCGGCCAGGGCTGCTTCCGCGACGACCGTGTCTGCGCCCCATGGAATCCGGCGTTTCTCAACGGTATCGATCAGCTCAATACGATCGATGGCACCAACGACAGCTCCGAGCTTTTCATGTTCAAGAACAAGCTCAAGACCCCGTACAGCGACCAGTACAGCATCGGCATCAGCAACCAGGTCGGCGACTGGCTGACCGATGTCACCTTCCAGCGCATTTTGTCTTACGACGGCCTGGTGATGAGCCTGGTCAACCGCTATCCGAACGGCGCGTATTTCGATGCCAACGGTGGCGTGCCGTGGGGCGAGCCGGTGCCTGGCTATCGCAATACGATCATCGGCGACAACGGTCTGGAGCAGCGCAGCAGCCAGGTCTTGCTGTCGGCCGAAAAGCCGTACACCAAGGAATCGGGTTGGGGCTTGAACCTGGCCTATACCCACACCAGCGCGCGCCAGAACCGCAACATCGACGAGCCGTTTGCGTTCGACAAGGCCACCATTCGCGACTACCCGTTCGTGAAGTCCGATGCGGCCTCTGCGCATCGCTTCGTGGCTTCCGGCTCGCTGGATGGTCCGTGGGGCGTCACCTTCGGCGCCAAGCTGGTGCTGGCCACGCCGGAGCCGATCAACACGATTGCCTGCTACGGCTTCACCGATCCCGATGGCGGCACCTGCCAGCAGGTCGGCGTCGTCCCGCCGGGCAACGGCAAGTTCCTGCTGGGCGGCAAGATCTGGGGTTATCGCACCGTCGATCTGCAGGCCACCAAGGACTTCACCGTGGCCGGCGACTTCAAGCTGACCGCTCGGGTAAACGTGCTCAACGCGTTCGACTTCAAGAACTTCACCCAGTACGAGTACAACAGCTTCGGCAGCAATGGGCGGCTTGACCCGGATATCACCGTCGTCAACAACGGCGAGATCAGCTACGTGCCACGCAGCGTGATCTTCGAGGTGGGCGCAAAGTTCTGATCCAACGTAACCTGCACGCGCATACGCTTGGATGCGCGTGATTCGAACGGGGCCGATTGGCCCCGTTCGCCTATCAGCATCTGGAGCGGCTGACAAAACGTAATGAGCAGTCGTCAGGTGGATGCGTCAACGCATGCAAATGGTGCTGCATGTCGCACCGGCTGCAACCGTCAGGCAGTGAGCGCAGACGTTTTGTCAGTGGCTTTATTTCTTTTGAGGACCGGACCTCCATGATCCCCGCTCCGCTTCGCAACATCGTCATCGTCGGCGGTGGCACCGCCGGCTGGATGGCGGCCGCCGCCTTCGCGCGCGTGCTTGGCCCCGGCTTCAACGTGCAGCTGATCGAATCCGAACAGCTCGGCACCGTCGGTGTCGGCGAGGCCACCGTGCCGCACATCAAAGCCTTCAACAATCTGCTCGGCATCGACGAAGCCGAGTTCGTGCGCCAGACCCAGGGCAGCTTCAAGCTCGGCATCGAGTTCGTCGACTGGCAGCGCCCCGGCACCTCGTACATCCACGGCTTCGGCACCCAAATCGGGCATCCGCTCGGGCTGCTGCCGTTCCATCAGTACTGGATCAAGCAACACCTGCGCGGCAAGGCGCAGCCACTGGGTGCGTACACGCTCAATACCGTGGCCGCCGTGCGCGGCAAGTTCATGACCTCGGCCGGCGATGTGCCAGCCAATTCGCCGCTGGCCAACATCGCCTACGCGTACCACTTCGATGCCTCGCACTACGCGCGCTTTTTGCGCAGTTATTCGGAACAGCGCGGCGTCACGCGTATCGAAGGCCTGGTCGAACAGGTTCAACTGCACCCGGACACCGGCCACGTGCAATCGCTGCAGCTGGCCTCCGGACAAGTAGTCAGCGGCGACTTGTTCATCGACTGCTCCGGCTTCCGTGGGCTGTTGATCGAAGAAGCGCTGCACACCGGCTATCACGACTTCACCCACTGGCTACCCTGCGACCGCGCCCTGGCGGTGCCAAGCGAAAACGTCGGCCCGCCCACGCCGTACACGCGCTCCACCGCGCGCGCGGCCGGCTGGCAATGGCGCATTCCGCTGCAGCACCGCACCGGCAACGGCTATGTGTATTCCAGCGTGCACATCAGCGACGACGAAGCCGCCGCCACGCTGCTCGCCAACCTAGATGGCAAGCCGCTGGCCGACCCACGCCCGCTGCGCTTCACCACCGGGCGGCGCAAGCAGTTCTGGAACCGCAATGTGGTGGCGCTGGGCCTGGCGAGCGGCTTTCTGGAGCCACTGGAATCGACCAGCATCCATCTGATCCAGGCCGGCATTTCCAGGCTGCTGGAGTTGTTTCCGCGCGAAGGCATCAGCCCGGTGCTGGTGCAGCGCTATAATGACCGGCTGGCGTTCGAGTTCGACCGCATCTGCGATTTCCTGGTGCTGCATTACCACGCCACCGAACGCGACGACAGCGCATTCTGGCGCCACTGCCGCACCATGCCGATCACCCCGGAACTGCAATTCACCCTGGACCTGTTCCGCGACAGCGGGCGCTTCTACCGCAATGCCGAGGAAATGTTCGCCGAGATCAGCTGGGTGCAGGTGATGGTGGGCCAGGGCGTGCTGCCGCAGGGCTACCACCCGCTGGTGGATCAGGTGCCCGACCATGACGCCGAACGCTTCCTGGCCAGCATCGCGCAAACCATCGGCCATTGCGTTGACGTCATGCCGACCCACCAGCAGTTCATCGATCGCTACTGCAAGGCGGCGGCGCCGCGTTGAGCGATGGCTCGACGCCGCAGTCTCCGCGCTCGCCAATTTGCAGGCAAAAAAAAGGATCGGGCACATGGCCCGATCCCTTCGAAAACCGGGACAAGCCCGGTGGACAATGAGTGGCACAGCTTCCGACTGACATCGGACGAGGGCATCGTACGCAGCCCTTAACGTTAAAGCAACACTTTAATTCTACCGAATTAACTTATTGATTTTATTAGCCAGCGGATGCCATCAAGCGCCTCCCCACTACGCCTGGCGCTGCCCCAATGCCGTACGAATCTCGGCCTGGATCGCATTCGCCGCCGCCGCCGGATCGGCAGCCAGGCGAATCGGGCGGCCGACCACGATGGCATCGGCGCCGTCGTTGAACGCCTGCGCCACGCCCACGGTGCGCTGCTGGTCGTCGCCGACCGGGCCGCCGGGGCGGATACCGGGGCAGACGATCGAAAAGGCCGGGCCGGTGGCGCGGCGGATCGGGCCGGCTTCCTGGCCGGAGGCGATCACGCCGTCGATGCCGGCGGCCTGGGCGGCCAGCGCGCGCTCCACCACCACCTCCACCGGTTCGCGGTCGATGCCCATCGCGGCCAGGTCCGGCCGGCCCATCGAGGTCAGCACGGTCACCGCCAATAGGCGCATGTCGCCGTGGTTGGCCTCGGCGGCGGCCTGCAGCATGCCGGCGTGCCAGCCGTGCACGGTGCAATAGCTCACCGGCCACTGCGCCAAGCGGCGGATGGTGCCGGCCACGGTGGCGGGGATGTCGAAGAATTTCAGGTCGACGAACACGCGTTTTTCGCGCTTAGCCAGGGCATCGAGCACGTGGAAGTACTCGCCGGAGGCCAGCAGCTCCATGCCGATCTTGTAGAAAGACACCGACTCGCCGAGGCGGTCGACCCAGGCGATCGCCTCGTCATGGCTGGGCACATCCAGCGCGAAGATCAGCCGCTCGTGTGCGGCCAGCGGCAACGGTGCGCGGCTCATCGGGCCACCTCCAGCGCGGCGCGCTTGGCGTCGTGGCGCTGCTGCCAGGGCTGGCTGAAGTCGTTGTTGAACTGCGCCGGCTCCCAGCCGCCGTAGCTGGGGTTGGGCAGCATCCACCAGCGCTCGCCGAACCAGTCGTGATATTGCTGCAGCAACGCGCCACGCGCCTGGCTGGTGTTGGCGGTGACTTGCACAAAGTCGCCCAGCTGGTCGCCGAACTGCATCAGCACGCGGTACTTTTGCCCGGCCAGCTGGCGGCGGCAGTTTTTCTCGCTGCCGTTCTGCTCGCAGCCCTGGACCACCGTGCCCAGGCCCAGAAACACGCTGTCATCGGCCACCGGCAGCCCGACGCTGCGCAGGTTGGCCAGCGTGGCGTCCTTGAGGTGCACGGCGCGGTTGGAGATATAGATCAGGGTGATGCCGCGGGCGTTGGCGGCCTTGGCGAAATCCACCACGCCCGGGATCGCGGTGGCCTTCTTCTCGGCCACCCACTGGTCCCAACTCAGCTCGTCGTATTCCTTGCCGTCGCGCAGCAGGCGCGCCTGGTAGGGCGAGTTGTCCAGCACCGTCTCGTCCACATCAAGCACCACCGCCGGCTTCAGGCCGGTGGCGGCATTGCCGCGCTCTTCGGGCACCAGCGCGTCCCAGTTGGGCTGCTTGAGCGCGGCGTCCAGCTTGTCGGCGGCGGCGCGGTAGGTCTGCTCGGCCACGGCGCGGTACTCCTCCGAACGCTGCATCCACAGCACTGCGTTGAGGTTGTCGTCGCCGGCCGGTGCGGTGGGGGCTGCGGGCTGCGTGGCGGTCTTGGTGGCAGCGGCGCTGGCGGCCGCATTGGCGGACACGGCGGCACCCTGCGCACGCTGGGCCAGCTCCTTGTCGCTGGGCTTGCAGGCGCTCAAGGCCAGCACGGTGCAGGCGAGCAGGGACAACGGTGCGTAAAACGAGGGGCGCATGGCATCCACCAGAACAGGAGCGGCAATGAAGTCGGCGATTTTAGCGGGTTCGTGTGCCGACGCTTCCATCGCACTGCTGGCAGCGCCCGCGAGCAGGATCGGTATGCTTGCGGGCTGATCGCCCCCGGAGTCACCCATGACAGACGCACCTACCCCGCCCGTCCTCGATACCGCCCAGGCCCGCGTGCTCGGCTGCCTGATCGAAAAAGAGGCGACCACGCCGGATGCGTATCCGCTCACGGTCAACGCCGCGCAGGTGGCCGCCAACCAGAAGACCGCGCGCGAGCCGGTGCTGAATCTGCAGACCGGCGTGGTGCATCACGCCTTGCGCCAGTTGGAAACGCTGGGCCTGGTACGCCAGCAGTTTTCCTCGCGCGCCGAGCGCTACGAACACCGGCTGGGCAGCGTGCTGGATCTGACCCGGCAACAAGTGGCCGTGATCGGCCTGCTGCTGTTGCGCGGCCCGCAGACGCTGGGCGAGTTGTATGCACGCAGCGAGCGGCTGGTGCGTTTCAACGATGCCGACGACGTGCGCCACCATCTGGACCGGTTGATCCAGCGCAACCTGGCCGTGCAACTGCCGCGTGCCAGTGGCCAGCGCGAGGAGCGCTATGCGCATCTGCTCAGTGGCGAGCTGGATGTGGAAGCACTGCAGGCTACGGCCGCGCGTGCCGCACCGAGTTCGCGCAGCAGCGCCGACAACAGCGAGCTGGAAGCGCGCGTGCACAGCCTGGAAGCCACCGTCGCCGAACTGCAGGATGCGCTGGCTGCGGTGCAGGCACGCCTGGAGGCGGCTGGCGCCTGAGGGCGCTGTTCTGCTGTCGGAGATGTCCACTTCACTTCGCCGCCCATCATCGGATCGCAACCCGCCCACCGACCGGCCAGGCCGACAGACGACATCCTTGCCGAATGGTGATGGCGCACGTTGCGGCCACCCGCTTAGGTCGGCGTATCCACCTCGTCCCAGTCGGCGTCTTCGAAGTGCAGCAACCAGTTGAGGGTGTAATGACGCTCGTAGACCACGCCGGGCACGATGCCGGCCGGTGGCGGTTGCTGGGTCTGGCCGGCCTGGCGCACCGCCCAGTGCAGGCGCAAGTGCCGGTCCAGCGCATCCAGCAGTTCGGGCACCGGCCGTAGCGTCAGCGACGGCCGCGTCGCTGCTTCGGCATGCTCCAGCGCGCGCTGGGCAGCCAAGGGCACATCGCACAGGTCGGTTGGCTCCGGCAGCGCGTCGGCCAGCCCCAGGGCCCACTGCAGCACGGCCAGGCTCTCGTAGCGCCAGCCGAAGTTGGCGAGCTGCTGCGGCTCCGGCGCGCTTTGGGAAAAGAAGGTACGTTCCTGCGGCGACAGCGCGGCCGCCAGGCCCGGCAGACGGGTTTCAACTTCGTCCAACGATAGTGGTGCATCGCCAGAGGCCAGCATCTCCGCACGCAAGGCCACCGCAAACAACGCCAGCATGCGCTGCGTCACCGCTGCGGCATCGCGCACCCGCGCTTCGGCCTCGCCGGGCACCGGCGGCAAGCTAGGCGGCACGCGGATGCCTTGCGCGGTCAGCCGGGCCAGTTGCTGCGCACGCCGCTCCAACGCATCCGGCGGATACGGCACCTGCGCCTCATCGTCGATCGCCGGCTCGCCCTGGCTAATCAGCACCCGCCCGTGCGGGTCGCGCACGCTGCCGTCGGCCAGAAAACACACCGCGTTGGCCTGCTCGGCCCACTGCGCCAGCGCACCGAACGCCGCATCGTCGACCTCGAAGGTGAAGTGCTGACGCACCCGCTGCACATGCCGCATCAGGTGATAGCGAGCCTGGGTCATCTGGCCGTCGCCGGCCTGATTCACATAGCCGACAAAGCCATGCAGATGCGTCGCCAGTTCCGGATCGGCGTGGTCGCGGTGCTGCACGGCGGTGCGCGGCAGAAAATCCGGCCACACGGGGTCGCGCAGGGTGGAATAGGCGTTGACCAGCAATGGCATGCGGGTGTCCTTGTTGGGGTGACGAACAAAACTACCGCGCTCACCATCAGGCAGGTGTCATCGGTGTTCGGTCCCTTATGTACCCCTCGTACATTGCGGTTGCTCCGCGCTGTCCGCGCCGAGCTGACGAACACTCGCCAGGTTTTGTTAGCCACTTTTGGCCGTGCGATAAGCCGGCAGGGTGCCGGAGGCACGCTCAGCTGTCCATGCCGGAGGGCGCAAGATCGATCGTGTAATACAGCACCGGATCGGCCTCCTGGCTCAACACCCGCAGGCCGTGCCGCTGCAATCCGAGGTTTTCCAGCGCGCGGATCGAATCGGCATTGTCCGGCGACACGATCGCGCATAACTGCGGCAACGCCAGCACATCGCGTGCATAGTCCAGCACCGCGCGCCCGGCCTCGGTCACATAGCCCTTGCCGCGATGCGCGGGCAGCAGCGCAAAGCCGATGTGCGGCACCGGCAAGGTATCGCGGCATAGCAGACCCAAGGTGCCTGCAAACGCGCCCTCGCGCGTCTCCACCGCCCAGTGCGCGAAGCCGTGTGTCTCCTGATGCGCTTGCGCCCACTCACGCAGATGATCGCGCGCCTGCTCGCGCGTGCGCACGCCGCGATCGTTGATGCCGGCGATAAAACCGGGGTCGTTGACCAATACCAATATCGCATCGGCATCGCGCTCGGGATCGAGCGTGCGCAGGCGCAAACGAGCGGTTTCGATCACAACGGTCACGGCGCACTCCGGCATCGGGAAAAACCAGACTGCCGTGCAGGCCTGTCGCTGGCAAGCCTGCGCATGCGCAACAACCGCTAGTCGAACAACGCCTGGATCGCCGCCAGGCCCGCGCTGGCGCGCTCTTTCTTGCGCTCGGCATCGGCCACCGGGTCGGCGCCGTCGCGCTGCAGTTCTTCGGCCGGAATCTCGTCGAAGAACCGGCTCGGCTTGAGCCGCACATGCTCGCCGAACTTGCGCGTCAATTTGCTGTGGCTCATCCACAGCTGCTCCTTGGCGCGGGTGATGCCCACGTACAGCAGACGACGCTCTTCCTGCAGATTGCCTTCTTCCAGGCTCACTTCGTGCGGCAGCACGCCGTCTTCGCAGCCGACGATGAAGACATAGCGAAATTCCAGGCCCTTGGACGCATGCATGGTCATCATGCGCACCTGGTTGCCGCCATCGTCCTTGTCGTTGCGCGACAACAACGCCAGCTGCGCGGCCAGATCGCTGGCGCTTGCGCCACGCGGGCCGCCTTCAAACCACTCGGCCAGTTCGTCCAGATTGCGCTTGCGGCGCTGAAAGCCGGTTTCGTCCTTGGACTGGTTGCGCAGGTCGTTGAGCAGGCCGGATTTTTCGGCCAAGGTGCGCACCAATTCGCCGGCCGGCAGCGTGGCCGAATGCTCGCGCATATCGCGCAGGATGTCGGTAAATGCGCTTAGGCCGTTGGCCGCACGCGGTGGCAAGTGCTGCAGCGCGCCCATCGACTCGGCCGCGCGCGACATCGGCACCGACTTGGCACTGGCCAGCTCGGCCAATCGCGCCAGCGAGGTCGCACCGACTTCGCGCTTGGGCGACTGCACCGCGCGCAAGAACGCCGCGTCGTCTTCGGGGTTGACGATCAGCCGTAACCACGACAACACGTCCTTGACCTCCTGCCGCTCCAAAAACGCGGTGCCACCGGTGAGGTGATACGGCACGCGCAGAAGCTGCAATGCTTTTTCCAGCGGCCGCGACTGGAAGTTGCCACGGAACAGGATGCAGAAATCACTCCACGGCACCTGCTTGGCGGTGCCCAGAAACGAGATCTCGGCGGCGACTTTTTCGGCCTCGTGCTCGCTGTCGCGGCATTCCCACACGCGGATGCGCTCGCCGTCGGCCTGGTCGCTCCACAGCGTTTTCAAGTGCTCGTGCGGGTTGTGTGCGATCAAGGCATTGGCCGCGCGCAGCACGCGGTTGGAGCAGCGGTAGTTCTGTTCCAGCTTGATGATTTCCAGGGCCGGATAATCGCGCCCCATCTGCTGCAGGTTTTCCGGGTTGGCGCCGCGCCAGGCGTAGATGCTCTGGTCGTCGTCGCCCACGCAGGTGAAGTTGCCGCGCGGGCCGGCCAGCATCTTCAGCAGCCGGTACTGCGCATCGTTGGTGTCCTGGCACTCGTCCACCAGCAGGTAGCCGATGCGTTCGCGCCAGCCCATCACGATCTCTTCGTTGCCCTCCAGAATCTGCACCGGCAGGCGGATCAGATCGTCGAAGTCCACCGCGTTGAAGGTGGTCAGCCGCGCCTGGTAGCGCTCGTACAGGCTGGCCGCTTCCTTTTCGCGGTTGCTGCGCGCCGCGGCCATCGCCTGCTCGGGCGACATGCCGGCGTTCTTGGCCCGCGAGATCAGATTCTTGGCGTCCTCGATCGCATCGGGCTTGGCGCCATGCATCAGGTCCTTGATCTGGGCTGCGGCATCGTCGGAATCGAAGATCGAGAAGCCGCGCTTCAAACCGGCAGCGGCGTGCTCGATCTGCAGGAACTTCAGCCCCAGCGCGTGGAAGGTGCAGATGGTCAGCCCCTCAGCGCCGTCGCCACGGATGCGCTTGGCCACACGCTCGCGCATTTCCTTGGCGGATTTGTTGGTGAAGGTGATCGCGGCGATGCGCTTGGCCGGATAGCGGCCAATGGCGATCAGATGCGCGATCTTTTCCACGATCACGCGCGTCTTGCCGCTGCCGGCACCGGCCAGCACCAACAAGGGACCTTCGCAGTGCAGCACTGCGGCGCTTTGCGGGGGATTGAGACCGTGCATAGAGGCTTCCAACAGAGCGGGCCATTGTACCGGCGCCGCGTCCGGCGAGCCGGCGGTGCCGGTTCATGCTGCCCAGCCATTACCGCATGCCGCGCGGCCCGGTAAAATCCACCAATGGCCAAGCTCTATTTCTACTATTCGGCAATGAATGCCGGCAAGACCACCACCTTGCTGCAGTCCGCGCACAACTACCGCGAACGCGGCATGCGCACGTTGATCCTCACGCCCAAGCTCGATCACCGGGCCGGCAGCGGCGTGGTGGCCTCGCGGATCGGCCTGCGCGCGGACGGGCGCACCTTCGATCGCGATACCGAGTTGCAGCAGCTCATCGAGCGCGATATCCAGGCCGAGGGTGCGCTGCATTGCGTGCTGGTCGACGAGGCGCAGTTTCTCAACCGCGCGCAGGTCTGGCAGTTGAGCGAGGTGGTCGACCGCCTGCGCGTGCCGGTGCTCTGTTACGGCCTGCGCACTGACTTCCGCGGCGAGCTGTTCGAGGGCAGCCAGTTCCTGCTGGCCTGGGCCGATGAGCTGGACGAGATCAAGACCATCTGCCACAGCGGCAGCAAGGCCACCATGACCGTGCGCGTGGACGCGCAAGGGCATGCGGTGCAGGACGGCCCGCAGGTGGAGATCGGCGGCAACGAGCGCTACGTATCGGTCAGCCGTGCCGAGTTCAAAAAGATCATGCGTGGCGAAGGCCGCATCGACCCGCTGCAGATTGCACTGCCGTTGCCGCCTGCGGGGGCGTAACGCCCCACCGCCTCATTCTGCCAGCGGCGCAGCGCGGTGCTGGAATGCCGCTCATACAGCGGGCGATGCCGATCCTCTGTGCGGGCTGTCATCGACAAATCGGCCGACGACGGCGGCATCGCTACACCGGAGCCATCGTCTACCGACTGACCATTAGCCAACGCGTCGATGGCAGCCTCCATGAGTGATGAGTCGGTGTCACCACGCCCCGATATTTCCCCGCTGTCAGCGGGCAGCGCGCAGTGATGACTCACTGAAGAATTCAGCCGAAATGCCGTTAATCATCTGGCTCGCTATGCGCTTGTGATGCGAGGCTAAACCCAGGCAGGCATTCAATCGCCGCTGTATATCTGCGCTCCATCAACCAGCGTATCGTTTGCTAAGCGTTGCAGCGATCTACATGCAACCAAGCTCAACCACAGTCCTGTAAGCTTGCGACCATCCATTTGTCGGGAGGCAATATATGGGTCCGCTTCCCTCCGAATTACGTGCAGATATCGCGCGTGTTGGCCGGCTATCGTCGGTCCCCGATGTGCTGACCATCCTGACTCGTCTGACCGGCATGGGGTTCGCCGCCGTCGCGCGCGTGACCGATACGCGCTGGGTAACCTGCCAGGTGCGCGACGACCTGTCCTTCGGTCTGCTGCCTGGCGACGAACTGCCGCTGGTCACCACTTTTTGCGACAGCGTGCGCATCCAGGGCAATGCGGTGTGGTTCGGCCATGCCTCGGAGCACCCGGTCTTCCGCGACCATCCTTCACCGCGGCTCTACGGCTTCGAAAGCTATGTCTCGGTGCCGATCAAGTTCGACGACGGCAGCGTGTTCGGCACCTTGTGCGCGCTGGACCCGTTGCCCCGGGTCATGGATGCGCCGTTGGTGGAAAAGGTCGAGCTGCTGGCGCAACTACTGGCCGCGCAGATCCAGGCCGAGCAGCGTGCCGAAGAGAGCGCACAGGAATCGCTGCGGGCACGCAGCGAACTGGGGCGCATCGGTGCCTCGGCGCGCCTGCGCGAAGAGTTCATCGGCATCCTTGGGCACGACCTGCGCAACCCGCTGCAATCGATGCACGCCGTGGTGGACGCGCTATTCATCGACCCGCTCAACCAGCGTCAGGGCGCCTCGCTACGCTCGATGCAGCGCAGCCTGCGGCGCATGGAAGAGCTGATCGACTTTGCCAGCGATTTCGCGCGTGGCATCGAACGCGACTGGCTGCAGCTGGACTACGGCAACGGCAGCGACCTGCTCGATGCGCTCTCGCAAGTGGTCGACGAAACACGCGCCGCGTACCCCAACCAGGTGCTGTCCACGCATGTGGCCATCGACGAACCGGTACATGGCGATGCCGTGCGCCTGGCGCAGATGTTCGGCAGCCTGATGATCAACGCGGTGGTGCAGGGTCAGCAGAGTTCGCTGATCAAGGCGGTTGCAGTGACCGAGAACGGCCGCCTGCGCATCGAAGTCTGCAATCTGGACGGCATCGATCCGCGCCGGCTCGATGTGCTGCAAGCCTCCACCCATGTACACACCCCCGGACGGGCATTGCCGGAAGTCGATCTGGGTCTGCATATGGCCGCCCAGATCGCCCAGGCCCATCAAGGCGAACTGCGCATCACCAGCGGCAAGGACGGCACCTGTTTCCGTGTAGAGCTGGCCTGCGTGCGCCCGCGTGCACGGATGCAATTAGTCAACAGCGCGACGTCGGCCTGAGCTGGGGCGCGTTGGCGGTGCATCAATAACTGCGCGGCTGTCACGCGGCCGCGGTCGATATTCCAAATCGGCGGTCTGGCATCACGCTGTTCGTAAGTCACTGACGATGGTGCCACTTATCGGTCGCGCAGCACGGCTGCGCGACGTGCCTGCGCCCTAGTAAATCTTGCGCTCGCTCGCCGGCGGCGGCGTCCATTGGTACAGCCAGGTTTCGGTCAGCGGCTTGCCGTTGGCGCGCAGGAACAGACGGATATCGATCTGCTGGGTGCTGTCATCTGGCGGCACCAGGTCGAACATCGCCCGATAGCCTTTGAGTTCATGCAGCGGACGCGCCGATACGATCTCGGTGGTTCCGCGCGACACCTGGATGATCGCCTCGACCTTGGTCTTGGAATCCTTGACCAATGCAGCCAGCTCGCCGCCCGCGAAATCCACCGCAAACCGCCAGGAAAAATGGCTGCGCTTCTGCCCAACGATGCCGCCCAGGCCGGTACGCGTCGCCACGCAATGCGCCAGCGGCGAGCTGGCCGGCGGGTGCGCGCCCCAATACAGGCGATACCCCATCAGCAGCTCCTGCCCCGGCTGCGGCTTGGCCTGCGGATTCCAGAACGCCACGATGTTGTCGAAGGTCTCGTCCACGGTCGGAATCTCGACCAGTTGCACCGAGCCCTTGCCCCAACCGCTCTTGGGTTCCACCCACAGGCACGGCCGCTTCTCATAGAACACGCCATCGTCCTGGTAATGGTCGAAATTGCGATCGCGCTGCAGCAGCCCGAAGCCGCGCGGGTTCTCGTCCACAAACATGTTGAAGCGCAGCTGCGGCGGGTTGCACAACGGTCGCCAGATCCATTCGCCGCCGCCGGTCCACATCGCCAACCCGTCGGTGTCGTGGATCTCCGGGCGCCAGTCCCAATCCATCCGGCTGTCGTTTTCACCCACCTGGTACATGCTGGTGCACGGGCCGATGCCGAGCCGCTCGATGGCCTTGCGCGGATACAGCGCGCTGTCGATGTCCATCACCAGCACCTCGCCATTGGTGATGGCAAAACGATACGCGCCGGCAACACTGGGCGAATCCAACAACCCGTACACCACCACAGTATCCGAATCGTCCGCAGGCTGCTCCAGGTAATAGGCGATGAAATCCGGAAACTCCTCCGGCCCGCCCGTTCCGGTATCGATCGCCAAGCCACGCGCCGACTGCCCGTACTGGCCTTCCTTGCCTACCGCACGGAAATAGCTCGCGCCCAGAAACGCCGAAAAATCGCGGTCGGTGTCCTTGCGCGTGTTCAGACGAAATCCTGCAAACCCCAGGTCTTTAGGTAACTGCTTGCCGCCCAGCCCGCTGCTGCCGTAATCGAACGCAGCCGGGTCATAGGCCAGCTGCTGCGCCTTGCCATCGACGATGTCGTAGATGTGCACCGGGGTATGGAAGTACAGCCCCAGGTGGAAGAACTTCGCCTGAAACTTGCCATTACCATCGGCCCACAACGCGTGGTCCTGCCGGTAGCGGATCGACTGGTACTGATCCCAGTTCAACGCCTCCAACGGTCCCGGCAACACCTGCTTGTGGCTCTTGTACGGCGCCTTGGCCAGCGCACGCGCCTGACCCTTCAGCCAGGCATAGTCGAACGGCTGCGGCTGCCCCAACCGACGCAGTCCTACCGCCTTGGCCGCCAACGCCCATTGCGGCAACGCCGGCAAACCGAGCGCGGCCAAAGCGGCAGCGGCATTTTTCAGGAAGTGGCGTCGTTGCATGCGCATCGATCTGATCAGGGAATGGCGACATCATAGCCACAGCCCGGCGTGCACGTGAATGCGACGCTCAGGGCGCCGCTGACGAAGACCCGCACGCATTTCTCAGCCCCAGCTCTTTCGCCTTGCTGCACAGGAACTGTCGCTGTGCCTGCTGTTCGTCAGGGCCGCTATAACGCAGCAAGGTCCACTGCTCCTGGGCCTGCATCTGAGCACCGGGTGCAAGCTGCCGATACGGCGCATGTACCTCCATTTCCAGCAGTCCTTGCTCGGGGTGCTGTGGTGGCGCATCCAGATACAACTCCACCTGCCCTTGTTCAGGGTGAATCGCCGCCAGTGGCTGATGCGTAAAGCGGATCACCAGCACCTGACCACCTGCAAAACCCGCCATCCAGCCAGCCGAAGGCTGCAGCAACAGCTTGCCGCGCTGGGTCAGCCCGTCCTGCCGTGTATCGGCACTCAGCACGAAAACGCCCTCGTGATGGCGATACGTCGGCGCAGTCGTGCCAGCCTCCGTCGGCGGTTGAACGCGGATATCAGCCCCGTTGGCCACCGGGACGAAGACACGCGTACTGGCTGCAACCCGCGTGTTGAACCACAGATCCCAAGCGATAAGCTGTTTGCGGATATTGCGTGCAGTGGCCTCCACCTCCACGGTATCGGCACGCGTGGATGAGAGCGCAACACGCTTGCGTAGTTGTACACCGGTGACCGGACTGGGTACGCCTTCCAGGATCAGTTGATCGCCACTGCGTGTAACCGTGCGTGTGGTTGCCAACGACAGATACGGATCCGGCGGCCACACTGCAGCTGCGGCTTTACGTGCGGGGTTGACCTGTTGATGCAGCCACCACTGACTCTGCGGCCCTACCCAGACATCGTGGCCGAGATATGGGATATCGCCTGCAGTGGCAGAGACCTCCGGCCCAGGTTGCTGGTCTACGGCGATGCCCGTCTTCAACACGTTGGGGTGTCCACGCAAATTGAAGGACAGTACTCGCCCACCGAGCGCAGGCGTGGCACTGAGCTCAATAACCTCGTTATGCAACTGGATGCGCTCGATTGCGGCCTTGGGGCTGGACGCAAGCTCCTCGGCACACACACTTGCTGCAGGCTGCAACGTAAATGCACCAACAGCAATGAGCGGCACGAAGCGACGCAATAAGGCAGGCATCTACAACTCCAATCGCAGGACGCAACGATTGTGGCGCGATGCAGAGCCACGCACCAGCGAGCCATCGATCGGTGACTGCGGTTCTGAGCGCGCCCTTTGCATTTACCTCGAGGCTGCTCGCCAGATGCCGTCGCTAATCCAGAACTGGATACTGTTGTTTCGATCAGCGCATGTGACCTAGCCCGCTGTCAACGTTGGCAACTCCCGCACCACACCGTCGCGCGTTGTCCGATAGTGGCGTGTTTCAACACACGTCCACATTGCTTGCAGGCCTCACCCTCACGCCCATACACCGTGAGTTCCTGCTCGAAGTAACCAGGCGCACCGTCCGGGCTAATGAAATCACGCAACGTCGTGCCTCCGCGCTGGATCGCATATCCCAGAATGTCTTTGACTGCTGTAGCCAAGCGCCGGTAGCGGTCCAACGATACTTTCCCAGCCTCCCGCAGGGGGCTGATGCCGGCGCGATGCAGGCTTTCGGCAGCGTAAATATTCCCCACGCCGACGACGACCGCTTGATCCATCAGAAAGGTTTTCACCGCGGCCCGACGTCCACGCGCCAGTGCATGCAGATAATCGCCAGTAAATGCATCCGATAATGGTTCGGGACCAAGTGCAGCAAGCAACTCGTGCACCTGCGTATCAGATTGCCACAGCAGGCAGCCGAATCGGCGCGGATCGTTGAAGCGCAGCACGCGTCCATTTTCCAAACTGATATCCACATGATCGTGCGCACGCGGCAATGTATCGCCAGGCAACACGCGCAGACTTCCGGACATTCCAAGATGCAGCAGCGCACTGCCGCCAGCATCGGTATCGATCAACAGATACTTGGCGCGACGTCGTACGTTGGTAATGGTGGCGCCAGGAAGCAGCTGCTCGATCTGCTCGGGAATGGGCCAGCGCAGATCCGGTCGCCGCAGGATGACACCATGAATCCGTTGGTCAACCAGATGCGGGGCCAGGCCGCGCAAGGTGGTTTCGACTTCGGGAAGCTCAGGCATGCAGATATCCAATAGGCGAGGCCGGCGATGTTGCCGATGTGACGGATATGGTGGCGGAGCTAGATAAACCCAAATCTCGTGTTAGCCAGATCCACGCTTGGACGTCAGTATGCTTGACGCGGTTTTCGTCCAGAACCGCTTCGCTGTGTTCAAACGCAGCTGGGATCAGAGCGACATTTGCAGATTTTCCCGGCGCCTTCTTGTCAATTTTCGGTTCCCGGCCTCTGCCTCGGACTATCGCGCCGAATTCCGCGCAAAAAGAAACCCCCAGTCCTGTTGGACTGAGGGTTTCGGGTAAAGCCCCTGGCGATGACCTACTCTCGCATGGCTTGAGCCACACTACCATCGGCGCAGCTGCGTTTCACTTCCGAGTTCGGGATGGGATCGGGTGGTTCCACAGCGCTAATTTCACCAGGGAGACGGTTGGAGCGTCGCCAGTCGGAGCTTCCTCAAACGTGTGCACAAGGATGTGCAAGCGTTTGCGTATGGAAGCACCTACGGCGCTCGTCTCGCATAGTTAACTTGTGACGTAGCTTGCGTTTGCGGATCTACCAACGTTCGTTGGGACCAAGGCAACTTGAGGTTATATGGTCAAGCCGCACGGATCATTAGTATCAGTTAGCTCAATACATTGCTGTACTTACACACCTGACCTATCAACCACATAGTCTATATGGTTCCTTTAGGGGGCTTGTGCCCCGGGAAGTCTCATCTTGAGGCGCGCTTCCCGCTTAGATGCTTTCAGCGGTTATCGCTTCCGAACATAGCTACCCGGCAATGCCACTGGCGTGACAACCGGAACACCAGAGGTTCGT